>JAFPVA010000220.1 GCA_017413105.1 Butyrivibrio sp. | reverse complement strand
CAGCGGAAAAAAGCTTGCAGTGCTTAATGCAGCTACTGGTGAAATCCTTCTTGGAAAAGATCTGGAGCAAAAGCTTTCAACTCTTTCGGATCTCATAAACGCCAAGTCCATCGATGCTGTATATGATAAAAAAGAGTGGGTAAAGGGTGACATAAGGCCGGAAAATCTTTTCAGCTGCGCCTATACCAATGACAGCAATCAGACCATTCTGTATAACAGAGGTTCAGCGCCTCACGATATAGCCTATGACGTGGGATTTGCTCAGTCAGTTGTGGTAAATACCACAGCCCAGGAAGTCTTTACTACAAGTGTTAAAAGAGATGTAAGCGATCTGAGGTCAGTCCTCAACGAACTAAAGCTGATAAGCGGAACAATAACAACGCTTAAGAGCAAGCTTGAAGAGGCTCCATCAGAAAGCATAGTTGAAAAGATAAATGTTGAGATAGATGCTACAACCAAGGCATATAACTACTTAAGAGAGAGGATGCAGAAGGAGTTCGAGAAAAAGATAACCTCCAACCAGAAATCTCTTGATGTGGCAAACCTGGCAGTAACAGCAAACGGAACAAGGGCAAAGAGACTTGATCTTGTAAATCAGCGTCTTATGACCCAGACCACAACTTTTAAGACTCTGCAGTCAGATAATGAAGATATTGATATGGCAGAGACAGCAACAATGCTCAGCATGGCTCAGGTAACCTACGAGGCAAGCCTAATGGCTACAGGTAAGATAAGCCAGACTTCGCTTCTTAATTACATCTGAAAATATTTCTAGCAAATGAACGTAATAGCGTTTATAATTAATAATAGTAATGGGTATCTCAAATCACTATGGAGGTTATGACATGAAATTAACAACTAGAATCTTTGGCGAAGTTGAAATTGATGATAGCAAGATAATTTCTTTTCCTAATGGTATAATCGGATTCCCTGATCTTAAAAAGTTCACTTTGATGTATGATGAGGAGAAAGGAACAGACACTATCAAGTGGCTTCAGTCAATTGATGAGCCAAGCTTTGCGATGCCTGTAATGGATCCTCTGGTAGTATGTCCTGACTACAAGCCGGAGGTTGACAAATCATTGGTAGAGCAGATTGGGGAGCTTGAGAATGAAGACCTTCTTATTCTGGTAACGGTTACGGTACCTCATGATCTTACAAAGATGACTGTTAACCTGAAAGGACCTTTTATCATCAATGTTGCGGCTATGAAAGCAAGCCAGACAATTATTGATAATGATGAATATCCTGTTAAGTTCCCAATTTATGATATTCTTCAGGAGAAAAAAGAGTCTTAAGGGCTAATAATTGCCAAATACTTATTAAAACACCACGGAGGGAGACAAGAATGTTAGCATTATCTAGAAAAAAGAATGAGGCAATCGTTATCAATAATAATATCGAGATCACTGTTCTGGATATCAGGGGAGACCAGATCAAGCTCGGAATTGCAGCACCTAAGGAAATTCCGATCTATAGAAAAGAAGTTTATATTCAGATTCAGAATGAGAATAAGCAGGCTACTGATGTTTCAGGCATCGAAGAACTCAAGAAACTCTTATGATTTTTATATTCAAGAGATTACCGGCTGCTGTCCAAAAGGGCAGCAGCCTTTTCTATAGGTGTGCATTAAGGATCAGGTAGATTTTATGAGAGGTCACAAAGAATAGTTATAGCGCGTTACCAACGGGTGAGATATGTATGCGGATACTGTATTATTTCTGGGATGAATTTAATGGTGAGGACTGTCAGGACGCCATGCTGCGCCTTGGGCATCACGTGGATGTCATTAAGGCGTCCTCCGGAAGCTTTGAACTTACAGAGCAGATGGAGGCGGCCTTTGAGGAGGCCTTTCGCAGAGAGGAAGAGGGGAAAAGATATTACGACATGGTCTATAGCTTTGACTATTTCCCCGGAATTTCCGAAATATGCCAGAAGCATGGCATGCCCTATGTTTCCTGGGTTTTTGACTGCCCCCATTACACCCTTGATTCCCCAACACTTTCAAATCCCGTCAATCGCGTTTATGTTTTTGACAGAGCTCTTTTTACAAGGCTAAAGAACAGGGGAGTTGATACAGTAAGGTACTCGCCTCTTGGAGTAAATTCTGATAGGCTATCAGAGTTCTGCGACGAGCTGGATCGTCAGACCGATGGTCATATCATTTACGAGCATGATGTGTGCTTTTTAGGGAACCTCTATGACAATGAATACAATTTCTATGACCAGGTGGGGTTTTTACCGGAGGAACTTCGGGGGTACGTTGACGGAGTGATCGCCGCCCAGGAGAGCGTATTCGGCATAGACTTTTTTAGCGACAAAAATGTGATGACAGATCAGGTAAAGGCTGAGCTTCACAAGTATATCAATTTCGAAAAGAAGGGAAACTATGAACTTGACTACGACAATGTGCTCATGGATATCCTACGAAAAAAGGTCACGGTAAACGAAAGGCATCACATTCTTGAAACCATGGGACATTACTTTGACACAGTAATGTACACCACTCCGGATGCAAAAAAAATAGAGGGAGTCGCCAATCTGGGGCTTGCCCACTATGTCACAAGGATGCCGAGGGTCTTCCACAGAAGCCGCATAAACCTCAACATAACCCTTAGATCTATCCTGTCGGGAGTGCCCCTTAGGGTAATGGATGTCATGGCTGCCGGAGGATTTCTCTTAACCAGCTATACAGAAGAGATTGCGGAGTATTTCACAGATGGCGTGGAGCTTGCTATAGCCACTACACCGGAGGAAATGGTGGAAAAGGCGGCTTATTATCTTGCTCATGAAGAAGAAAGGCAGCAGATAGCGCTTCTTGGGCAGAAGAAGGTGAGGGAGAAGTTTGCATATACGGGGCTATTGAAGGATATGCTGGAAGCATAAATGATTCTTAGGACCCAGGTTTGAAAAAACTCCCGCAAAAAATTAGATTCCTTCATCCTATGCTTCATGGCATATGTGCTTTAGATATAGTTCCTCGATAAATCCTTTTTCAGGGGCTTTGTTGATGTTTTCAAAAGAAAATACCATATCTCCGGAAGCATACGAACTGGCAATTTCGTATGCTTCTTTATTTGAGGAAAGATCATCACATTCAACTAAAAGAACAATGTCGGAGTATTTAGCTTCATATTCATGAAGGAATGAATCTAAAGTATTTCTTTTTTGTGTATGTACAACGATTATTTCATAATAAACTGGCTCTATGGTCTGGCTTGCAAGAGAGGTCAGCTGATCTATAAAAAGCTTATCGTCTTTACTTAAGTCAGATATCAGGACGGAAGCTTTGTATTTTATAATCCTATTTTCTTTATCTTCCCAGTGTCTTTGGGGAAGCCCCACAAGTTTAGCGGATGCCGTAACTTTACAGAGAAAATCCCATAGGGCTATTCCCGGGCGGTATTCAACGACGGAATCTCTACAGAAATTAGCGTCATTCTCAGTTATGGACTGGGTAATGACTGTATCTAATATATTTGCCAACTCAGTCGGAGCATCAAAATCATAGAGTAATACATTCTTGCCGTTAGAAATAATTTCAGGAATAAAACCGACAGGGGTACTGATAACAGGCATTCCGCAGGAAAGAGCCTCTATGGCAGTCATTGGGCCACCTTCAAAATGGTCTATGCTTGAAACGATAAGGGCGCGGTGATCACTAACCATATCCCAAGGGTAATCTGTCCATCCATAAAAATGGACACAAGTAGAAAGATTGTATTTTTGACACAAGGCAACAAGATGAGGCCGTTCATCTCCCTCTCCGATTATAGTAAGTTCCCAATAGTTCTTTGAAAGAGAAAGGGCCTTTAGGATCAATTGCACGTTTTTTTCAGGAGATAATCTTCCAATATATGCGATTTTATTTGTGTTTCTATCACCGGAGAAACAAATGTTTTTGAGGTTGATTGGATTATATACACGATATATGCTCTTGGAAGGAAAGTTTTCCCGGATAGCATTTGCCATCTGATCATTAGTGGCAAATACAATATCAGAATAAGAAAAAATATCCATTCCGTGGGTTGAAGAAATGCCATAATATGACAGATCATTCTGAAACCAGGCAATCACAGGGACGGGTAGAGCACAATCAGACAAGGCACCCTTTGCAATATATAATACTTCCGGCATACCGGTTACCAGAACCAAATCGGGACTACCCGCTCTAATGACAGCTGCATATGCTTCTATTGTTTCCTGAAAAATAAGGTTTCTATCAAAACCAAGATCTATAAAATCAGCTGTTTTTGTATGCCAGGAATAGTTGGTGCTGACTATTTGAATAAATCTTGTATGAATTCCATGATTCGAAAGATAATCAGCGGTTCTATTCAATGCCACTTCTAGACCACTTTTGCCTCCGACCATTAGTACTATATCAATATTCAGCATATTATCTCCGAAATAGAATGAGAAGTATGTCTCTGTTAATATCCATCTAAATATACAATAACACGTTTAATTATAAAATTTTTATTAATTCTTTCTTTTTTGTGTCAGTGGTATAAATATAAACACCTTTTGACCGATATATGAGATAAGAAATACTGTAACAATGTGGAAAATGTCCATTTAACACGGAGGTGTAATCATGGGAATGGAAGCAATTAATGGTTTTGGGCCTCTGATTCAGCAGACTCAGCCACAAGTAAAAACAAGAGTACAGGAACAAAATCAATCTCAGTCTGAGATTGTAAATTATGAGGCTACCGGGACATCAATTGAGCTTAAGGTAGAAGCGGCTGACAATTCTGCGAAGTCAAATTCCGATTCCCAGAGCAATCCTAATTTTGCACAGGCACAAAATCGCATTGCAGAAACTGAGGAGCAGATCCAGGAGGATAATGCCAAGGTAAAGAAGGCCATTGCTGAGGTTTCAAAAAAGATGACCTCAAATGCAGAGGCTGTATTTGGCATACATGATAAGACCAACCGTGTAACCATTAAAATGGTTGATAAGGAAACACATAAGGTTATCAAGGAGTTCCCTCCGGATGAAACCCTTGATATGATAGCCAAGGTTTGGGAGATTGCAGGAATAATGGTTGACGAAAAGCGCTGACAAAGAGTCCTGTAACTAAAAGGGAAAAGGATTTCCGGCAACATACTCACGGATTGAGAAAGGAGAGATAATATGCCTATACGAATAACAGGTATGAACTCGGGACTTGATACTGAGAGCATTATAACTGCTCTTACGCAGAGACATCAGGATAAGGTAGACACGAATAAAAATAATCAGAAAAAGCTGACCTGGAAACAGGATAAGTGGAAAGAACTGAATAAGAAGGTTACTTCTTTTTACAATGGAACCCTTGCAAATATGAGGTTCTCTACCGCTTACACCAAGAAAACTACTACGGCTTCCAATTCCAATGCTGTAACAGTTGTTACCGGTGATAGCGCCATGAACGCAAACCAGACACTGAGTATTAAATCTTTGTCCACTTCTGCGTTTCTTACCGGAAATGAAGTAACACTTCAGAATGGAACCACAGCGGCATCCAAGAGCAGTACAATGGCAGATCTTGGATTTTCCGGAACAAATAAATTGGAATTCAAGATTGGAGACAATGCACAGGATCTTATCTCTGTTGATGTAGCTGAGACCGATACAATAGATGATGTAGTGTCAAAGTTAAGAGGTGCAACATCGTCAGTTACCGGTACATCTTTGAATTTCAATTATGATGAAAACAACAACAGATTTTTTGTATCTGCTAAAAATGCCGGAGATAGCAATAATTTCACAGCTGTAAGCTCTGCTCTTTCCGATAAGCTTGGCTTTAACAGTACAAATTATATTGAAGGCAGTGATGCAGAAATCGAACTTAACGGAGTTACCTATACCAGTGATTCCAATACTTTCAGTATAAACGGTCTTACCATAACAGCCAATGAAGTGGCTGAAAACATTACCTTAAGTACAAAGCAGGATACCAGTGGCATTTACGATAACATCAAGAACATGCTCAAAGAGTACAACGAGCTGATGAAGGAATTTGCCACAGCCTATAATGCTGACAAAGCTACAAAGTATAAGATGCTCACCGACGACCAGAAGGAAGAGATGAGCGATAAGGAAGTCGAAGAGTGGGAGAAAAAGATCAAAGACGGACTCCTTAGTGGAGATGAGACCATCAGCAATATCCGTAACGGCCTTAAGAGTGTTATGAATCTGGGCGTGGATGTTACTATGAAGGATGGTTCCACGAAGAAGCTGTACCTTGCCGATTTTGGTATAGCCACTGGAAGCTACTTTGCAACAGATGAGAATGAAAGGGATGCATTACATATAGATGGTGACAAAGATGATTCTGTTACCAGCGGCAATACAGATCTTTTAAGTGCATTTATTTCATCAGATCCGGAAGCTGTACAAGGATTCTTTACTGAACTGTCCAGATCTCTTTACGGAAAGCTTTCAGATCTCATGAAAGGAACAGAGTATAGCAGTTCCTTCACGATTTATGAAGATAAGCTGATGGCATCGCAGTATAGCTCATATACCACCAAGATATCCGATGCCGAAAAAGCTCTGACAGCAGCCCAGGACAGATATTATTCGAAGTTTGCTTCGATGGAGAAAGCGCTGGCTAAGATAAACAGTTCCAGCAGCTCATTGTCCGGAATGTTAGGCGGAAATTAAACAAAGATGAATGAGAGGGAGAGAATATGCCAGTACTTAGCCCACAACAGAAAGCTTATGCACAGTATAAGAATAATAAGATAATGACAGCCAGTGCTCCTGAGCTTACGTTAATGCTCTATGATGGTGCTATCAAATTTTTAAATGTAGCGGATTTCGCTATGGAAAAAGGGGATATTCAGAAAGCACATAATAATATAGTAAAAACCGAAAAGATAATCGAATATCTCAGAAACACGTTGGATATGAAATATCCTGTTGCACGGGATTTCGAAAATATGTATTCTTATATTGACAGGAGACTGGTAGAGGCCAATATCACCAAGGACAGAGAGATTGTAGGCGAGATCAACGGTCACCTTCACGCTATCAGGGATACCTGGATAGAAGTAATGAAAGCCAACCATGTATATGTAAAGGATGCATAATACTACTAAAGTTACTGGTTAGAAATTCTGCAGTAATTGCATGATATGTCAGGAGGGGGAAATGATATCTGCAAGTCTTGATATGCTCGAGGAAAGCCTCATAAAAAAAATAGAGGTAATGAAAAAGATCGAGGAAGAAAATACAAGACAAAAGGAGATACTATCTTCCGATGATATTGATCTTTCTGTGTTTGATAAGACCATAGAGGTTAAGGGACAGTATATTGAGGAACTTGACAGACTTGATGACGGGTTCCAGAGTCTATTTGACCGGGTAAAAAAGGATGTGGATGCCAACAGAGAAGCTTACGCAGACCAGATCAGACGTATGCAGGAGCTTATTCATGAAATAATGGACAGAAGCGCATCTATTGAGGCAGCAGAGCACAGGAACAAAAAGCTGGCTGATAGTTATTTCAGCTTGGAGAGAGAGAAGATGTCGACCGGCAAAAGAAGTGCAGCGGCAGCCTTTAATTATTACTCCACAATGAATAAGTTTAAGGATATTCCTCCACAGTTTTTGGATACAAAAAACTGACAATTAAGAAAACGAACGCCTTATCCGTAAAACTACGGATAGGGCGTTTTTTATGCGTTTTGGATTTCTTTATCGGCTATTTTTTTCAAAAGTTTATAGCAAAATGAAAAATTTTGAAAAAAAAAATTCCAATTGTGCAAAAAATATGAAAAAATTATTCTAAAAGGGTTAAGGTTGTAAAAAACATGCCGATATCATTAGTGTAAAAACAAAACAAAAGCAGCCATGGAAGGGACTCCGCGGTAGCTGCACAATAAAATAAACGGAAGGCAGCAGGGAAGCGGAGCCCGTTCATGGAGGATTATATTATGGTAGTACAACACAATATTACTGCAATGAACACACAGAGACAGCTGGGAATTACAACCGACAGTCAGGCAAAGTCCAGCGAGAAGTTATCATCAGGATACAAGATCAACAGAGCAGCAGATGATGCAGCAGGCCTTGCAATTTCTGAAAAGATGAGACGTCAGGTAAGAGGTCTTACACAGGCATCCTCAAATGCACAGGATGGTATCTCTGCAGTACAGACAGCTGAAGGTGCTCTTATTGAAGTACATGACATGCTTCAGAGACTTGATGAGCTGGCAACCAAGGCCGGAACTGATACTCTTCAGTCCCAGGATCGTAAGTACATCCAGCAGGAAGTAGACAATCTTGTTTCCGAAATCACAAGAACAGCTACAACTACAAAATTCAATGACACAATGCTTCTTGACGGCACCTTCACAAATAAAGAGATTCAGGTTGGTGCAGACCAGTCAAATAACGATTTCATCAAGATTTCAATCGTTAGCATGAGTGCACAGACTATCGGCGTTAGTAACCTGTATGTAACAGGAACTGATGGTTCTAACGGCCGTAAGGCTATTGATACTATCAAGACAGCCCTTAAGTCAATTTCCAGCCAGAGAGCTGATCTCGGTGCTGTTCAGAACAGACTTGAGCATACAATTAAGAACCTGGATAACGTTACAGAGAATACCACAGCAGCTGAGTCACAGATCCGTGATACAGATATGGCAGCAGAGATGGTTAGATACTCCAACAACAACATCCTGGCACAGGCAGGACAGTCAATGCTGGCACAGGCTAACCAGACAAATCAGGGAGTTCTCTCACTTCTTCAGTAAACTTAAATTTCCAAAAGGAGCTCTTTGGAGCTCCTTTTTTAATGTAATAGGATATAAGTTCTTAGATGATATTACAGAAACCCGCACTTGCTGCGGGGTTCGTGAGAACCTGATTCAGGTGGCAAACAAGCCCTTCGACGTAAGTCGACTGGAATAGGCTTGTTTGCTGATATCTTGAATGTTTCATTCAAGATATCATACTATGCTAGATTTTATAGATAATTTATAAAATTCAGGGTTAAGTTTTTAGAATTTTGGACGATAATAAAGGTGTAAAACAAAACAGGGATGGATTTTAGGCCAGCACTGAAATTCATTTCAAAACAATTCAAACGAGTGGCAAGGATGCCACCGTACAATTTCAAGGAGGAAATAATATGGTAGTACAACACAACGTCACAGCAATGAATGCACAGAGACAGCTTTCAATCACAACTGGTGTTCAGGCAAAGTCCAGCGAGAAGTTGGCATCCGGTTACAAGATCAACAGAGCAGCAGATGATGCAGCAGGTCTTGCAATTTCTGAAAAGATGAGACGTCAGATCAAAGGTCTTACACAGGCTTCAGCTAACGCTCAGGATGGTGTTTCTGCAGTACAGACAGCTGAGGGTGCTCTTGCAGAAGTTCATGAAATGCTTCAGAGAATGGATGAGCTGGCAACTAAGGCTGGAACAGATACTCTTCAGTCTCAGGACCGTGCATACATCCAGCAGGAAGTAGATTCACTTGTTTCTGAGATCACACGTACAGCTACAACAACCAGATTCAACGATATGGCACTTCTTGATGGTTCCTTCACTAACAAGGAAGTTCAGGTTGGTGCAGACCAGTCAGGTAACGATTACATCAAGGTTTCAATCGTTAACATGAGTGCAGGTACAATCGGTGTATCCGGACTTACAGTAACTGGTACAGATGGTTCTAATGGTCGTAAGGCTATTGACACTATCAAGACAGCTATTAAGTCTATCTCTAGCCAGAGAGCAGATCTCGGTGCTATCCAGAACAGACTTGAGCACACTATCAAGAACCTTGATAATGTCAATGAGAACACCACAGCAGCTGAATCTGCTATTCGTGATACAGATATGGCTTCTGAGATGGTTAAGTACTCGAATAATAACATTCTTGCACAGGCTGGACAGTCAATGCTGGCACAGGCTAACCAGTCCAATCAGGGAGTACTTTCACTTCTCGGCTAATAATAGTAGTTCGTTTGTGAATACAAGCGGTCAATTGCAATCGTTGCAGCTACCTAAAGGGCTCCGGGGTTTTCCCGGAGCCTTTTTTCGATTTTTATAGCTTTATCCAATTATCAAAATATAGATTTGGGTCGGGAAGCTGTCTATACCAATGCCTGGGCGCAATTGTAATGCCATCGGTGCAATCTGAAAGAACTGCTCCCCACCAGCTGAAAGTGGAGTTAGCAATAATATGATGCCTTGCCCTGGTCATTAGACATAGGTCTTCATACGCTTTGTGCCCGGTCATAAAGTGGTGCTCATAGAGATTTAAAAAAACATAATTATTCTCTACATAATCCAGGTCATCGGAAAAAACAAAAAGCGTCAGATCCTTTTCAAGAACATCTGAGAGATATTCCAGTGCGGATTCATAATAGGAGGCATCTAATTGGTAAAAGATTTCTTTATTATTTCCAAGCTGGTAATCATTACGTCTGATATGAATGGATACTGAGTCAGAATCACTAAGTAATTTGGCTTCTTTTTCGATATCTGAAGTTATGTATTGGGAATTGAGAGATAAATCTGTTTTGACAACATCTGAAATTGATTCAAAGTAGCGTTTATCCTGCCAGTAGCCTTTATAAAAACCAAGAGGAATACTGCCGGGATCATCCACAAATTCTGCATCTGTGACAAGTTTTCCGTACTTTACGGTGCCCTTTACTGAAGAATAGCGAACGTTAAAATAGCTTAGGTCAAATTCCCTGGCACAGATGATATTAGGGTCCTTGGCGGCATAATCAAAATAATTAAGATACAAAAGAGCAGGCTTTCCGGTAACTGTTTCCAGATATTTGGAAAATGTGTATTGGAACATCTGATTCCCAAGGCCTCCGGCAATCTCAACAAAGTTCATTTTGACCTTCTTTCTCATAGTAGTACTGTACGTTACTGGAGTCTTCAAGAAGATAAACTGAGATATATTTTAGAGTGCGGGCGACTTTGCCTGAATCAGTCTCATGGGAAAAATCAAAAAGTGTTTTTGTACCATCAATTTTAGACGTTAATTCGATTTGTAATAGCCTGGAATTTTGAATCATTTATATACCCTCTTATAAAGAATTATACATAAGCGAAAAAACCTTAGCAAGTGCTCCAAATCCTAATAAATAGCGAGTTTGTGCAGGATCTTTTTTTGCGATATAATTAATTAAATATACGATGGATGGTGCGGAATGAGACTAAATTACAGCACAAAAGAAAATCCGACAATAGATATTCTGGTAGCAGTTGCAGCCATAGGAGGTGCTGAAAACTGTATTAATATGCTGTCTAAATATCTTTGTGAAAAAGGTTGCCGGGTTCGCATAGTCCAGATGATCTATGAAAAGGTTGACTGGGCTGCTGATTGTGCTGAGTTTACTTATTTTTTCACCACCAGAGCCGGACATGAACTGAGTGATTTTATCAGTAGTTACGGTGAATATTTAAAGAAAAACGGGACACCGGATCTTACTATTGCAACGGCATGGCCTATGATGGCATATGTCGCCAAAAGAGCATTTTCTATGCTGGGTAAGAATATAACCGTTGCCTCCTGGTTACATGCTCCGCTTTGCATGTACAAGGAATCCGGCTACGGAGGCGGAGATTTCATTAAATATGCAGATGTTCATTTTGCCATAAGCGACGAAATTGCAGGTGAGATCAGACAGTTTGATAAAGATGGGACCATATACAGGGTAAATAATCCTGTGGATCTGTCAAAAATCCATGAAGTAGAGGAACTGACAAAAGGTACATTACTTTTTGTTGGAAGACTGTCCAAAGAAAAGAATATAGGAATAATTCTTTGCGCTATAGCCATTGCAAAAACAAACTGGAAACTTCGCATAATTGGTGATGGTGACGAAAAAGAGGAGTTAAAAAAGCTTTCCCGAGAACTTAAGATAGAGAAAAAGGTGGAGTTTGTCGGCTGGTCCGATGATCCCTGGAAATATGCTGAAGGAGCATACGCTCTTGCGATGTCCTCAATGTATGAGGGATCTCCCTTAGTGGCAATTGAAGCCCTTGGATGCGGGCTTCCGGTTATAGCAAATGTGTCCAGCAGAGTTGGAGAGATAATAAAGCCCGGGATAACCGGATTTATCTATGAAGATAATAATGTTCAGGATTTTGCAAAGATTCTGGACATGATAGCAGACGACAAATTTCCTTCCATATCACCTGAAAAATGCAGAGAAGCAATTGTAGACTTCAAAGATGAGAGAGCTTTGTTTGACTTTTGGGCAAAGATTTATGGGATTATCAATGGCCGAAGACTCACGTCTTACATATGGGGAATTGGGCAGGAGACTATCGTCAGGGATAGGATAAGCGTTGTGGTTCCCTGCTACAACGTGGAGAAATATCTGAAAAGATGCCTTGATAGCATATTAAGGCAGACTATTGGCAGGGAGAACATTACAATAATTGCAGTCAATGATGCTTCTACTGACTCCACGGCGGATATTCTAATGGATTATGAGGAGGAATATCCTGACAATATATGTGTGGTCAATTGCGAGAAAAATGGTGGACTTAGTTTTGCCAGAAATGTGGGACTTAATTATGTGCAGGATCCTTACGTGACATTTGTTGATTCAGATGACATGCTTTCGGATGATATGCTGGAAAAGCTGTATCTTCTTGAAAAATGCTATCCATCGGATGTGGTTTCCTGCGAGTTTGAGGTTTTTGAAGGTGACATTCCTTCTTTGGAAAAAAATGAGACAATTGATATCCGATATACGGTTTTGCAAAACAACGTGGAACTGCGGCAGCTGTTTATCGATAACTCCATGCTCCATCCTGCCTGGGGAAAACTCTTCAGGACAGATTTCATAAAGAATAATAATCTGAGTTTCCCGGAAGGATATCGGATGGAAGATATCTATTTTATTTATCTTTCCGTGGCCTATGCAAATGCCTGGCTCTGGGTAAATATGAAGGGCTATTACTATTACAAGAACAATGCTGGGATAATGCTCTCGGATGGGCGAAAAAAGTACTATATGGATGTATTTAACTGTTTTGCCCTGGCAATGGAAGAGTATAGGAAAATCGGTCTTTTTGATTCCATGAAACAGGAGCTGGCTCTTGTGTATTACAAGAAAGTATTTTCCAATATCTACAAGTTCATGCTTGGAAGCTTTTCGGAACTACCCCATGAAAATGCCAATTTACTGGTGGCATATATGGAGGAAAACTTTCCGGATATTATGGATAATGTTTATCTTACAGAAGATGAAAAGAGAGAATTAAAAGGAGCAGTGGATGCCATACGAACAGGAAGCGGAACTTATTGAGAAGATCAGAAGACTGGAAGAAGAAAACAATGCTTTCAGGGCATGGCAGGGTGAGATTACAAAGGTCCTGCAGCAGATGCTGTCCAATTTCGAAAAACAGAATGAAAATATCCGGAAGCTTCAGGATAATGCCTTCATCAACAGGATAAGAATTGAGAGCATGCCCTATGAGATGAGGGACGAAAAGTATAAATCCCCTGTATTTATCCCAAAGGTTCTTTCGGAGAGCGAAACCAGAAGCATTGTGGCAGACGAAAAAAAGAGCATTTCCAGATTCGGAGATGGGGAATTTGGGATAATCGCAGGTATCGGAAGATGGAATTTTCAGTCAGCTTCACCCGAACTTGCAGAAAAACTGGAAAAGGTACTTAATGCTTCTGATGAGGGGTTTCTTGTCTGCATCAACAGGAATCTCTATGGGAATCTTGAACACATGGATGAGGCCGATGCCGATGGTGTAAGGGCGTACATGCGTCCTGAGGTCAGAAAACAACATGCTAAGATGCTGGACCCTGAAAAGACCTATGGACATGCACTTATGAATGAGGTGAATTCTGAAGAGTCCCTTAGGGGCCTTAGAAAAATCTGGGATCAGAAGGAGTGTATTTTCATAGAGGGACAGCACACCGGTATGGGAGTTGGAAATGATCTCTTTGATAATTGTAAGAGCATTGAGCGTATTCTTTGTCCATCAGAAAATGCCATAGACAGATATGATGACATCATGGATGCCGTACTTAAGCAGCCTAAGGATAAATTGATTCTTCTGGCCCTTGGCCCTACGGCAACAGCCCTTTCCTACGATCTTTTCAAGGAAGGTTACTGGTCAGTTGATATTGGGCACATTGATCTGTATTACGAGAAGTATATAAGGAACCTTTCTCTTTTACAGGATGTCTCCATCCCCTTCAAATATTGCAGTTGGGATGAAATTGGAGAGAGACGGCAGATAGAGGATATAACCGATCCTGTCTATCAGACCCAGGTCATAGAGCGAATATACTGAAAGTAAAATGCGTTTATGCTATCAGATATATGGAAAAGGCTTTTAAGCCGGCGCGGTAAAGTCATCCCCGGCAATAGAACCATTGGTATATTCGCCGAAGATCCCACTTTCAAGAACGGAAGTGTAGAACTGTCTTGGAGTAAGCTTTTCCCTGTATCTGGGATTTCTGAACAGCTCGGTCAGTTCCGCATTGGTCTCCTGATATTTTTCAAAAGTGGCAGCATCATAGTCGATGGACAGCCAGTCCAGATCTGCCTGAGTAACTTCGCTGATATCAACAAAGAAATTTGTGTTCCTGAAGGATCGCCAGTCCCTTAGTTTGTAGGCAGAGGAATGGCGCATTCCTACCCAGGATCCATAGGTTTCAAATTCAGAAAAGCCCTGATTAAGGTTCTGCGACCCTACGGCATGAAGGATTTTTTCATAGAATTTAGTTCCTTCGAAGCTTGTATTTTCTATTTCGCCTATCATTTCCTTCATCAGAGCCGTATTAAACAGCATATGCTCGGCCACAAAGGATTTTTCAATAATCTTTGAGAAACCAAAGAGGTTTTCAATGGTAATAAAGTAGGTGTTGTTAAACTCAGGCTTGATATCCAGGTAAGGTTTACCCTCGGGGCTGAACATATCGACTTTCCTGAGGGGAAGGGTGTCTGAATCCCAACAGAGATAGTATTCGCAGTCACATACCAGTGAGTAAGCAAGCTTGAGAAACTGCTGATAGTACCAGTTAACAGCAGTAGGTTTGAGATTATTTTCAGGAGAAATGAGACTGTTAAATACAGGACGTACGCTTTCTATGTTAATCAGAGAGTTTTCATTGACGTATTTGACTGGATAATCATCGAAAAGGCCATCATTTTGGGCTTTTTTGACATTAACTTCCAGATCGGGAGGTCCCACAAATACCATCTCGGAAATCTGCAGGTGATCAAAAAGTCTTTTATAGTTCATCTGCATACGAAGAAAATCTTTGGTAATGGTGGGAATCACGCAGGGAAAAGAACTGTTCATCTCCAACCTCCTATACTTAAATACGATACTATTTAAACATATTATAGTCTACAAAGGCGTCTTGGGGCAAATATAATTATTTACAGAGGTGGTTTATGGTTGTTAGGAAATGTGTTGTATTTCTGGAAAAGCAATTCAAGCAGCTATTTTTGGACATAATAGATTATTCTGTTCCAGAACTTGATATAATAAAAGTTTACGGAATAGATACTGCACCTGAAAAAGAATGCTTTGGCTTCGAACTTGTTTCAATGGACACTGTATATAGTATGCCGGTCATTGATGCTGTGATCATTCTTTCTGCTTCAGAAAAAAATATAAAAAAGCTTGTGAATTTGGTTCTGGGAAATGATGACACCATACAGTTTTATGGCGCATTTGGAGGAACAGGTGATCTTTTAAATGGAAAAGGGAAAATGATCTGGCTAAAGCATATGGTCGAGATCATGTATCCAAGGGAACAGCTACATTTGGCGGATGTTGGTGATTTTTCGTATTTTACAAGATTAAGAATTCTTGATGAGCCTAAAGCAAATGAAAGAACAAAGGTGTATATAGGTAAGTTTTCTTCTATTGGTCCGGATAATGTTTATATGTTGGCTGAAGAGCATCATGGGACATGGAATACCACGTATCCTTTTGATGTGTGCGGCATCAAGGAGTTTAAAACCGATCAAAGCACCGCCTTTTCCAAGGGTGACATTATAATTGGCAATGATGTGTGGACTGGAAGCAAAGTAACAATATTATCGGGTGTAACAATAGGTGATGGCTGTATTATTGGAGCCGAGACTGTTTTGGCAAAATCTGTTCCACCATACAGTATAGTAGTCGGAAATCCTGGCACCGTGATAAAACCAAGATTTCCGGAGGATAAAGTTGAAAAGTTCCTTGAGATGAAGTGGTGGGACTGGGAATATTCAGATATTTACAATGTATGGAGATTATTACAGAGTGACAGCTTTGATGATCTCTATGATTACTATTTGAAAAATGTTAAGCGCTGAAAGGACACCGGGAAATGAGGCTTTTGATGGTAAATTCCGCATCCTACGTTAATGAGGATGTTATGCATTATCTGGGCATTCTCTTTGGAAAGTCAGCTTTAAAAGAGCTCTATTACGATTTTAAGGGAAAAGACGTATATACCAATGAGGAGTTCAGAGAAAAGCTTGAAGAGGAACTGGCAAATGATAGCTACAACTGCGTTTTTTCAACGGATTTTTATCCTGTAATAGCGCAGGTTTGTCATGAGCAGAGACTTCGTTATATTTCCTGGCCCTATGATGCGCCCATGAATGTACTTCCCTGCAAACAGATGGGTTATGAGACTAATTTCATTTTCCATTTTGACAAAATTGAGCTAGAAAAATACAAGAAGCTTGGCTATGACAGGTTCTGGCATATGCCACTGGGAGTAAATACAGACAAATATGATGCATTTAAAAGAGATAGCAGATTTGAGGGGGACATTTCCTTTATGGGGAAGCTCTACAGGTCGAAGCTGGCACTTATAGAAAACGGTCTTAGCAGGGATCTGACAGCATATCTGGATAAGCTTATCAAAGTCCAGAAGGATACGAGGGATAGATGGATCGTGGATGAACTGATATCCCAGCCAATACTTGATGAGATGAACAGGCAGTACAAGGAATCGGGAAGTGACTTATGCCTTGTGAAGGAGCAGGTTTCTTATACTATTGCTGAATATGTTACCTATCTGGACCGGCTGGAACTGTTGGAAATTCTTGGAAGACGGTTTGATGTACATCTTTATACCTACGATATTGGGGATACGGAAAAAGATTTTTTGAAGAGTGTAAAGCTTCACGGACCGGTTTACTATAACACAGAGATGCCTTCTCTTTTTAAGACCACTAAGATTAACTTAAACAGTAGCCTTCGGTCAGCTCAGAGTGCAATTCCTTTAAGGGCCCTGGATGTACTTGGCTGCGGAGGCTTCCTCTTGTCCAATGCCCAGCCGGAACTGCAGGAATTCTTTGAGGATAAAAAGGAAGTGGTGCTATTTGGAAGTACCGGTGAAGCGGTGGAACTAGCAGATTACTACTTAAAGCACGATGACGAGAGAAAGAAGATAGCGACAGCAGGCTATGAGAAAGTAAAACGGGATTTCAGATATGATGAAAAACTGAGAACCATCTTTAAAATATCAGGTTTTGCAGAAGAACTTTAATTATTGTTGTAAATAACCTCGATGATCCCTTCCGGAGGAAGTTATATGGATGAGAGAATGCATTTTGACGCACTTATAGTAGTTACTCCATCAGACTGTAATAGGCTGATGCGGCTATATCCAAGACTTGTGGATCAGTTCCCATATGGACAGATCTGCTTTATTGGCTCAAAGGAAGTAGGAGAAATAGCCTTAGGTGATGCAGCTATCGGAGATAAAGTAAAATGGGTGGATGAAAATGACATCATTCCCTTTGCAGAAGTTCACGCCTGCATGGCAAAAAGGCTGGAGCCTCTTTTAAAGGGGCAGGAACTGCCAAGAGGTATAACCGGCTGGTACTATCAGCAGTTTCTTAAAATGCAGTATTCTGCCATGTGTCCTGATACCTATTACATGGTTTGGGACGGGGACACCATACCCTGCAGAAAGATAGAGATGTTCAGTAAGGAGACGGGGCAGCCGTATCTTGATCTTAAGCATGAGTATCATCCTGAGTACTTTGATACTCTCGGCAAGATCCTTCCGGGGTTCAAAAAGGTCATTGAAAGGTCTTTTATCTCAGAGCATATGCTTATCCGCAGGGATATCATGGAGAGCCTTATAGCTGATATTGAGAAAAATGACAGCTATGAAGGGGAGAAATTCTGGGAAAAGATAATAAACAGCATTGAACCTGAAAAGATATACGATTCGTCTTTTAGTGAGTTTGAGACCTATGGCACCTATGTGGCCCTGCGGTACCCAAGTGTATATAAGCTCAGGGACTGGCATTCCTTCAGGCTTGGGGGAAGCTTTTTTGGAATAGATACCATTTGTGACAGGGATTTTACCTGGCTTGGAAAAGATTTTAATGCTATATCCTTTGAAAAGGGCCAGGAGCCCCTTGAGGTAAACAAACACTTTTTTGATAATCCCGAGTATCAGGAGAAGATATCTGCAAAAAGACTGCTGCAGGCAGCGCAGATGGAGTATACAGACGGTTACAAGGAAGTCTGGGCTGATGATATTGAGATAGGAAAAGCCAATGTCAAGGAAGGGGGCTACCATTCCGGTAATGAAAGGGAAGCCAAAACTCTTATTGTGGTGGTTTCCTACAATGGTTCCTTCTTCATGCAGGAAAACTTAAGGAGTATCAGGAAAGTATTGGCTCCGGATACCTATAAGATCGTTGTGGTGGATAATGCCTCCACCGATGGGGTTACCCAGTGGCTTGAACAGCAGGAAGACATTATTCTCATCAAAAATACAGAAAACGTGGGCTTTGGACCGGCCTGCAATCAGGCAGTGAAAGCCACTGTGGGAACTGAGTATGAGGACTACGATGTATTTCTTTTAAATAACGACACAAGACTTGTATTTGACGCACTTCACTTTTTGAAGCAGGCCCTTTATTCTGCTGAGGATATAGGTGCGGTGGGAAGCGTTTCCAATTACGCCGGTAACAAACAGCGCATTGACGTTGAGTTTGACAGTGTGGATGAATATATAGCATATGGTGAGAAGGTCAACGTACCTATGAAGGATGCTTTGCTGGAAAGGGTAAGGTTATCCGGCTTTGCCATGCTCATAAAGAGGAAAGTCTGGGATGAAGTTGGAGGCTTTGATGAGGACTTTGTTCCGGGATACTTTGAAGATGACGCTCTGTCCATGGAAATACTTAAGAAGGGTTACAGACTGAAGGTTGTAAGAAACAGCTTCATCTATCATGCGGGCTCAGAAAGCTTTATCAAGACTGATTACAACAGCATCGTCCAGAAGAACTATGCGCTTTTCAAGGAAAAGTATGGCTTTGACATTATGAAGTATGCCTATGCCAGCGGGACTGTCATATCCCAGATTCCTTTCAGCAAGGAATCGAGATTCAGTGTTCTTCACTATGGCTGTGGTCTTGGCTCAGAGATGAAGGCCATAAAGAGTCTTTTCCCAAACAGTGAGTGTGTCGGTATCGAGACAAACAGGAAGATCTACAATATCGCCAGGGTAACAGAGAGGGTATTCCCGGGGCTGGATGAGTTTATGGAGTTTATAAATGATCCCATATTCAGCATCCTCATAATTGAGAAAAAGGCTCTGGCAGCCATGGATGAGGCAATGACCGGTCTTCTTTCGGGATTTCTTTTGCCAAATGCTACGGTGATCATAAAAAATGATGACTATGAGGATTTCCCATACGAAGATATAAAGCTGATAATCTGGGATATGGACGATACCTTTTGGCAGGGAATCCTTAGTGAGGGAGAGGTTATTCTTCCCATCTCGAATGCGGATCTGATAAAGAGCATCACTGATCACGGAGTTGCCAACAGCATTTCCTCCAAAAATGATGAAGACGCGGTAATGGAGGAACTTGAAAGAGCAGGAATTGCTGATCTCTTCGTGTTTAATAACATCAACTGGGATGAAAAGGGCACACAGATGGCAGGAAAGATTGAAGCTATGAAGCTCCGGCCTGAGAATGTTCTTTTTATCGATGATAATGTAAGAAACCTGGAGCAGGCAAAGGTATATTGTAATGGCATAATGACTGCAACTCCCGATATTATCCCTTACCTGTCGACCTACTTTGCAAAGACTCCTGCCGGAGACAAAGATCATAAGCGTCTTGCGCATTACAGGGTTTTAGAGGAAAAGAATATCGCAAAAAAGAGCAGTGCCTCAGAAGAGCAGTTTTTATATGACAGTGATATAAGGATCACCATAAACAAGAACTGCCTTGAGAATCTGGACAGAATCCATGAACTGGTCATGAGGAGCAATCAGCTTAATTACACCAAGAACAGGGATAACAAGGAGATTCTGACAAGACTTATTACCAATGACTGGAATGACAGCGGATATGTCACAGCAAGAGATAAGTACGGTGATTATGGAATAATTGGCTTTTACTGCTATAACACCAGAGAAAAGAAGATGGAGCATTTTCTCTTTTCCTGCAGAGTACTGGGAATGGGAATTGAGCAGTATATCTACAATAAGCTTGGAAATCCTGCATTTGAGGTGAAAGAAAAGGTTTCCATAAAACTAGAGAATTCAAAGGAAGTTCCCTGGATCAGGGAGAGTGACGAAGAAGTTGTCTATAAGGATGCCATCCGGGATAACAGAGTACGGGTGCTCCTGAAGGGCCCCTGTGACCTGGATCAGATAGCGCCTTATCTTGGCGGCGGAAACATAACAACGGAGTTTAATTATATAAACGATCTGGGCTTTGTCACCACCGGGCAGAACCATTCCATGCATATTTGGGAAAGTGCCCATATGTCTGAGGATGAGATAAAGGCCATGATCAAGGATGTTCCGTTTATTACCGAGGGGGATTTTAAAACAAAACTGTTCTCTGAGGAATATCACGTGATATGTTTCAGCCTCCTGCAGGATATGGCCGGAGGACTATACAGGAATAAGAATACCGGGGGCTATATCTCTTTTTCAGAAGCAGAACATCCATTGACGGATCCTGACAATGAAGACGGTTATATCAGTGGACAGCTCCAGGGACATGACTTCAAGTTCACGAAGGCGATAATCGAAAACTTCAGGAAAGACTGGGAGTTTGTGGGTATAACACCTCTTGATGAGCTTCTTAGAAATCTTGATTTTATTTATGACCATGTTAAGGGCAAGCCGCTTATAATCCTGATCCTCGGAAGTGAGGTGGACTATGAGGGACAGGATGACGAGTTTGCAGGAAGATGTGAAGTATATAAGGAGCTTAATCCTGTCATAGAAGAATTTGCAGCGGATCATGAGAGGATAAAGACCATAAACATCACAGATTTCATTAGTTCTCAGGCGGATTTCAGGGACAGTGTAAATCACTATACGAAGAATGTGTACTATAAGATTGCGGGAAGGATTTGCGAGTATATAAATAAGAGTTTTTGAGTTGGTCGGATAATTATAGATACTGTCAAATGTGGACTTTCTTTATTAGGATAAAAGATAACAGGAAGGAATAGTATATGGCAAAAAGGATAATGCTGGGCGGTAGAGAAGTAGGAGAAGGGTGCCTTCCCTATTTCATTGCGGAGATAGGTATCAATCATAACGGTGATCTGAATATAGCTAAAAGACTTATCGATGCGTCTTTTGCCATAGGCTGGGACTGTGTAAAGTTTCAGAAAAGAACTCCTGATATAGCGGTTCCTGAAGCTCAGAAGAATGTTCCAAGGCAGACGCCCTGGGGAGAAATGACCTATCTGGAATATAAAAAGAGGATAGAATTCGGAAAAGAGGAGTATGATTATATCGACGCCTACTGCAGAGAAAAGCCTATTTCCTGGAGTGCGTCTCCCTGGGATATTCCAAGCCTTGAGTTCCTTCTTCGGTACGATATCCCATTTATCAAGCTGGCTTCAGCCACAAATGGTAATACAGAGATAATAAAAAGAGCCTGCGAGTCCGGAAAACCAGTTATAATGTCCACAGGCATGTCAACTCAGGAGGAACTGGATAAGGCAGTGTCAGTACTGGAGGATTTCAGTAATGGCAATTATGCGCTGCTCCATACTAATTCCGTTTATCCCGCCCCTATTGACGGACTGAACCTCAGGTACATCCAGACTCTTAAAAAGAGATATGGCTGTGTTGTGGGCTACAGTGGCCATGAGCAGAATCTTGAGCCTACTGTTGCGGCTGTGACGCTTGGAGCAGATATAGTAGAGAGGCATGTCACCCTTTCCCATGAAATGTGGGGGACAGACCAGAAGGCAAGTCTTGAGATAAACGCTATGTACATGCTATACCATCGATGCATAGATATCGGGCAGATGCTTGGTGATGGAGAAAAGCAGCTGGGTGAAGGCGAGATGCAGGTAAGGAAGAAATTAAGGGTAGAGTAGAGACTAAATCAAGAGTAAAATAGTCTGGTAGCCAGCACATTGCTGTCGGCTACCAGATTTTTGAGATAAAAGCATATTGAGTGTTGGAGAATGAAAAATGTATAAGACAGTTGCGTTAATTCCGGTTCGTGGTGGCAGTAAATCAATACCGTTAAAGAATATAAAAGAAATATGTGGAAAGCCTTTGGTGTATTGGACAGCAAAGGCTGCCTGCGATGCAGCGAGCATAGACAGAGTATACGTTGCGACAGACAGCGATAAGATAAAAGAGGCTGTTGAAAGCTTTAAGTTGACGGATCCTGCGTTTGAAAAGCTTACCGTGATAGACAGAGATCCGGAGAATGCTAACGACACTGCCTCCACAGAGTCTGTAATGCTTGAATTTGCTGAGAAAGTCGATTTTGAGAATCTGGTGCTTATTCAGGCTACTTCTCCTCTTTTACAGGCAAAAGATCTTGATGAGGGCTTTAAGCTATTTGATACAGAGGGAACAGACAGTGTATTATCTGTGGTCCGTCAGAAGAGATTTATCTGGAAGGCTGATAAAAAGGGCTTTGTAAGTCCTGTCAATTATGATGTATTCAACAGGCCAAGGCGTCAGGACTTTGACGGATACCTGATGGAAAACGGAGCTTTCTATATCACTACAAAGAAGGATCTTTTGGAGAGCAAAAACAGACTGTCAGGAAATATGAAGGCCTATGAAATGGATGAGGACACTGCTCTGGAGATCGATGAGCCCTCTGATTTCCTGATAATAGAGATGCTGTTAAAGAAAAGAAACGGCAATATCAGCAAAGAATATCCTGAAATTCGCATGATTGCTACAGACTGCGACGGTTGTCTTACGGATGGTGGTATGTACTATTCTGAGAATGGGGACGAACTAAAGAAGTTCAATACCAGAGATGGTCTTGCTCTTTCAAGGCTGCATGATAAGGGAGTGATCACCGGAATCATAACAGGAGAGGACAGGGAGCTTAACAGGCGAAGGGCCAAGAAACTCAAAATGGATTTCATTGAAAGCGGTGTAAAGGATAAGCTTCCGGTCCTTAAGGATGTCTGTGAAAGATATGGAGTTGATCTGGGAAATGTTTTATATATTGGTGATGACCTCAATGATGTTGAGGCCATGAAGGCAGCAGGAGTATCAGCGTGTCCTGCCGACGCCGGCAAAAAGGTACTGGAGACAGCTGACTATGTGGCATCAAAAGAAGGTGGTCACGGGGCTGTAAGGGAAATACTGGAGGCTATAGTCCAATTTTCCTGATGCTTTCAGCAAAGTGTTTAAATTCAGATCGGCTCAGCTCCTGAAAACAGCTGTTTAAGATCAGTTTGTGAACCTCACTGAAAGAAGACTTATTTATATAGTCATTGGTCATGATGTCCGGAATATTCGACTGAACAAAGGCGCAAAGCAGTCGGTAGAAGGAATAGGGAGCTTCGTCATATCTAAGGATCATGATCTTCCAGAAAATAAGGACACAGGAATAGACTACTTCCAGTTCCAGTTCTTTTTGGAAAGCATCCCAAAATCCCCGGTCCTTTAATTCTTTAAGAAACAAAGACCAGGTTGTGATGAGGTCAAGGTGATGAAGACTGTTCTTTTTAAGGACAGTGGAACCGGGATTTGTGTAGTAGTGATAGAGTTTATCCTCTATTATTGCAAACTTTTTTGTATACAGGCTAAGGAGGATTCCAAAGCTGATATCCTCGTAGCATAAACCATCGTATAGTTTAATATCGTTATCTGAAAGAAGACTTCTTTTGACGAGCTTAAAGGGCGCATTGCTGCTGATAAGTTTATTCATCAGAAGTTCTTTTCTTTTATCTTCGGAATCTATAGAGAAGAGCTGGAATTTCTGAGATTTGATCGATTTATCATTATAGGAGAGTATTTCCGAGGAATCCCTGATATAACTGCACTGAACAATATCACAGTCCTTAGATTCAGCGACGTCCAGCATTTTTTCAAGGTAGTCTTTTTCAATCCAGTCATCAGAATCAATAAAGGCCAGATATTCGCCGGTGGAATGGAGAATTCCTGCATTTCGTGCAGTGCTTTGCCCGGCATTTTCCGTTAGGTTTATAAGCATAAGATTATCGGGATATCTCTTTTCCCAGATATAGAGCCTGTCCAGGGTGCTGTCGGTTGAACCGTCATTTATGCAGATTATCTCCATATGGACAACCCCAACAGTCTGGGTGCATACGGACTCAAGACATCTGTCTATGTAGTTTTCTACGTTGTAGCAGGGGATGATTACGCTGATCTTTTGCATATCAAGCACTCCTTATACTCTAATTATATATTATCCATACAATTATGTGCGATATTTTGATAAAATAGATTTGTGAGAGGTGGGCAAATGGCAGAGCAATTTCTTGAAAAAATATATGCAGATTCGATTATAATCGACCAGCTTAGAGAATGTCTGAGACTGATCGCAAGATATGACGATCGTCAGACAATGAAAAAATATAATCAGGCCATGGCAGGCCTTGAGAGGCTTATGGATGAATATGCCCAAGGTGACCCCAAGGCAGCAACCAGTATTCAGAATGATGCACTGCGGATATTGGAGCATTGGGACGATATTGCCTATGTTACAGGGGTTATTGAAGGTGGTATTATTCCCAAGCTGTATCGGTATATGTCCTTTTTTACAGACATTGAAGTGGAGGATGAGGGCTATCTTTTAAAGAGCTCTGACAGCGGCTTTTTGACATTAAGAAGTCCTGACACAGGCTTTTTTATGCATGATGTTCATGATCCAATGCAGGAAGCGGGAAGAATAGCAGATATTATCTATAAGCCGGAGATGGAGCACATTATCATATTTGGGTGCGGACTGGGGTACCTTCCTTACAAGATATGGGAGCGGTCTCAGGGAGCAGTTAAGATTACCATCTATGAAGAGGATGAAAAGATTCTGTCGTATGCAAAAAGCTACGGAGTTTTATCCTGGATCGATGAAAAGAACCTGGAAATAATCTGTGATCCGGATTCGGTAAAGGTGATAAAACTTTTTGTGGACAACATTGATTATGTCAGCAAAGAGAAATGCATATATATATCTTACGAGAAAAAAGTAAAGTTCAAGGGAATTGCCGATGGGCAGTTTGATTATGTGGCTGCCCTGGTTCAGTACAACTGGGAACTGGGGGATGCTGTTAAGATCAATATTTGGAAGAATAAAAAATCAAAGCAGATTTCCTATGATGAACTTAGACAAAGGGTAGATAAAAAGGAATGGGTCATGGTAGCTGCCGGGCCATCGCTCGATGATAATATCGAGTTTTTGAAGGAAAGTAAAGGCAGCAGGACTATTATTGCTGTCAATACCGTTCTTAAGAGGCTTAAGAAAGAGAATATTGTTCCGGACCTTATCTGCGCAGCAGATTCCTATGAACAGCTGGTTGAACACATCATAGGAGCAGAAGATTTTACGGAAGGCGTACCGCTCTTGGCGGATTGGGCAACTAACTGGAAATACACAGAGCGCTACAGGGGTGACAAATGCTTTGTTTGCACTCCTACCAGCAGAGAAGTAGCTGAAGACGAGGGCAGGAGCGAGGATATCTGGGATGTTTCGGGAACTGTCTCCTGTATGGCAATGGAGGCTGCGGTGCGCCTTGGGGGCAAAGTAGTATATCTGGTTGGTCTTGATCTGGCCTTTCCCGGAGGGAAGGACTATGCAGGAAATATGCCCCATGGGAAGGTGAATAAAAAAGGTGGCACAATACAGGTTAAATCTGTAGATGGTGGCATGGTTGAAACGGCGCGGACTTTCAATACCTTTATAGGAATAATAGCGGATAATATCGCAAAACACCCGGATATTACTTTTTATAACATGTCAAAGCACGGGGCATATATTGAAGGCGCCAAAAAACTTATTTGATTTTTGAGTATTCGTTCACAAAGATCTGTCTGCTATTGTCGTATTCTGACCAGTTTATCTGGCCAAAATCATGAAGACACCATGCAACTTCTTGTGGCGGAACAATGATGCTATATCCTTTTTTGATATATTCCTGAGATTGAGATGCGTCATAAAAATCCCAACCTTTAAAAAGATCCTCCCGCCATGGGATGTCAATGCAGGTTGCAATAAGGAAGCCATCAACCAGCACCGCACTGAAATCGCCGCTGTCGTATAAACTGCATTCATGGATCGTTTCTGCTATTGAATCAGCATTAAACTCAGAGTGCACAACAGCGCCGTATCTTTTGCTTTGCCACATGATCCCTGAGTCAGGAATGGTTTCTGATCCCATCATTCCGATCATTCCGCTTCCGGGATTTCTTTGAAAAGTGTCTATTATATCAAAGATAAAAAACGGATTTAGAATGCGAATATCCTGATGCAGGTAAACCTTGTATTTAGCATTACAAGCCCTCATGGCTTCGTTATATCCGGAACACATGGATGTTGCAGCATTGATCTTTATGGTTTCAACTGAAATTCCCTCCGGAATCCAGAGCCTTTCGATCCATGAAAGCATTTCCTGATATTCGTATTCATTATTACAGCAGGTTATGAAACATATAGCCTGCGCCTGACCGTTTCTCATATCAAGGTAATGACTGTGCCTTTGGCACATTTTACTGATCTCGTTTTCGCTTCTGAAAAAAAGATCTCTCGCCTGACATTTTCCATTATACCTATCCAGGGCATATTGAGAGTCGAGGGTATAGGCATCCATTATCCATAGAAGTTCTTTCCGGGATACGCTATGTGAAAAACAAAAATTTCGAAGTATACCGGGATCAAATTCCGGCCACCATTCCAGGCGCTGAAGAAGCTTCTTTAAGGAATCAAATGTTTTCAGAGCTTCATCAAGGGATTTTGAATTCCCTAGAATTCCGTGCTTCCTTTCTTCGGAATATGATTTCCTCTCAAGAAAACTGAGCCAGAACATAGTCTTTCTTTCTTTGCTCCAATCCTGATACCGGTCCTCTTTATCGGCGGATAGGAGGCACCAGATCTGTTCGTATTCATTTGACTTTAAACAGGCATTTACCTGATTTTCAAGATTGTTGTTATTCATAGGCTTTCCTGACTATATTGATTTTAGTATTTCCCTATCATTATAGCATTTTTCAGAATAATAATATTTGCTATAATGATATTATAGGCTGGTTTTAAGGTTATAAAAATATGAAAGGGGATGCAATGGATAGTATTCTTCAGTTGATCAATGAAGGAATGTGGGGAAGGGCGCTTGAGGAATACCTTGAGTATACAGGTAGCCATGAGCTTGATGATAAGCTGTGTATAATGGGAGCCACGATTCTGGAAAAATACGGTGAATATGACGACATGTATGAGCTTATTTGCCATGGCCTGAAGCTTAATCCGGAAAACTATGAGCTGTACCTCCTTTTGGGAAATTACTATGCAGGGCAGAACGTGAATAAGGCATATCTTTCATATGAGAATGCGCTTTTTTATGCCAACAGATCAGGAAATGAAGAGGACGGTAAGCAGATATCGGAGATAATGGATAGCTTTTTGGCAGAAAATGAGGTAACTGTCAATAAAGTTTCGGTGATACTCCTTGAAGATATTAATGGTGATTCTGAAAGGTGCAGAGAATACCTGCTTGAAAATGTTCAGGATAAAGAAATTCAGATCGTTACGGGCAGAAATGAAATGAAAGATGCCTTTGGACATATTTTTAACAGCTTCATTTCAGAGCTTGATGAAGAAAATGACATATTATTGTTATCCAATGATGTTTGTATGCTTCCAAATGCCTTATTTAATCTCAGAATGGAGTTATACTCCGATGAGAAGAATGGTGCATGCGGGGCTATATTGAATAATGGCGAGTACTATCAGGTGCCGGATGATGGAAACGAGAGAAGTTTTGAAAAAGCAAAGGCCTTTGCCAGGGAGAATAATCTTCCGGATAAGAACTCAGGCGAGATAGCATTTGCCCTGGACAACAGATGCTCTTTGTTTAAAAGAGAAGCGCTGTCAGAGATAACTCCCCTGGATGAAGATTATAAGCTAAGTCTTTTCCTTGACCATGATATATGTCTGTCGCTTATAAAAAGAGGGTATGCTTCAAAGGCGTGCCATAACAGTTATGTTTTCAGTACAGTTGATAAGGATAAGAAAAAAAATGACAGTCTGGTTTATACAAATGTATTTGCTGCGGATAGCTGTCTTGCCAAAGAAAAATGGGGATTTTGGCCGGATTACTATAGTAATTCGAGAGTTGATCTTATCGAGATGATAACAGATGCCAGGGATAGCGCAATAAAAGTATTGGAGGTAGGAGCAGGTCTGGGGTCTACATTGTCACGTATAAAGCGCTTATACCCCAAGGCGACAGTGAAAGGAATAGAGATTGTTGAAAGAGTTGCTGAAATTGGCAGCAGGATGATCAATATGGAATGCGGAAATATTGAAAACTACGAGTTTGCGTCTGATGAGAAATATGACTACATTCTTTTTGGAGACGTACTGGAACACCTTGTGGATCCTTATAAGCTGGTGGATAGATTAAAAGGCTGCCTGTCTGATGGTGGATGCATTATCGCAAGTATTCCGAACATCATGAACGCGGGAGTTATTTATGAGCTGCTTCACGGTAATTTTACCTATCAGGATTCCGGTATCCTCGATAGGACCCACCTGAGATTTTTTACATTAAATGAGATCAAGAAGCTGTTTACTGAAAGAGGATATGAAGTAGAAGAGACCACGGGCATAAACAGGATTGACCAAAATACTCAAGTAAATGGAGATTTCTGGGAAAAGATCCTTGCTATTGATGGCGTTGCTGACAGGGTATATTTTGATGTCTTTCAGTTTTTGGTTCGCGCCAGAAAAACGGCCAAATGATTTTTACTATTTTGATCGGAGCTAAGTGATGGATAATGAGGAATATAAGTCACTGATCGGAAAACTGGACATTTTGGAAGAAGAGAACCTTTCTATAAAAAAATGGCAGGGAGACGTTACAGGTCTTCTGGGAAAGATGATCAAAAATGCCGAGAAAAGCCAGCGTGATATCGAAGTACTTAAGCATCTGAATTATATAAACAGCATCAGGGTGGAGAGTATGCCTTATGAACTTAGGGATGAAGAAGTATCTTCTTCTGTATTTGTTCCTGCGTTTCTTACGGCAAAAGAAACCAGAGATGATGTCATTCTCCGGAAAAAAAGCATAGGACGATATGGAGATGGCGAATTTGGAATCATAGCCGGAATTCAGAGATGGAATTTTCAAAGAAAGTCGGATAAGCTTGCAGAGCGCCTTTTAGAAGTATTAAAGGCTGATGATGACGACTTTCTTGTTGGGCTAAACACTACATTTTACCGAAATTTGGAAGATTTACCTGAAATAGAAGCAGATGCAGTAAGAGAATATATGAGGCCCTCAGTGAGAAAAATGCATGCAAAGATCCTGGACATAAATAAGGTTTATGCCGATGCCAGGTGTTTTAGCATACATACTCAGGAGGAAGTTGACGAGATCCGTGGACTCTGGGACCAAAGAGATTGCATATTTGTTGAAGGGAAATATACAAGGATGGGGATTGGGAATGATCTATTTGATAATTGCGGGAGTATAAAGAGAATTCTGTGCCCTGCCGAAAATGCATTTGATAAATATGATGAAATATTGGAGGCAGTGAAAAAAATGCCCAAAGATGCTCTCGTTCTTTTGGCATTAGGTCCTACGGCAACGGTTCTGGCTTATGACCTTTATAAAGCCGGATATTGGGCAGTAGATATCGGGCATATTGATCTTTATTATGAGAAAATGATCAGGAATCTTGAGAGATTGGATTATGTTGCAATTCCATACAAGTATTGTAATGGTGATGAGGTTGGGGATAAAAGGATAATTCAGGATGTGGAGGATGATGAGTACAGCCGTCAGATTGTGGAGGTAATAACCTGAAAGATGAAACCGATCCTTATTTATCTAGGCGAAGATGTTTTATGGAGGTAACATTTGAATAATCCTGTAAGCGTTATTATTCCGACATACAATCGCAGGGCAACAATTGTGGATTCAATAGAAAGCGTACTGAATCAGACATATAAAGATATTGAGGTCCTTGTGGTAGATGATGGTTCTGTAGATGATACAGAACAAGTTGTTAATGCTATAGTACAAAACGTGGGAGAATGTCTTAAGTATTTTAAGCTTGATTCAAACCATGGTACTGCTTTTGCGCGGAATTTCGGTGTATCCAAGGCAAAGTATAATATCATTGCATTTAATGACAGTGACGATCTTTGGTATAGTGAAAAACTTGCCAGGCAGGTTGATTTTTTGGAAAAAAATCAGGATTGCAAATTAGTCTATTGCGCGTATGCATTAAAGGCAAGGCATGAGGACCAGTCCTTCAGAAAGACTCCGGAGGTTCCTATAGATAGCTTGGAATCGGGGGAATCTACGTTTCTGCAACTTCTGTATCATAATACTATAGGAACCCCGACCATGATGCTGGATAAGGAGACTTTTTTGAGTATTGGAGGATTTGATACGTCATTAAGCGCTCTTGAAGATTGGGATCTGGCTGTAAGAATGTCTATTGTCGGAAAAATAAGATATTTGGATGAAATACTGGTTTCTGTTTACGGGGGAATTGATGAAGGCAGAATGTCTTTATCAAAAGAAAAATACTATAAGAACAGATGTAAAATGCTTTCGAAGTATAAAGATGTTCTGATTGAGTGTGGTCTTTTGGATGTATATATTCAGGGCGTTATGGAAAAGGCAACTGAAGATGCATATATAGAATACGCCAAAGATACGCTAAAAGAATACGGATTTTAGATGTCTTGAGGATTCTTCCTAATGAGTAATGTGAAAATATCGGTTATAATTCCGTGTCATAATACAGAAAAATACCTTTCTGATTGCCTTAAATCCTTGGAAAAGCAGACTTTAGGAATTGAGAATCTTCAGGTGATCTTAGTCAATGATGCCTCAGAGGATGGGACATGGCAGATAATATCAGATTTTGAAAAGAGGCATCCAAGAGAGACAATAGCAATAAATCTCGAAAAAAATATGATGCAGGGGGCTGCCAGAAATATAGCATTACAGTATGTTGAAGGAAAATATGTAAGATTCCTCGATTCTGATGACTGCTTTCAGGAGAACAGCTGCAAACTCTTGTATGAACTTGCAGAAGAAAGAGATTTAGATTTGATCTGTTTTGAGTGCCTTTCATTTAGGGATGAAGATGGATTTACTGACAATGAGGTTTTGGAATTGTCAATCAGGCAGATATATGATTTTTCTGATCGGGAGACCAGAAGCAGTTTCTTGCTTTCAGATGAAATTGGCTATAACCATTGGAAGAAATTTTATAGAACAAGCTTGTTACAGAGAAGTGGTGCAACCTTTTATGAAGGGGCAACTGTTTTTGAAGAGGCTAAATTTGTTTTCCCGCAGTATTTGCATACAAGAAACGCTGCAGTTGTCGACAACAGACTGACCTATAACCGGATAAGGCACGGCAGTGCGTCAAAAGCATCTGCAATAACCAACACAAACAGAGTTATGTGTAATGCTGAGGCACAAAAAAGTCTGCTTGATTTTTTAAAAGAAGATCATTCTATCTTTGAACTATATAAAAATGAGATAATTGATTTTTTCTTTTGGCATTTCTATTATGAAACCTGTGAATTTGCCCTGCGATATCAACAGTTTATGAAATATGAAGAATATGACTGGATGCGGACTGTTGTATTGGAAGAGCTTAGTGATGATAATGGTTGCATGTTTGTAAATTGTAATCCTGCATCAGTATTTTTTATCGATTGCATGAAAAAATGCTTGGTGAAAACCAACATTGACGTGATCTTATGGTGTGGATATGTAAATGTCATAATGACATTGGTATTGAAAAATGGAGGATATGTTAATGAAGGGGTTAAATCGCTCATGCAGGAGGTTGTGTCAAAACTTTCTTAAATTGTTATAATCTCGTAACGTAGAAAACATTATGGTAAAAATATATGGATGAAAAGACTTTTTGCTTCATAATATGCACAAATAACGATATTCTTGCACAGGAGTGCCAGAGGTACATTGAAAGATTATGGATACCAGAAGGATTTAATATTGATATTCTGACGATTCGTGAGGCTGATTCGCTTGCATCGGCTTATAATGCTGCAATGGATGAAAGTAATGCGAAGTACAAGGTTTATCTCCATCAGGATTTATTTATTGTTAATAGATGGTTTTTATTTAATGTTTTGGATATTTTTGCATTGAGTGATGATATAAGTCTTATTGGCCTGGCGGGAACTTTTAGACTTCCTGAAAATGGAATTATGTGGCGAGGAAGACGTTTTGGAAAACACGAGCCGGATAAGAACGATTGCGAAATATTAAATGAAAGGCTTCAGAATGGAAAATGCTTCGATGCAGTAGCGGTTGACGGAGCAATTATTGTGACTTCAAAAGATATCAGGTGGCGAGAGGATATTTTTGATGGCTTCGATTTTTATGATGTTTCCGAATGTTTTGAACATAGAAGAGCGGGATTCAAAGTTGTAATTCCTTCACAGAACTATCCTTGGTGTATTCATGATGATGGATTTTGGATGAATCTCTATAACTACGACAAGTATCGGAAAATCTTTCTTAAAGAATATGAGAATGATAAGTTTGAACTTGATTGTTATTCAGAAGAGTTTAACAATCTATGTAAAGACAGGGATGAAACGGTAAGCAGCGAATATATTAAAACTCTTGGTTTTATAGGAGATAAAAAAGAATACTATATTTCAAACGAAAAAGAAATCATCAATAAAATTAACGAAGCACTAATTAAAGGCGATTATCAGGAATTTATGGATTCGTGTGTATATTTGTGCAAAAGAATTACAGATGATGAAATAATTCTTTCGGGGAATCTTCAAAAAATCATTTACATAGCAAGGGTTACTCAAAAAGAAATTGATATGGGCGTTGATTTATTTATCAGTGGTATATCCTGCTCGAATCAACTTCTGGAAAAATATATGATATTAGAACTATTCTTGAGAAGAATAGAATTTTCCCAAGATGATGCCTTTGACAAAGACGCATATTCCTTTATTGATGATAACTGTATTTCTGCATATATGGTTTCTACGGTTTTATACAGTGAACATTCAAAGTATTCTAATAAAATCAAGATTCTTAAGAAAATAGGGGATTATTTTATTAACATAAGTAAAAATGATATGGCAGTACAATATTTAGCTCAGGTGAAGCTACATGATGTATATTATAAATGATCTTAACTGAGTAATTCACAGATCCTATCTCCGTAGGTATGGCTGGCACACACTTTCTCATATCCGTTTTTTGCGATTTCAATTCTTTCTTTTTCATGGGAAAGATAGTATTCTGTCTTTTCCAATAGATCTTCATAGCTATCATAAAAAACAAAATCCTGATCAGGTACAAAATGCCTCAGAAAGTCGCCCTGATAATTTGTCAAAAGAAATCCACCTGCGCCCATAATGTCCAAAGCTCTTAAGGGTATACCGCTTGTGATGCTCTTAAGAGTTATGTTTAAATTGATCTTTGCATTGTAGAAAGCCAGAGGAGCCTCTTCATAATAATTTACCTGGCCCAAATTGTGAACCTTGGGAAGAAATGGTGTGGGCTCCAGGGTGTAAAGGTTTACGTCATGTTGTGACGAAAGCATATTTAAAATCTCAAAGCGTTCTATTCCGGTTACTTTCTGATGAAGGTAGTAATTGGCAAAAAGCCAGTTTTCTGTAGCGAAATAGTCATTACCCAGATGGATTGGATAAACGGCCTTTAGCTTTTGGATTATTTCCGGAGTTAGTAGCTGCTCAATGAAATTATAGCCATAAATCTGTTTTTGGGCGCTTATAAGACTGTCCAGATATCCCTTTGTATATGAATCCAGCTGGTCAAATTGCTTAAACATTGAATCAGACTCTGTCTTGGTGGCGCCTACAAAGGCAATATCACATGCGTATTTGGAACTATCACCACATTTTTCTATTTGATCTTTGTAAAAATCAGGGGATGTTGCCAAGGGGAGATATTGCACTGTGGTTACTCCAAGTGCATTCAGTTTTTCAACTTCCTGACTGTCAAATAGGAAAGTTCTGTTGGTCTCATACTTTATGGTCTCAGAGTAAAGATCTATACAAGGGTTATCATATACCCAGGATACATAAGGAATACCGCAGGCCTTGCAAGCAATAGCCACGATAGGGAAAAAATTGAATGTAAAGACCCTGTCAACTGTTTTCTTTAGTATTTCTTCTGTGATAGTATATGTATATTTTTCGTCCCGCTTTGCGGCCAGATCTTTTGAAAATGGGAAAAGAATTACTTCATGGCCGGCTTTTTCAAGGGCCTTTATCAAATGCAAACCGCCAAGGCTATCCCATACAAGAAAGAGTATTTTCATAGCTTATTCTCATGTTTGATTGCTCAATTGTTACTTGGAAAAGACTTATCATTATAACGATAATTATGATAATATCATAACATAGAAAACATATGTGGGCACCACTGGTGACGGTTCTTTTTGGACTTGTTCATTTAAGAATACTTGGAGTGCATTGAAGATGAACCAAATCCTTATATACAAACCTGATAATACGTGTTACAACATTTTGAACTTTATGGCAGAGCAGCTTGGAGGTGCTTTGGCGTCATTAGGAATTGATGTTGTTTATTATGATGCTTCTTTAGATGGAGCAAAAGGAATAACGGACTTCATTGGTAAAAGATTTCTTGCTGTCATCGGCTTTCAGTCAGCTGCATTTAAAGTCAGATTTCGTAAGGATAATGCATTCTTGCATGATTCAATCTATGGGCCAAAAATTAATATTTTTTTTGATCATCCCATTTTTTTGCATGAGGATTGTCTGGATGATGCTCCGAATGATTACTATATTTTTACTCATGATGTAAATTACATGGATTTTGTCAAAAAGTATTATCCGCAGGTAAAGGATGTATTTCTGTTGCCGCCGGGGGGATGCTGCGAAAAAGAAGGAGGCTTTCAAAAAACAATAGAGCTTTCTTTTCTTGGATCATATGTCAACTATAGGCGCTTTCTGCCTTCTATTCGTGACATTATTCGAAAGGAAAGATTAGCCGGAGAATATCTGGAGTGCCTTAGAGCTGACAGTGCGAAATCCCAGGAGGAGGCGCTTAAAGAGGTTGTAAGGAGTAATAACAGGCTCTTAAGCGACAATGATTTTATAAGGCTGTTCGATTCGATTAAGATCATTCAGTATATGCTTAATGCTTATAATAGGGAAAAAGTGGTGGAACGCATACTGAATGCAGGCATTAACGTGACAGCGTATGATGAAGTATGGAGGAGTGCGCCCTTTTATGATAGCCCGTTTCTTAATATAAGACCTGCTGTAACTCCTGAAGAGAGTCTTATGGTCTATAGCAAATCAAAGCTTTCTTTGAATGTGATGTCGGGGCATAAAGCAGGGTTTACTGAGCGAATAGCAAATAGCATGCTTAACAAAAGTGTTGTGGTAAGTGATTATAGTTCCTGTCTGGATGAGCAGTATGAAAATGGTAAGGAACTGATTTTGTTCAGGCTTGAGGAACTGGACGAAGTGTCGGAACGTATTAAGGAAATTCTTGAGAATGAAAATTTAAGAGAAGAAATAGCGGACAGGGCGTATAAACGAGCTTATGCAGAGGATACGTGGTTGGAAAGAGCCAAGCTTTTAATACGATATCTGTACGATATCAATTGCTGATTATTTTTTACTTGGATATGAGAAAAATAACAGCTTAAACACATTGATTTATGATATTACATATCGCTTCAGTAATATCCGAATAAACCCTTGTGCTGAAGCGGTTTATTGAGCCATCAAAATCAGACTGATCATTGATGAATTCAGTCACATTGATTACGTTTAAATTTTCGTGATCATCAGCAAAGTCGGACAGGATCGGGTTTAACTCTCTGTAGAGTGAAGCCAGATCCTTTTCTTTTTTCGGAACGTCATTATATGCTGTTTCAGAGCCCAGAAGCATGATTATGGAAGGCTTTCCCAGGGCATTGGCACAGATGTTTTCCAAGTCTTCGAACAGCTTTCGAAGCTCATTGTCTCCGTCTTTTTCCCAATTGTCATATGAAAACTGAAGAAGGCTATAGATAATTACATGGTAGGAATTGGTAAAAAGCTTTGTTGGCAGGGAGTCGGACTTGCCATCAAAGAATTCCGCAGTAATATTACCTCCGATGAGATAATCTGCTATCGGGGAAAGAGATGATGGCCCTTTAAGTAGGATGCGGAGTCTGTTTCGTAGTATTGGATCAATAGTTATGGAACCGGAGCTGTCTTCTGAAATCAGATCAAGTGTGTCAGAATTATCGGAATAATCCAGTGAAAGCTTTCTTTTGATAAAGTTTTCTAAGTTGAGATGCTTTGCTTCAAAAGAAGCATAAAGGCACAGAAACTCTGCATTTCTGTTATCGAAGCAGTAAAACCCGATTATTCCATAATCGCATAGTGAATCCCTGGCAGTTATGTATGCACAATCGTGCCAGTCGCCTGTAACAAGGAGTTCCAGCTTGCGCTTATCCATGGATATGCCACTAAATCTTAGTAATTCAAGGATGTCACCGGAGCGCTCAAGGCAGTTTTTACCTAAGGTAATTGTTGTGCCGGCAGACTTCAGGTACTGTGCAGAGTCAAGACCTTCCTTGCGCATGAATCCGATTCTTGTCCTGAGATTTTCGAAACGTTTCTGCATTCTGCAGGCAGGGTCCGCGGCTTTTTGCCTTCCAAAGTGGGCGGTGATGTAAGGTATGATGGTAGCCGGGTAAGTCGCATATGTATTATGCGTACCATTGTTTTCTGCTTGCTGTAATGAAGAATGAATGCTTTTATTTGATGAAATGCAGAGAATTTTGTCATCAGAAATCCCGGTGGCAGAAATAAGCTCCATCGAGTATTCATCTGAAATAACATTTATGATGCCGTGGGATGTCAGCAGCGAGGCTACGGAAACATCATAAGCGTCCTGCTTCCACAAGACAAGGTGTAGGCTGTCATAATCTAGGTTTTCAAGTTTTCGATATCGAATCAGGTATTTTGCGTTGATAAAGCCATTATGATCAAATTGAATATCGTCATCGGCAATGACCAGGTCAACAGAACTCAAATCCAGTTCTCGTTCAGCATCTTCCACACTGACAAACACCTTCTCAGTCTGCTGGGCAATAGCCTGCAGTGCTGAAACAGTCTCAACTCCATAGACTTTTGCTTTTGGAAAAATACTCCTTACAGCCTTAAGCTCTGCACCAAGACCGCATCCAATCTGAAGCAAAGTAAAGGCATCCTCACGACCAAAGGGAATCTGGGATATTATGGCGCCGCAAGGGTATACATAATCCAGAATGTCAAAGCCGTATTTTTTTATAAAAAGATTATGGTGATCGTAGGAAAGAGTATTGGTTCCCGTCTTAACAAAGCTGATACTGCCTGCGTGGTAGATAAAGCTGTTTCGGGCAAGGATTAGCTTGTAGCCTCTTTTGAGGATTTCCATAGAAAGGGCATCGTCCTCGTAATAACCGGGGGCAAAGTCCTCGTCAAAACCACCGATCTCATCCCAAAGATGTCTTTTTATCACCATGGCAAAGCCATTTAATCTGACTTTTTCCATGTATCTGTCAGCTTCAGGAATAGCAAGGCTCTCGCCAAAGCGGATATAATCTTCAGTACTGGGAAAATCCAGCTCCAGCTGCTGTCTGTTTCCTGCATAATTTGAGACAGCACTTACTGCGCCCACATTCTCATATTTTTCAAAGGCATCAAGCATATTTGGTAGGGAATTGCTACAAAGAACGGTATCATTGTTTAGAAGAAAGACATCCGAATTTTCGAACTTAGTGCCTATAGATGCCCTGACAGCCTGATTGCAGCCGGGACCAAAACCCACGTTGTGATCATTTCTGATTAGAGTAATATCCGGCTGGTCGGAAAGCCACTCAGCGATTCCGTCTGAAGAAGCGTTATCCACCACGAAAATTCCATAGGAATTAGCAGGAAGGCATCTTCTTATGCTGTAGATGCACTCCTGCATGTATCTTTTGGCATTATATGAAACTATGGCAATCAGAATCTTATTCATATTGTCTTTGCTTTGAATATTATACTGCTCACTATATAGCGACCAGCATTGTTGTCATCAGTTATCGATGGAAAAACGTGTGTTATATTCGTGCTTTGCAAGCATGATATCAATCCTATCCTCGTAGCTGTGGGATTTTTTGATCTTCTCAAAGCCGTTATCCGCAATTTCCATTCTCTCTTTATCATGAGACAGGTAGTAATCTGTCTTTTCCATGAGATTCTCATAGCTTTCGTAGTACACGAAATCCTCTCCCGGGGAAAAGAACTCCAGAAAATCCGACTGGTAATTGGTTAAAAGAAAACCCTTCGAACCCATAATATCCATGGCCCTTAGAGGGATTCCATTCAAAATACTTCGAAGGCTAATGTTAAGGTTTATCTTTGAACTGTTAAAGACCAGAGGTGCCTCTGTGTAGGGATTTACTTCTCCCAGGTTGCGGACATTGGGAAGAGTTGGCGTTGGCTCAGGGGTGTAGAGGTTTACCTGATGCTCTTTTGACAGCATATTCAGAATCTCAGCCCGCTCTATTGCAGTTATCTTCTGGTCAATGAAATAGGTGGCAAAGATCCACTCAACTGTTTCAAAGCCGTCGCCGCTGTTATATAGAGGACACACCTTCCGCATGTTTTCTACAATTTCAGGGGTCAGGATGCTCTCGATAAAGTTCATGCCGTAAACGCTCTTTTGAGCATGAATTGCTCCGTTTAGGTAGCCCTTGGTGTACTCATCAAGATCATCCAGATAGTGGAACTTGTAGTGGCTCATCTCGGTATAGGTGGAGCCCACAAAGGTGATATCGCTTTTATATTTTGATTTATCGGCAGTGTTAGAAATAAGCTCCTGATAATACTCTGCAGGAGCTGCCATAGGCAGGAAATGAACTGTGTTCACGCCAAGGCTTTTGAGCCGCAGATACTCACCGCTATCGAAGATAAAAACCCTGTTGGTCTCATATTTAATGGTCTCGGAATAGAGCTGAATGAAGGGGCTGTCATAGACCCAGGAAACATAAGTGACCTTGCAGGCCTTGGCAGCTATTGCAGCCACGGGGAAATAGTTGAAGCTAAAGAGGAAGTCGTAGCCGCCCTTTAGAAGCTCCTCTGTAATAGACAGAGTCAGCTTTTCGCTTCGCTTGGTGTCCTCGGTATCCCTTGGAAAGGGGAAAAGAACTACCTCATAGCCTTTCTTTTTAAGAGCTTTTTTCATGAAGCCTTTGCACAGGCTGTCCCACTCTAAAAACAGTACCTTCATCTGAAAACCACCATATCACCATGAACAGTCATTTGGATGCTTATAGTAACACCTTCATACATCATTATAACATTTTTTAGTGAATAAATATTTGATATAATAAACTCATGAAGATTCTGTTTTTGAACTGGAACGGCTACGGCAACAGGGACATAATCGATAGCTTTAACAGGATGAGGGAGCAGGGAAAAGACATTGCTCTTATCATCTATCCTTTTGATGCCCATGTGGACCGGGATGATCGTGAGTTTCTTGATAAATTCTTTTCTGACCTTGAAAAAGAAGTACCGGACATCGTTTTTTCTTTTAACTATTTTCCAATCATCTCAAAGGCATGCCAGAAGGCCGGGGTAAAGTATGTTTCCTGGGTATATGACAATCCGGCAGTGGTACTGTATTCCTATACATTGATAAATTCCTGCAACTATGTCTTTTTATTCGATTCCCAGATGTATGAGAGCTTTGCAAGGCAGGGGATAAAGACGGTCTATTATTTGCCTTTGGCAGCAGCTACGGAGAGATACGGGAAGATCACTCTTTCGGAAAAAGAACTTTCAAAGTGGGGAAGTGACGTGTCCTTTGTTGGAGGAATGTACAATGACAGGGGCAATTTCTACGATAGGATAAAGGACAAACTCTCGGATTACACCAGGGGTTATCTGGAGGGGCTCATGCGGGCCCAGATGGAGATTGACGGAGCCAATATCGTGGAGAGCATGTTAAGGAAGGATGTTCTCGATGAAATGGTGGAAGCTCTGGGGCTTAAGCCTAATTACGATGGAGTGGAGTCTCTGGAATATCTTTACTCCAATTATGTGCTGGACCGGAAGATAACATCCACTGAGAGAAGTGAGATAATAAGGCTCCTTGGGGAGCATTTCAATGTAAAGCTATACACTAATGATGCGAATTTTGAGGCCTCAGGGGTACAGAATCTTGGACAGATAGATTACTACGAAGATATGCCTTATGTTTTTAAAGCATCTTCTATAAATCTCAATATCACTTTAAGAAGCATTCAGAGAGGAATACCCCTCAGAGCTATGGATATTATGGGCTGTCAGGGATTTCTTTTGACAAATTACCAGGAGGATCTGTTAAGGTTCTTTTCTCCGGGGGAAGAATTTGTTTACTACGAAAGCAGGCAGGATCTATTGGATAAGGTTGACTATTACCTTGAGCACGAGGATGAGCGGAGAGAGATTGCAAGGCGGGGCTATGAGAAGGTCTGCGCAGAACATACCTATGAGCAGAGACTGCAGGAGATATTGGATATCGTTGGGTGAATGGTGGACGGTGGAACGAGGGGACGGTTCTTGCGTTCCATACTGGCTGTGGTGAGTGTATGTCAAAAAAATACGGAATGGTATATTTCAACAACTTCACAAATGAGGATATAGTCTGGGCGCTATTGGCGCTGGGAAAAGATGCTGATATTGTGGATACTCAGCTATCAAGAGAAAGCACTTCGGAGCAGGATTCTGAAACGCTAGCCATGAAGCTTCGGGAGAAGAACATTGATGTTGCGGTGACCTATGATTTTGCACCTGCCCTTTCCGATGCCTGCATGAAACTGGGGATTCCTTATATTTCCTGGATATTTGATGCGCCTATCCAGATGCTGTATGAAAAGCAGATTCATAACAACTGCAATTATATTTTCTCTTTTGACAAGAAGCAGCTCCGGGACCTGCAGGAGAGAGGCGTTAAAAATGCCTATTACATGCCTCTTGGCACCAATCTTATGCGAAATTCTGCTATCGAAATGACCGGGGCTGATGCCAAGAGATTTGGCTGCGAGGTATCTTTTATCGGTAGTCTGTACAGCGAAAATGCCTATGGACAGGCAATGAATCTGGTGCAGCCTGAAACTGTCTCTGAGTTCGAATGGCTGATTCAGGATGTCTTTGGGAAATGGGATGGCGAAGACAGGCTTTATGGGAAACTCAGTGAAAATACCATTGGAGATATCAAAAGAGTATTTGGAAATAATACCGCAATGGATGATGATGTTCTTTTTACTACAGCTCTTTTGGTAAAGCATATAGCAACCCTTGAGAGGAACGAGATGCTGCAAAGGCTGTCAAAGCATGATCTTCAGTTCTATACTTCGGATAGCGGCGTTCAGATTCCGGGAGTCAGGGCGATGGGGCCGATTGATTACATTGAGGAGCTGCCAAAGGCTTATCATTTCAGCAAAATAAATATGAATATTACCATGAGGGGGATCACGTCTGGGATTCCGCTTCGTGTGTTTGACATCATGGGCATGGGAGGCTTTATGCTGACCAATTTCCAGTCCGAGGTTTCGGAGCTCTTTTCCCCGGGAAAAGACATTGAGGTGTACCATGACTTCGATGAAATGGAAGAAAAAGTGGACTTCTATCTTTCTCATGAGGAGGAAAGAAGAAAGATTGCGGATAGGGGCCTGAAGACCATAAAAGGGAACTATACGGTAGAAAAGCAAGTAGCGAAGATGCTGGAGATTATAGGGTGAATATTGTTTACTGCAGGTACAGAAATGTCTGTGAACCGGACTATATAGATGCATTTAAAGCCCTTGGGATAAATGTGGTGGAATGCTTCATCAACGAGATGGGAGTGTCTTCTCTTGATGAAAAGGCTCAGAAGCTGGGGGAGATATTTGCCAGGAGTACTCCCATGTTTGTTTTTTCCATCAACTATTTTCCATATATTTCCATTGTGTGTCAGGGGCTGGGGATAAAGTATGTCTCAATAAGCGTGACCTGTCCAATGGTTGAGATTTACAACACTACTATCAGAAATAGTTGTAACAGAGTCTTTCTCTTTGATCATGAGCAGTATTTATCGGTGAGAGATGAGAATCCGGAGGGGATTTTCTACCTGCCTCTGGGGGCGGGGGTATCCAGAATGGATACGGCTGTTGGGGAACTGGAAGAGGAACGTTACTTATATGATGTTTCCTTTGTGGGCTCCTTGTACAACGAAAAAGATCCATTTTTGGAGCTAAAGCTGTCAGATGCAGATAAAGAGCGTTATGAGAATCTCATCAGAGAGCAGATTGAGCTTACCGCATCGGGACAGGATTTTTTGGAAAAAAAAGTAACGTCCGAGGATGTGGAAAAGATAAAGAGTGGAGCGAAGGATTTTTATCCATCGGATCTTAGTGTCAGAAATATTGATGATTTTGTGGCTGTAAATAATTACTTAAGCCCACATATGACCTATCTTGAAAGGGTGAAGATACTGAACTTCCTTGCAGAAGATGGCGGAGTGAAGGTGGATCTTTTTACAAAAAGTGATACAAGTGAGCTTAAGGGCGTTACCTGTCATGGCGGTGTTGAGAGCCTTAAGGGAATGCCACAGGTCTTTTACCAAAGCAGGATAAATTTAAATCTTTCCACCAGGTCCATTAAGACCGGAATTCCGCAGAGAGTCTGGGACGTGTTGGGGAGCGGAGGGTTCCTCATCACAAATGACCAGAAGGAGCTTGCGGACTTTTTTGAAATCGGGAAGCATCTTGTGGCGTATAAGAGTCTTGATGAGTTAAAAGAGCTTGTTCATTACTATCTTGAGCATGAAGAGGAAAGAGAGGCTATTGCTGCGGAAGGGTATGAACTGGTAAAGAGTCAGGGGACTGTTTTTATGCGGGTTCTGGATATGATAAAGAATATCGGGTGAACATTGAGAGAATCATCTGAAATTGTTCTTATTGACTGATAATTGTTAGCAATTCGAATAGCGTGAAATATAATTTTTGAGGCCTTATTGCTCTATGCAATAAGGTTTCATTCTGGGAAAAAATAATGGCTTTTAGGGGTTAAGAATTTGAAAAACGCGTGTTATGCTCAAGGTAAGAAATGGAGTTCGTGCGTTTTTTTCTAAGAAAAGGAGGTCACCCTATGAGCGGCGTTGGATCAGTAGGCGGTTATTCATCATATTCCCCATATTCCGTAGTGTCTTCTGGCGGTGCTATCACAGCCGCTTCGCAGGATGCGTCGGGACTAGCAATAGCGGAAAAGACTGAGGCCCAGACAAGGGCTTTGGATCAGGGAGCCGAGAATTTAAAAGACGGCAAATCTGCACTTAATATCGAAGATGGTGCCATGGAGGGCATCACAGATTACCTTCAGCAGATAAAAGAACTGGCTGTTAAGGCGAAGAATGATCTCATGACCGAAGAGGACAGAGGTTATATTCAGCAGCAGATAAGCCAGTATATGCAGGGTATCAACGATCTGGCAAACAGTACATCTTTTAATGAGAAAAAGCTTCTTGATGGTTCTTCAGAGGATTTGACTGTTGTTGCGGACGGAAACGGAAGCACAGCAAAGGTTTCCGCTTATAACAGCACCGTAGAAAGCCTTGGCATCGCTGATTTTGATGTTACCAGCGGCAATTTCAATCTGGATGACATCGATAAGGCCATGGAAAAGGTTCAGAGCAGCAGAGCCAATGTGGGGGCTGAGACCAACAGGATTGACTATGCTGTTGGCTATAATTCAAAGGCTTCAATGGAACTCAATGGTTTCCAGATGGATAAGGCTGAAGACAGATCAATTGAAGCACTTCAGGATATCAAGAAAAAGCAGGCACTGGATCAGTATCAGATGATGCTTCAGAAAAAGCAGCAGGATGACAACGAGACTAGAAGTCAGATGTTCTTTGCATAAAAGCTAATAGAATTTTTGAAACGGAACTGTCGTAGGGCAGTTCCGCTTTTTGATGGAACGAGGGGACGGTGGAACGAGGGGACGGTTCCTCCGTTCCATGGAACGCAAGAACCGTCCCCTCGTTCCATCGTCCTATACTTTTTGAGCAACAACATGGTATCCGAAACACAATGATTCAGAACTATCAGTGTCGCTTTTATCAAGTTTTTCCAATAATGCTATTACTTTTCTTATATTGATTTCTTCAGATATGGATATAGACTGTCCTGAGTATCTACTTGCAACATAAGGTATTCTTCTGAGCTCTTGGGCTAGATAACTGTAGTAGTTACCGTTAGCTTCACAACAGGTTATTTCAAAATCATACTTTGATAATATCCGCTGGTACCAAAATACGTTGAACCCTGTAGCAAAATGATATGGGGCAAAGTGGGTGAGACTACAAAAAGGAGCTGTTGCTATCAAAACTCCGCCGCGCTTTAGTAAGCGAGAGAATTCTTTTATTGCCATTTCCGGGTTCTCCAAATGTTCAAAAACCTCTGTACAAAGAATGGCATCAAAAGACGAATCTTCTTCGGGAATACTGGTTATATCGCTTACTATATCGATGTGTGTTGTATTCCATTGGCCTGTTTGAAGACCGTTATTGCCACTTCCGTCATATTCACAGAAATCCTGGCTAACATAGTTTAGATGGCTAAAGTACTTTTTGTATTGGCACTCACCTGCGCCTGCATCTAATAGCCTAAAGCCGGAGGGTAATTTGGAAAGCTGCTCTTTAACCCAATTATTTCTCTTATAATCATTATCTTTTCCGAATGAATCTAGTTCAGAAAATGTGATAATTTGAGTGATTCCATTTGTGCTTAAGAAGGTTATTATATCGGAGGCATTTTTTCATCGGCAATAATGACAGTTTGACCGTGATATGAGTCTAGAAATTCTTGTTTTGTGATTATTGGAATTCCTTCTATGTCTTTTTCGCCAGATGAAGAGTAGTCCACGATACAAGATGGGCAAAGACCGTGTTCCAATAGGAACCAAAGAATAATCATTATATTGTTCACACCATATATAACAACATCATCTAATATATTACCCATATTTTCAGAAGTTTCCCTATGCCTTTTTTCTCCACTTTATTTTGTAGTATATGAAGGCAAGCCCGATACAGAGCAGGGCGATTATCACAAACCATAAGACAATAGTAGCTACTTGTTGCTCATATACCTTCAAAAAGAAATATGGTCCATCAAGAATTCTTAACCAATTAAGTATCAAACAAATTACTCCATAGAACAGGCTGATCGCTGCCGGGCAGAAGATTATCTTAAGTGGCAAATTCGGAACCGATTCTAAAAACAGTAACGAGATCACTGATAATAAAGGGCCGATAAAATGGTTTATAGGTGCAACATTTTCAAGAAAATAATATGCTATTCCTCCTTCAGGGGCTAATACAAAAGCAGCAATAAGAAATGTAACTGTCAAACCAACCGCACTTATGAAATGAAGGATTGTTAACACAGATGGAAGAGGTCTGTCCTTTATACAAAAGAAAATTATTAACGCAGATATGATCAGCTGTAGCACATTGCTGTCTACTGTGTACCATTCGAACAAGCTTATTCCAAAAGCATAGCAATCGTGGATGAATGCTACTATTTCCAGTACGACTATTACAATATTTACTGATATCAGGGCTTTATTATTCATTATCACTCTTTTGGGATGTCAATATAACATCACGGATACAATCGCTATTTAGTGTATTTCTTATATAATGATAACATTAATAAAGTTTCTTGTTAGATGGATATTTTACATTCAGGGAACTAGGGGGCGATAGAACAAGGGGACGGTTCCTCCGTTCCATGGAACGCAAGAACCGTCCCCATGTTCCACAATAAATGCGATTATGTGATAAAATATACTTAAATGAGTAAACACATCTGCAGAGAGAAAGGCCGAAATGCTTTCATTCCCGCAAGAATACTTCAAAGATGAAATAAGATCAGACTTCAACGTGTCTGAAATGATGAAGAGGACCTGGGCAGCGCACTTAAGAATCCTTGATGAACTTAAGGTGCTGTTTGATAAGTATGGTCTTACTTATTATGCGGATTTTGGGACTCTGCTGGGGGCAGTGAGGCACAAGGGAATCATTCCCTGGGATGATGATATTGATATATCCATGCCAAGAAAAGATTTCATGACTCTTTTGGAGCATGGGGATGAGATTGGCGGAGGACTATGTATACGAAGCATCTACAGTTCAGATACTTTCACAAATTTTCATGCAGTTGCTACGCACAAAGTTGATACATTAAAGTGGGATGAATGGCGCATGAAGGAGTACTTCGGCTGTCCGTTTATCTGTTACATCGACATTTTTCCTATGGACTACATCCCGCGGGACGGGGAAAAGAGAAAGTTCCATCAGCAGCTCTATTCTTACTCCTATAAGATGGTTCACGACTGCGTGGACATGGAGGAAAAAGTTTTTGACGGAAGGCTTATTACGCTAAAAGAGCTAAAAGCATCAAATGATGAAAATATTTCAGAAACCAAGCTCCTTGGTGACTTTAAGGAACACATCGATGGTCTCGAGGGATTCATAGACAGATTTCTTGATGGGAAAATCAGAATCAATCCAGACAAGCCCCTAAGAAATCAGCTCTGCAGAGTTACGGAACACATTGCTACAATGTTTGAGGAAAAAGATGCTGATTATGTGGATTATTGTCCACACATGGCTTACAGCGAAGATGATCTTAGCAGGAAAAAAGAGTGGGTGAAAGAGACAATTCTTTTGCCATTTGAAGTGACTGAAATAGCAGTGCCCAAGTTCTATCACGAGGTTCTGGTGACCAGGTTTGGCGACGGGTATATGATACCCAGGCATGAGCCGTCAACCCATGATTATCCGTATTTCAGAACCCAGGTGGAGGTGCTTATTGGTGGTGATACCGGAGAAGGAGTAAAGCCGGATACTACGGCAGAGCCCCTCTTGGAAACAGTGGATACTCTTATTGAGGCTCACGAAGTATTCGGCAGCCTGGCGGAGCAGCAGAATCAGGCCCTGAATCTCTTGGCGGACCTACAAGACGGCGCGGTTTCTGTAGGAGAAGCAGTAGAGAATATTGCCGGGGAAGGCACGAGTACAGTTGGAAAACTGGAAAAATACTGCGAGGGAATCTTTACACTGTACAATCTTTTGCCGGAGAAAAATCATGACGATAAAGAGATAAAAGATAAAAATGATGAGCTTAAAGCTCTTTTGGAAGCAGTAAAGAAATCCATCAGGAAGGAAGTTCATGAAGCGGTTCCTTCAGGATGGATTGAAAAAATAAAAGAGAAATCTCTTATCTATGGCATTTCTGCTGCGGATATTCTTACCCATGGCATGGAGAGTGCCGAAAAGCTAAGAGCATCCTTTAAGGTGTTCGATGAAAACAGCGACAATCTATGTGTGTTCCTGTGCCTTCCGGCAGGTTTTGATGAGTTCCTTACGAAATGCGGCATGGAGGAGCTTTTAAAGAGTTACACTGAAACTATAGAAGAGATTAAAGGCAAAGACTATTTGATAGTTCCTTCAGAGTCAGAACTGTCCTTGGCGGTTTCTGTATGCGATGGTTATTATGGTGACAAATGCCAGCTTATGGAAGCATGCAGAAAAGCCAAGAAGCCTGTGATGATACAGGATTATGAGATAAAGAGCTAGTGGAACGAGGGGACGGTTCTTCCGTTCCACAATGGAACGCAGGAACCGTCCCCTCGTTTCACCCTCGTTCCACCCTACGTGATTCTATTAAGGAGAAGTGCGATGAGTTATGATTTCATGCTGACGGCATCGATGATGTGTGCAGATTATGGTCATCTTGCAGATGAAGTAAAAGACCTTGAGGCGGCGGGCATAGATTCCTTTCACATTGATATAATGGACGGGCGCTATGTCAGCAACTTTGCCATGTCCCTTTACGACATGGCCTATATAGCCAAAGCAAGCAAAAAACCCCTTGATGTTCACCTTATGATCGAACATCCGAGAAACAGCATTGATCTGTTTCTGTCACGGCTTCGCAAAGGCGATACTGTATACATTCACCCAGAGGCAGAGTATCATCCTTCAGCCACAATCCAGAAGATAAAAGATGCAGGGATGTATTCCGGCATAGCCATCAATCCGGGAACTAGCGTTGAGACAGTTCGTGAAATGCTCCGTATCGTGGACTATGTTCTCGTAATGGCTGTCAATCCCGGAAATGCCAGCCAGGTCTTTTTGCCCTTTGTCGGGGAAAAGATAGAGCGCCTTCTTGAACTTCGAGCTGAAATGGGCTTTAAACTCATTTGGGATGGTGCCTGCGGAAAAGAGAGAATGCTAAAATATGCTCCGGAAGGTGTTGACGGCTTTGTGCTTGGAACAACGCTTCTTTTCGGAAAAAAGATCGGATACAAGGAAATAATAGAACATGCCAGAAATCTGGATTTTTCGTATCTTAAACATGAGAAAAAAGTCGATTGTGAGCATGGGATGAGCTAAATGTCATCAGGGTGGAACGCGGGGACGGTTCCTGCGTTCCACTATCAATGAATTGTCTACCAACAGGCAATCAACTAACGGGGACGGTTCTCAGTGGTCTCTAAACAATTTTAACTTATTTAACTTTCCCTATGCGGATTAAGTTAAATAAGTTAAAATTGTTTTAGGAGAATATTATTATGAGTGCAAATGATAATCGAGACATTGTAAAAAGAATAGAAGCCCTAACTAAAGGAAGTATTACCACCAAAAGAATAAATGGTAGGGAGTACGAGTACTGGCAGTATCCTGAGGATGGGAAGCAGAAAACTAAGAGGGTAAAGGGCGAAGAACTTGAAGTGCTCCGCGGGCAGATAGATGAGCGGAAGAGACTGGAAAAACTGCTAAAAACCGGTAGAAATAATGATTACTCTATTTCTCCTCCAATCAAAGTAGGTGACGATAATGACTACACGGTTTTTGTAAGAATGGAAGAGGAATTATCGAGATTTGTTAAGCCTGTAAAAGAATACAAAAAAAGAGAATGTATCAAAAAAATAGAAAGATACATTTATGGATCTGAAACTGGGATTGTTCTAGTTTTGTATGGCCTTCGCAGAACCGGAAAGACGACCATGATAAAGCAACTTATCGGTGAGATGAGTAAGGAAGATTTTGATAGAACTGTTTTTATTCAGGTCAAAGCAGGGGATACTTTAGAGGACGTTCATAGAGATATTCGCCTTATGGAAAAACGCGGTTACAAATATGTTTTTATTGATGAAGTGACCCTTATGGAGGAATTCATTGAGAATGCAGCGGTCTTTTCAGACATATTTGCCAGCAGTGGTATGAAAATTGTTCTATCCGGAACAGACTCTTTGGGATTTCTTTTCACCATGGATGAGCAGCTCTATGACCGTGCAGTTATGGTACATACAACTTTTATTCCATACAAAGAATTTGAAGAGGTTCTTGGCAAAAGAGGTATTGATGAATATATAAGATATAGCGGAACCATGAGTATTGGTGGCTTTAATTTCAATGAAGAAAATGGTACGTTTTCAAATATAAAGAGTACTAACGAATATGTGGATAGTGCTATAGCTCAGAATATCCAGCATTCCCTGAAGTTCTACCAGTATGGCGGTCATTTTAGAGGACTAACAAAGCTCTATGAAAGTGGCGAGCTTACAAATGTCATTAACCGCATTATCGAAGACATGAATCATAGGTTTGCAATTGAGGTTATTGAAGAAAGATTTAAATCTCATGATTTTGGTATTTCCAAGAACAACCTGCGTAGAGATAAAGAAAACCCGACGGATCTTCTTGATTTGGTAGATGTGGATGCATTGACTGAAAGATTAAAGTCTCTTCTTTATATAATTGAAAAGGAAGATGCCTCCGTAGAGGTTACATACAGTCATATAGAAGAAATACAGCAGTATCTTCATTTACTGGATTTGGTAACTCCAATTGATATCGTTTCAGTGGCTGATGGAGCTGTTGCTACTGTAAGGAATGTCTTTACGCAGCCGGGACTTCGTTACTCTCAGGCACAATCTCTTATAACCTCTATTATTCAGGATGATGTGTTTGGCAACCTTGGCGTTAAGGACAGAAGCAAAATCATCGACAGAATATTGGATGAGATCAGGGGAAGAATGATGGAGGAAATTGTTCTTCTCGAAACACAAAATGCCAATCCGAACTTTAATGTATTTGTTCTCCAGTTTGAAATTGGGGAATTTGATATGGTTGTGTTTGATCCACTAAAACTGTGCTGCAGAATCTATGAGATCAAGCATTCAAATAAGGCGGTCCCGGAGCAGGCTCGTCACCTTCTCGATAAAAAGAAACTTAGTCAGACAGAGAAAAGATATGGAGATATTCTTGGGAAATATGTGATATATACTGGAAAATCAGGAAAGTTTAACTCTGTGGACTATGTAAATGTTGAGGAATACTTGAAGGGAATTTAAACTAAAGAGGATATAGTAGAGTTTTGTATATGGATAAAAGAAAAGTTGTGGAGAGTTGTGAAAGAAAAATGATGTTGTGGAAAGTTGTGGAGAGTTGTGAAAAGTTGTGAAAGATATTATAATAAAGACACAGGGTGATTCTTATAAGGGGTGTTTTATGAGAAATGAATTTAGTGAAATAGACAATCCATATACATTACAATTTAGCTATATACCACCACAATTCATAGAAAGAACAAGTGTGACAAATGAGATAGTTGATAACTTCGTAAGGAATGTTCCTACATATAGGGGGATGTTTATCACAGGAGTCAGAGGCACAGGAAAAACGGTCATGCTTGGTGATATACGAAATAAGATATCCTCCAGGAAGGACTGGATAGCAGTAGATATTAATCCTGAAAGTGACCTTTTAGATTCACTGGCGAGGGGATTATATCTTATTCCTGAGATTAAATCATTGTTTGTCAAAGCTAAAATTGATTTTTCTGTTCTTGGAATAGGTGTTCACCTGGAAAATGCAGAGATTGTGGCTTCTAATGCTGAAGATGCACTTGCCATGATGCTTCGGGTTTTGAAAAAAGCGAAAAAGAGACTTTTAGTCACAATAGATGAAGTGACATACAGCAAGGATGTTGCCCGTTTTTCACATGCACTGTCTTCATATGCAAGTGCTGACTATGATATTTATGTGCTAATGACCGGCCTGTTAGACAATATTAAAGCAATAAAGAATAACAAATCCTTAACTTTTTTATACAGAGCAAAGGTAATGGAGTTGGAAACTCTGAACATAACTGCAATCTGTAAAGACTACGAAGATACCTTAAAACTTGATCGCGAGAGAGCAGAAAAACTGGCTTTTGCAACACGAGGATATTCTCTTGCATTTCAGGCTGTGGGATTTCATTTTTGGAACGCACTTAGCAAGAAAAAAACGTCGGAAATAGATGAGAATGAAATATATAGGGAATTGGATGTTACACTGGCAGAACTAGCTTATAGTAAGATATGTGATGAGTTATCTGCAAATGACCTGAAAGTACTATATGCTATGGCTCATATTATGGAAGAAACCGGAGAGGCAAGTATTAAGGTGGAAAAAATTCGCGAAGAAACCGGTATGACTTCTGATACCTTTACTACATATAGAAAGCGCCTGATGGAAAGTGGCATTGTGAATGGTAAAACATACGGCTATTTGCGAATACTGCTTCCTAGATTTGAAAGGTACTTAAGGTTTAGGAATGAGTGGTAGAAAACATTGTAATAGTTGAGAGGTTTAAGCTTTCAGGAAATGCTGGAAAATATGGTAGCGGGGAAGGATAGACGATTTGGCCAGAGCAGCCAAAGAGCCTGAGTATCAGAAAAAGCATGATAGGTATTAGATGAAAAGATGATAGAAAGATTATTGTCTGTTCCTACTGATTACACATATTTTGAACTACAAGGACTGATATCAAAGTTAGGCTGTTCAATTTCCCAAAGAGGAAGTGGCTCAAGATGTATGCTGATTGCCCCAAGTGGGGCAAGATTTGCTTTCCATAAGCCGCATAATTATAGTTATTTTAAGGAATATGCAGTTAAGGACTTGATCTCATTTTTGCAAAGGGAGGGATTGATTTGAGCAATAATATATCTAATGTACTTGAGTATAAAGGATTTATCGGCAACATTGAAGTTGATACTAAAGCAGATATTCTTTATGGGCATGTCCAAAATTTAAAGAATCTAAATGATATAGTGTCTTATGAAGGCGAAACTATTAAGGAATTGAAGGATGACTTTAGGAATGCTATTGATGACTATCTAGCAAGTTATGAAGATCAATCATCACAAGAGAACTAGTAAAAAGGTGTTTATGAATAATTCTATATTCTAAAAGAGACAGTTCTTAGTTGCGCAATTTAATAAGAACTGTTTCTTTTTATTATAATCTTTTCCCTCTTTTATGCCGAAAAAATGATTGGAGGAATGGCTAAACGAGGGAATGGGTATGGTCATACAACATTGTATTGAGGCGATGAATGCCAACAGAATGTTTAACATAAATGTTAAAGACCAGGCAAAGGCATCGGAGAAGCTTGCTTCCGGATATAGAATAAATCGTGCCGCTGATGATGCGGCGGGACTTGCAATATCCGAGAAGATGAGAAGGCAGATTCGCGGCCTTACTCAGGCTTCGGAAAATGCCCAGGATGGCATTTCAATGGTACAGACGGCTGAGGGAGCCTTAAATGAAGTTCATGACATGCTTCAGAGGATAAACGAACTGTGTGTAAAAGCAGCCAATGACACTCTTCAATCAGTCGACAGGGAATATATTCAGTACGAGATAGATGAGATTCAGGAGGAAATCGACAGAACAGGTGCCACAACAACCTTTAATGAGCTGAAACTTTTAAACGGAGTGCCTCAGGAGCACGTGAATGCCAGGGTGCCATCTCTTTCCTATGGTGGAGTCCGGGGATCTGTAACACAGGCAACAAGTTCGCAGAATGCTTATTTCCAAGTACCACCACTGACTTCCGGTACCATTCTGACTCAGGGAAGCGGCGATCAGACTGTTTATTATCAGATTGGTGGAACCTATGACGAAGACACCGATGGTTCCAGGGATCATCCATGGCCTATGTCAAAAGAGTCAGTGTACAGGCATGTGGCCAGCAGGCTTTCAGAAGCTAATACTACTTCAGATTACTCTGTAACGATTAAATATTCCACGTCAGGTTCCGATGAAGGTAAGTTTATCATGGAATTCCATGGCCCCTTAAAGCTGGACTTGCTTATAGGTTCTGAATCTACGGACACCCTTGGCGTAAGCATTGATGCTATGAATTCCAGCGCTCTCGGTCTGTGGAATGTAAATGTTGCAACCCACGATAATTCAGGAGCTCTTCAGGGAATTGACGCCGTAAAAAGCGCTATCACTATAAACTCACAACATAGAGCATATCTTGGCTCTATACAAAATCGTCTCGAACACACCATAAGGAATCTTGATAATGTTGTCGAAAATACCACAAGTTCAGAGTCAGTGATAAGAGACACCGAGATGGCCAGTACAATGGTGGGTTACGCAAATAGGAATATCCTGCTTCAGGCAGGACAGACAATCCTTTCTCAGGCCAATCAGTCAAAACAGTCAGTGATACGGCTCTTAGAGTAAGATTAACGGGGACGGTTCAAGCGGTATAAAACCACAAAGAACCGTCCCTTTTGTGTCTCCGAAAAACCGACTAATTCTTAAGAAACCAGCCCAAATCTTAATAATCTGTTCGGTTGCATGTTCGATTGTAACTATGATATATTACCACTTGCGATTCGAATTTCTATCGAATCACATATCTGTTCTATTCTAGGATTTATCCATATGGCAATCTCGCCGGGAATTCCAAGCATGACAGGCAGCATAATAAAAGAATGAGAGGAATATGAATGAGTATTGAAATTAATGTAACCACGGCGGATACGCCGCGGATCACCTTTGATGAGGCCAGGAAAAGAGTCAGTGAAATGAATCTTATCAACGGATTTATGTTTGACAGTGTTCTTGAAGATGAGGAGAAAGGAAGCATTGTAGTCAAGGGTATTCTTGATACAGTGTTGGATATGGACGTACCTATCGGAAATGTCAGGTCACAGAAGGCTCTATCCGGACTTGACTCGATTTATCATGGAATCAGGTTTGATGTTTGCATTGATAATCAAAAGCAGAACAAAAGCAACGCCACAATCTACGACATAGAGATGGAAGACAGAGCTGCGGATAAAGATGAACTACCCAAAAGAGGTAGATATTATCAGGGAATATGTGATAGCAAGAAATTGCCTTCTGGCCATAGTTATCTGGAACTTCCGGACTATGTGTCAATTACAATCTTATCCTATGATCCTTTTGAAGCTGGAGATATGTATTATGAAGTAAGCTCAACTATCACAACGCATCCGGAAATCGAGTATAAGGACGGAATCAAAAGAATCTTCCTTTATGGCAAGGGAAAAAATAATCTTAAAAACAAAAAGGAATATGGAGAACGCCTTCAGGAGATGTTAGAATATATAGTAACAGGGCAGGTAAAGGCAAATCCATGTGAAATCGTAACTAAGATGGAAGAAGTTGTTTCCGAGACCAAGAAAAAAGCGGAGGTCACAGAACGATATATGCAGAGATGGGATGAGATAGAACATATAAAGCGTGATGTTAGAGAGGAAACCAGAAAGATAGTGACGGAAGAAGTCACTGACACTGTTAACAGGCTTAATCTAATTCTGATTGAATCCGGTAGGCTAGATGATCTGACCAGAGCAGCTAAAGAGCCTGAGTATCAGAAAAAGCTTATTGAAGAGCTTCTTACGGAAAAAGACGTGACAAAATCATAAAAAAACATGGACATGACGGTTCTCAGTGGAAAAATCCGCAGAGAATCGTTTTTGCGTACATATAACCACTAAGAAGTGTTTCAAATGGGGCTCTTGAAATAAAAATGTAGCTCAATATCCCAAAATCCACCAATGCGGCATCGGCTCCACTTCGATAGCCGCATTTTTGCGCCATCTTGCCCTTCTGAAATTTTCTTACTCCCACCAGTCATAGCTTAAACTTCGATTTATAACCTGTTTATAAATTTATAATTCTTTCTTAATTGGAACTCATTCTCAGAATTGATATTATCATGGCACAAGAGAGCATTTGTGCTTTTTGTGCGCCAAAATGCTACGACAACTGAATAAGAAAATAAACTTTTTATTATTTTTCCGGAGACATTCTAAAGTATTAAGAAAAGATGCCGATACAAGAAGTGATAGGTAATAATGACGGCATTTTGATTCGCAGAAATAAGAGGAGACTAGAATGAGCTCTGAAACACAAAACACTGAAGAAAAGAGGAAAGGAGATGGTGGGAAAAAACTAATAATCGCAATTGTAGCTGTTGTTATAATCCTTCTAATTGCCTCAGTTAGTGTTATGGCAGCACTTTTGGTGAAGTCGAAAGATGAAAAGACAATTGCTGGTTCACCGGAAGAGAAGCCTAGGGAAGTTATTACAGCTGAGAATGTAGAAGACGTGATGGCTGAAATGGAAGAAGCTCAGAAAGCTCGAGAGAATATTCCACAGAGCTATACAGTTTCACAGAGTTCAGATTGGGTTTTTTCCAAAGATACTCTTAAATCAGAAAATGCATATGTCAAAAATGATGCGTCTAATGAGACACCAGTGTACTTTGATCTTGTGGTAGATGAAACTGGCGAAATCGTGTATTCTTCTCCAATATTGGAATTAGGGGCAGAACTCGATGGAATCACATTAGATAAGCCGTTGGAAACTGGCAATTATGTTTGCACGGTGGTCTATCACTTGATTGACGAAGATAAAAATGAGCTTACTTATGTAAACATTGGTGTTAACGTAACGGTAAACTAATTTGGTAACTATTCGTCCAAGGATGGACGAAATAATTATATTTATCAAGGAGGATAGTTTTATGTACAATTTTAAGAAGTTTGTAGCATTTGGAATGGCAGCAGCAATGGTATTAGGAAGTAGCCTTACTGCGTTTGCAACAGAGGGAACAGCAGTTGAGATTACAGGTGCTGGTACTCCTGCATTTGTGGATAAGGATGTTTTCTCCATTACAGTACCTACAGGTGACGCTATTACAAAGACACTTGCTTTTACTGTTGATCCATATGGCGTTGTAGCTGAGGCTCATGCTGATAAAAAGGTAGAACCCGGCGCAGGCGTATTATTTGCTAAGGCTGCTGGTGGCGATTATGATTATGCTGCTACAAGTGATGCGCTTACAATTACCAATAAGAGCGCAATTGGAGTTACGATAGCTGTTGAGGCAAAGGTAGTTGCAGGAAGCGCAACATACGCTGGCAATTATTCTACAACACCTGATTTCAGTGGCGGTGCAGCAGGTGCTGATGCATCAACAGGACTCTATTTTGGACTTCAGTCAGATAATGAACTTGATAAGGCACTTGATACAACAGGAGTAACATTCACAAATGCTGTTGTATCAGCAGCTGATCAGTATGCAGTAACAGAATCTTCAGGAGCATATACATATGCTCTTAAGTCAGGTGCAGAAGACTTCCCTACATATAAGTTCGCTGTAACAGCAGCACTTAATCCAGATGTTGCAGAGACAACTTGGTATAGCATTTCAGATAAAGTAAAAACAGCTAAGACAATGCCATCACTTTCTCTTAAGTTCACTCCTTCAGGAATTAGAGAGTGCAAACCTGCTACAATAGTTGTAGAAGGTGAGAATGTCTACATTTCAAAGACTACTGAGGATGGAGGATTTGGTACAGCAAAGCCTACAGCAATCCTTGTAAATGGTAAGTCAGTATCAACAGTTTCTGATAATGAAGAAGGATATGTTAAAGTTACTTGGAAAGATATTTATACAGCATGGGGTTACACTGAGGACACAATCGCTGAACTTTCTGAGGCTGAACAGGATGTAATTTGGAATGGTGCAAGCAGCTTTAAGGTAACAGTAGGTGGTATTGACTACTATGCTGAAGCAAAGTAATATGATTTGATTCCTAAAAGGAGTCAGCCGATAAAAAGGCTGGCTCCTTTTTTACTGTAAGTTTTAGCATTGAATTGTTGTTTGATGAACGAAATTACATTAAAATAATATTATACAGTTATAAAAATATCATGATTACTAGGTATTATTTATGCTAAACAGGAGATTTATGAAGTGAAGTTTAGGACAGATATTATTGATGAGTTGATGAAAAAAAACATAGTGATTTTTGGCGCTGGGCATATTGCTGATGAGTTTTGTCGGGAATTTATTGATATATTATCGATATCTTTTTTTGTCTCTAATAATACTTTGGAAAAAAAGGTAGATATTAATAATCGTACATTTGATGTGTTTAGGCCAGAAGAAAAACTAATTCATAACATTGATGAATTAGTAGTGATATGTATAGAAAATTTTGAGCCAATAGAAGAACAACTTTTCTATATGGGATACAGATATGGAGAAGACTATGTTGATTACAGATTCTTTAAGTGGATGACATCAGGTAAGAAGTTGGCTTTTTCTTATGGAGTCTGCTATATGCGATCTATAAGTGAATGTTTAGAAAAATCAGATACATTTAGTAAAGATCATGAAGTATTCTGTAGGCTTTCCTATAAAGATATAAAAAATTATGAATATGATGCGCTGGCATTTATGTTACAGTTTTGCGAGTTATATTTATATAATTCTGTTCTCACAAAAACAGAAAGGACAAAGAACGAGTTTTTTCTGTCGATACTGCCGAAATCATGCATAACTATCAGCATTCCTATTATAAATTTTGTTGGTTATCATCCACAAGCAGTTTCTGATAATTTCTATGATAATCGATATTGTATAGTGTCTAAAGGAACAGATTGGGCGCCTTTTTTATCGGCAGACCGCAATATAAATGCGTTTATTGATGAAAAAATGAGTTGTTCGGAAATAGTTAAGAAAATTGGATCAAGAAACTTTTATGAAGCGGGCTTTCTTGAAAAAAACTATGAGCGTGAGTTGCGAAGAATAGCTATTTTGGAAGCGGATTCAGATATTATTATTTCTGATTTTATAAAGGCTAATAGAGGGAAAAAAAGACTTTTCTATAATGAGACTCATGTTTCAAATGAGGTAATTATAGAATTGGCCAAAAGGGTCCTACGACGGATTGAATATAGTGATTATTTACCAGAACTCGAACTGCTTGAAAGAGAATTACTTCATACTTCAGAAGTGCCTTTATACCCTTCTGTTATATGCGGATTAGGACTTGACGTCTATTTGGCTGATAATATGACTTACAGGTTATTTACATTTAAAGGTCCTAAATATGTGACTTTTGAAGAATATGTAGAGCAATACTATGAGTTTTGCAGTGATATGAAGAAATATAAATTAGTTGGAATGTTTCCATAATTATTGACAGAAGGAGCATTTTATATGTCAAAGGATATCGTAAATCAATTAAGAGCCCGGTATGCCAGTGATGAAGATAACGATAGTTTTATTCATATGGACTCTTTGGAATTAGTTGAAGTGCTATTAGATACAGAGGAGGAATATGGTATTACCTTTGAACAAAATGATATAAAAACAATAATAGGTAATCCTACAGTAGAAGAATTGGCATCTATTATTGAAGCAAGGAGTAATAAAAATGCTTGAGATACAGACTGATAATTGTACAGGATGTGGATTATGCTCTGAGATATGTAAAATCAAGGCAATAAGCATGGGAAAAGATGCTTTAACGGGTTTCAGCTATCCACACATATATCAGGAAGCTTGTATAGACTGTGGATTATGTGAACGAGTATGCCCTGAGATTAACAATGTTGAAAAAAATGATATTTCTGGACAGAAGATTTATGCCCTTATTGCAACAGATGAAAAGATACGAATGGCCAGTACTTCTGGTGGGGCATTTGCGCTATTGGCAAATGAAATCATCGATATGAAAGGCGCTGTAGCAGGTGCTAGATTTGAGGACAGGAAGTTAAAACATAGAATTGTTTTTGAAAAGAAAGATCTTATTCCATTGCACAAATCAAAATATGTGCAAAGCGATATGAGAGAAATCTATAAAGATATTTTAGATGCTGCTGAAACAGGAAAGAAAGTGTTATTCTGTGGAACACCATGTCAAGCAGCTGCAATAAAAAGGTATTCTGAGAAAAAGAAAATAGATAATAATCTGATTATAGTTGATTTGATTTGCAGAGGAGTACCCTCGGAAAAAGCTTTAGAATTGTATTTAATGCAAATCGAATCTGAAAAAGGAAGTATAGTTGATAAGATTGATTTTAAAGATAAAAGTAAAGGATGGCATAGCATAGGTACATATTATCATTGTAGTAATGGTATAAGTTTTGTAGAAACACTTGAAGAAAGTGCATTTATGAACAGCTTTGTTGGAAAAGGAGAAGACCTATGTATTAGAGAGAGTTGTTTCAACTGTAAATATAAAACACAAGGAAGGGTGTCTGATTTAACAATAGGTGATTTTTGGGGAATAAAAGATGATGGATGGGATGATAATAAGGGAACCAGCGTTATCTTTGTCAATACTGAAACTGGAAAACAACTGATGGATAGGATTAAAGAGAAGGCTCGAATAAAAGAATATACTTTTGAGGATGTATATCCTGGTAACTATAAAGCTTTTTCACAACTTTCTGATAAAACAAAAGAAAGAGAAATGTTTTGGAAACTGATAGAAAAGACAGACTTTCGAGAAGCATTAAAGAAGTGTGTTGGAGGGTGTACAATTGACAAAACATGATGCATATAGCAAATCTGAGAAATATTCACTTTTCTTTGACTATACACAGGACAATTTGACTTTTGATATTTATGAAAAAGGTGAAGGAACTTACGTATATGATAAGGATGGGCGAAAGTTATTTGATTTAGCCAGCCAATATGTAAATGTTAATATCGGATATGGAAACAAAAGCGTTATAGCTGCGATAACAAAACAACTTGAGGATTTATGCTATATAAAGCCATTAGATTCCACAGAAATACGAGCTCAGTTGTCAGAGAAAATTATTAGAGAAATTGCACCACCCAATATGCAGAAGATATTTCTTACATGTGGAGGGTCTGATGCTAATGATTATGCAGTTAGAATTGCAAAACTAGTGACAGGAAGACCTAAAGTATTGTCACAATATAATGGCTATCATGGTGCAACTATTGGTTCAGCAAATTTGAGCGATGAACATAATAGAGAGAAACAGGTTAATGGGGAATACATTAGATTTTGGGGGTATAACACAGACTCCTTTAAGAAGTATTTTGATAATGATGAAAAATATTGTGACTATTTAGTTGAAATGGTTCATAATACCATTATTTCGGAAAATCCTTATTCTATAGCAGCGGTTTTACTGGATCCTATAAGAGAAGGAGCAATTATACCAAATGAACGATATTTTAAAGAGCTGCGTAGAATATGTGATAAATATAACATCCTTCTAATCTTTGATGAGGTGCTTACAGGCTTTGGCAGAACAGGCAAATGGTTTGCTTTTGAGCATTATGATGTTTTGCCGGATATGATTACATTTGCTAAAGGCGTTACTAGTAGCTATATTCCTCTGGGAGGAGTAATAGTAAGCAATAATATATGCAAAAAGCTTGAGGCTACTACTTTTTTCCAGGCATTAACTTCATCGTTCCATCCTGTTGCATGTGCGGCTGCATATGCAAATATTTCCTATATTCAAAATGAAAAACTAATTGATAATGCTCAAAAAGTCGGGCTTTATTTGGAGGAAAAGCTTAATGATGTAATACTAGGACATCCGTACGTTGAGGAAATAAGGGGAATAGGACTTTTATATTCGATTTATTTGTCTGGTAAACTTGGAACGGATAGTGCTACAAATGCAGTCTGCTGCATGTTAAAAGATAAAGGGTATTTAACATGGACAGACGCTTCACATATTCTTATTGCACCTCCACTGATAACTAGTAAGGATGATGTAGATAAAATAGTTAATGCAATAAAATCGGTATTAGACTATCTAAAAAAATATGATTATCAAGAATTATTACGTTTTTACCCAAGTAATAGCATGGGAATGAAATGTTTTTATTTTCCTGATTTTTTCACAGAGTTATCAAAATGCTTTGCGAAAAATGAGCACGTTATTCTGATTGGCTCAGCGAATGCATATTATTTATGTCATGTTATAGGTGCGCTAAAGGGGATGAACATATCCTTTTCAGTTTTGCTTAACAAAACATTATACAATCAGATTTTGGATGTTGATAGAGAATGTTGTTGTGGTGAAAGCGGCGAGAGCATTCTGAGCGAAGAGGATTGCTATATATTTGATCAAAATCGATTTGATGTAGCGGAAGTTGATTCATTAGTGCAACAGATATTAAGAAAGCATGATGTAAAAACAGCTATATTTCCCTACAGTAGAGTGGACAACGATTGGGTTAATATCTGGGATGTGGCATGTTCTATTGCAGATCATGTAGTTATGATTGATAGAAATGGGAAAGTATATTCAAAGTATGTGGCAGATATACCTTGGTATAAATATAAACTAATAAGTAAAGATCAGTTGCATACAAGCTATTTTAGCGAAAAGTTTAGACACTTCCCTAACGAAATTGAACTGGTCATATCTGGAACAACCCAGGCACATTATGCGCTAGATCTTGAGAAGAATGGAAAAAATGGCGCGAATATGGCTGTTTACTTGAATGGTTTTAGAGATCAAAAATTGATTCTTGCAAAGTATAAAGAAAGAATCAGGGAAAATGCTAAGGTTTTATTAACTGTTGAGTATCCGATTTTTTTAGTTGACCACGAGGCGTTGAGACGAACGGATAATGAATTGATTTATTCTGAAGTATTACTTGGTTCAGATCCATATATAGACATAGGTAGGCAGGAATTACTAAATAAGAATAAGGAATTGTTCATTAAGAACAGTTTATATGATCAAATAATTGTGAATTCCATACGTAATGATAAAGAAAATTATTTGTCGGAAAAGGAGAAAGATGAACTTATAGAATCTTTGTATTCTGGATGGGAACATGAGACTTATCCTATTAAACTTCGAAAATACAAGTCAGATGAAAATGAAATTATAAGAAATAATAGGAAGAAACAGAACGTTTTATTGCTAATTGACCTAATAAAATATTGTAAAGCCAATATGTGGAAACCGGTATTGATTGGATTACCATTTAGCAAAGTGTTTAATGAAACTGTCCCAGAGGATCTCTTGAAGGAAAACTATTATGATTGTATATATTCTGTCATTGACTCTACTGGTATTGCTTTTATAGATTATTCAGGAGATGAAGAGATGGGAGCAATGGAAAACTATATGGATATATGGTTTTTGAATAACGTTGGTAGGCAGAAGTTTACTGCCAGAGTTCTTGGAGATCTTGCTAATTTAATATGATGGATAAAAACGTGAGAAAATTATACATAAATATGTCTTTGCGAGTAGGACATTTTCTATACTTCACGTCTATCAATTCATGTAATTTGTATAAAATGGATATCATGACGAAAGAAGTATATGTGGAAATGAAATATCCATGCGAATTATTAGGTGTACCTAAATTAGTCAAAATGATTTCTTATGGCAGTAAATTGTGGATGATTCCATGTGATTATGATGAAATTGTAGTCTATGACTTAGTGTCACGTACTATTACAAGTCTGAGAATTCCAAATGTAAATATTTTTTGCAGTTATGATACAAATTTTATTGAGCCGATTGTTGATGGAAAGTATTTGTGGCTGCATTTATCTGACAGACCTATTACTATTCGCCTGAATATGGAACAATATTCTGTATGTTTTTATTATCTGCAGAGTAGTAGCGTAAAGTTTAATCAATTACCTGAACCATGTATGGAGTCCATGGTAATTAGCGATAGAGGTCTTTACCTATTTCGCGATAAAAGCAATAAATCTATAAAGATTGATTTGGAAACAAACACAATTGAACCTTGCGAATACAATGTGTGCAGTAGGATTGGCGAGAAAATCACAGAAGAGACTGTTTTGTTTTCTCCTGCTCAAAAGGGACAATCATTACTGCTTTTGAACCTACATTCTAGAGAAGAAAAACAAATAAATTTGCCGGAATGGATTTGGGGTAATGACGAGCAAATCCAATACGTATTTATAAGAGTTATTGGAAGTTATGCGTATCTTTTACCATACTATGCTAACGCCATAATAAAAATGCATATTCAGACAAAAGAACTAAAATATATTTCGTTGACAGACATGAAGGCTGATTCTTTGTCAGAGTGCGATAAGTATTCTGTTTGGGATTTGGTGAATATTGATGATGAAATTTGGGGAATTCCATATATGGGCAATAGTATAATAAGGATTAGCGAGCAAGGAGATGTTGTTGGTCAGGTTAATCTAAGTGTTTTCGAACAAGACTTTATTCCTTCTATTGGGATAAATGAGATAAGAAAAGAAATAAAAAGTTATGGATTAAGAGAGTTTGCTAATTTGGATAAAGTTCAACATGTGGAACTGACAATTGAACATCGTTATGAAATTTTTTGATATTACATGCAATAATCCGCTTACCTCGGCAGTTTGTTTTGTGGAGGGGACGATTTTGGGAGCTTTACATTATAGAAAGGCTTTGACTTCGTATGGAATTAAACGACTATCGTCAATTATTTGAACAAAATGTATCAGATGTATTCTCGGGCTGGAATAGCATACTTGAAATGACGAGTGATTGCAGAGAAGCAGCCATTCTTCTTTTTTCTCAGGATACTCTGGAAATAAAGGAACCTGTATTAAAATACCTTGACGCTTTTGCCGATATGTATCCTAAAGTCATTATTCTTTCATCTATTGATATGGATGAGCCGGAAAACGTAAATAGTAAAGTAATAGTGAAGAAAGTTAGTGAAACTGAATTAAACAGATACCTTTTATATGCGGTATCTACACAAGAACTCAATGTTCGAAATATGTCCATGAAAGTAGTAAATGTAAGAGATGTACATAACCTTGTTGGATTTAAAGGAGCTGACTTAGATACAATCGTTTGCCGCGGGATATATGGAATAGTGGGGGAAGTCAATGAGTGAGGAACCAAATAACAAAAATACAGACGCACCGGACGTGATCTCTTTTGATGGCGATAAATACAAGTGGAAACGTAACGTTGAAGAACACTTAAAAGAGCTTTTGGAGAAAGGCTTTTTTTTAAATAAGAAGATTGCACTTATAGGTTCCTGGAGAGACCACGAATGGCTTTATGAAACGTTGGGCAGGTTTGGACTCACACTTTCCTATATCGCTGACAATAATCCCAATAAACAGGGAGTTATTAAGCTTGGAATAGAAACGTGCTCTGTAGTTGCTCTTAAAGAAATTGATAATCTTGCTATCCTTGTAAGCGGACTATATGCCTCTGAAATAAGTGAGCAGTTGAAGAACTTGGGCTATAAAGAAGAAGTTGACTATGTTCTTTTGGCATATGAAAAGAATAGTCAGGAACGGGATATAGAGAAACAGAATAAGTTTGATACGGGTATAAGAAAAGGCTTTGACATATGCATGGGAATGAAAGAAAAGTATGGTGAAAAGCCTATATGGTTAATGCATCAGATAAGCCTTGGGGACTTATATCTTTTTTCTCTTTTATTACCGGGAGTGATGGGTAAGGCTTCTGTTAGCGAATGTGATGTTGTATTGGTGGTGGCAAGAAAAACGACGGCTCACTTCGCCGAAGTATTGGGATATAAACAAGTGGAATTGGTTCCATTAGAGGATATGTATTTTTCACTCTTGCCATTAGTAAGGCTTATGGGGGATGAGTTGAATTTACATAATGCTGTTTATCATGGAACGGATGAAGTGTTTGTAAGAATGATCAATTATACAAGCATAGACTTTTTGGATAGTTTCAAAAAAGGGGTGTTTTATCTTGACGACGATGTAGAACTTACATATCCATCATTTCCTCACAGGGATGAGGTGGTCGGAAAACTTTTTGAGGAAAACAAACTGGTTCCAGGAAAAACTATATTGATTTCTCCGTATGCAACTCATTTTATGCCATCGATAACTGATGGGCAGTGGGAAACGTTGGTGGATTTGCTGGTGCAGAAAGGGTACACGGTATGTACCAATTGTGCACCGGGGGAGACTCCTATAAAGGGGACTAAAGGAGTTTTTGTACTGCTTGAAGACTGCGAGTGTTTTGTTGAGAAAGCTGGAGGATTCATTGGAGTAAGATCTGGTTTATGTGACGTAATATGTCAGGCAGATTGCAAAAAAGTTGTTATCTATGATGCAAATGGTAATGCAACTTTGGAATTCCATGGTTTTTCTACAATGGGGATTGGAAAACGAATTACCGAAATTGTAAATGACACAATTCATACTGATGAAATGATAAAAGAGATAGGAAGGATGTTTTAGGGTTATGAGGATATTATTCATTGGAATGTCAGCTACCGGTTATATAAGAGACAATTGGCTTATACCTATGAGACAGATGTATGATGTGACATACATTCCCTATGACATTCTTATGAGAGCCATGGGTGTACCGGGCCTTAGCGAAATGATTCTAAAAGAGTCGGAAAAAGACTATGACTACATTTTCTTTTATCCGGATGGAAGAGGACAGATGTTCTCAGATGAGCTATTCGAAAAACTGCGTGGAAAGAGAACAGTAGTTTTTCATTCTGATGATGTGCCCGAAGCATGGTATAGAAATAGTTCCAGATTTGATTATAGATATGACTTTATTGTGAGTAGTTGCAAAGAAGGGTATTTAAGAAGAGTCAGTCCGCCAAATAATTGGAAGAATGTCTGTTATGTTCCCTGGGGTTATAACCCAGACATATATTTTAAGACAAACGAGAAAAAGGATACGGACATTGTATTTCTTGGCTCTAATTTTTTTAAAGACGGATATTATTACTTTGATGGTAAATTCCGTCAGGAGATAATGGTAAGAATTTATGAGGAAAGCAAGAAAAAAGGCTTTTCTTTTAAGGTCTATGGTCCTAATTGGGATAAGCATCCCGTAATAAAGGAATGCAATGGAGGATTTGCAGAAGATGATCAGATAAATGGTATTCTGAATCGTGCCAAAATTATTCTTGGACTTGGATATACCATGGACGAGAATCCTCGCCCCCACACAAAGCTTAAGCACTTTGAAAATGCAGGTACCGGAAGCTTCCAGCTCGTAAATAAAAATGATGAGTTGGAGGAAATCTTTGGAGATTCTTTTGGGTACTTTAATGATATTGAAGATATGATCGATAAGATCAATTATTATCTGACTCACGAGGAAGAAAGAGAAGAAAAAGCGAAGAAGGCTTATGAAATAAGCATCAGCCAATGTGTGATGAAACATAGAATAGGTGAGCTGTTTGACAAAGCAAATCAATTCTTTGATTATCATCCTGATATGGAAAAGCATGGTTTTGACTTTGGTGAAAAATATAGGATTTGTCACAAGAGAATTGGTGAAGAACTTACTGAAAATGACATAGCCGGACATGATTATATTCATTTTCTTGGTGATGACATATTTATGTTTGATTTTAATACAACTTTTTTGCCGGCTTTGGATTCAGGCAAAGAATTGCCGAAGGCTTTGGCTTTTAAGTCATCAGTGATGTTCTGTGATGAGGATGACCTAAAACCATCAGTACTGATAAGAAGATGCGCAGGATCTGATGTATTAGTAGTTCCCTCGAAATATGTTCCGGACGATCTGATGTATGGAAAGCAGATTAAAGAACTTCTTACATGCGCAGACTATGATGATCATATCTTTCCAATAGAGAACTATTTAATCCGTTCTGATGTGGCGAAGGAAGTCAGAGAAAAATTCAGAAACGGAAGTGTACATGACCTGGTAGATGCCTTGGATACCAATGCGATTTGTGGAGATTATATAGTTCTGGGAACTGATTTTGTCAAAGAGAGATATTTTAAATTCTTTAAGAAAATATTGGAAGAAAACGAAAAGGTAGGAGTCTATGGACTTCTAGGTTATGTTTTCTTTATTTGGGAAGAATGGATCAATTCATCCGGGTTAAAGGACAAGGTTGTATATTTAGACAGGGGGAGAGTTGGCGAGCTGATAGATGATATTGTGTGTATAGATCCTGAGGAAGTTCTAAGCGGAAAGACAAAGCTTGATGTGATCCTGGATGTGGCTGTTTTTGCAGGGGAAGAGATATACCGTTTTCTGGATAATGTAAAGAAAGATACCAAGGTTTTCAAACTGTATGACATGTCAGTTTGGGATAAGGATATGGAGGTATGACATGAAAATCTTTTTGTCAAATGCACCATGGTATGAAGTTGGAGAAAAGGGATTTTTGGGTGTAAGAGCTGGCTCAAGGTGGCCTCATAAATGGAATTACAACTCAAGTATGAAGATAGAATATCGCCCATTTCCATTTTTTATGGCTACAGCTTCAGCTATATTAAAGCATCATGGATTTGACGTGGAATTCCGTGATTCTATAGAGAGTGGAGACACATTTGAAGATTATTTATGTCTGCTTAAAAAGAGCGCTCCGGATTATATTGTCATGGAGACATCGACTCCAAGTTTGAAAAATGACCTGGATTTGGCAAAAAAGATTAAAGAGGAATTACCTGAGACAAATATCATCTTTACAGGACTTCATGTGGAAGTGGCACAGGAGAGCTTTTTGGAAAAGTATTCCTGGATAGATTTTACAATATATGGTGAGTATGAGATACCTTTACTCAAACTCATGGAGACAATAAAAAATGGCGGGGATATGGAGACTGTTCCGGCAATAACATATCGTAATGGGGATGATATAAAGAAGAATGAACGGGGAAAATCTGTGCCAATGTCAGAGCTGCCCTGGCCTGACAGGGACAGCATACCTACCGATTACTATGATGGTATGAATGGGCTTGGGGAGCCTCAGCTTCAGATGCATACAAGCAGAGGGTGCCCATATCACTGCAACTTCTGTGTATGGCCTCAACTTGTATATGGTGACCATCTCTACAGGATGAGGGATCCGCAGGACATCATTGATGAGATTTTGGCAAATTTGGAAAAAGTAGAATATAAGAGCATATATTTTGATGACGATGCTATAAATATCAATAAAAATCATATTCTTGAATTATGCAGGTTAATAAAGGAAAACGGAATTGACAAGAAGGTGAAATGGGGATGCATGGCTCGTGCGGACCTTATGGATGATGAGATACTTACAGCTCTCAAAGATTCAGGCTGCTACTCTGTGAAATACGGCGTAGAGACCTTCAATCAGGAAATCCTCGACAGGACAGGAAAGTCGATGGATATTAACAAGAATATGGAAAATGTTAAGAAGACCCGAGAAAAGTATGGAATCAAGGTTCACCTTACATACTGCCTGGGACTTTTGGGAGATACTGAAGAAACTGTAAAAGATACCATAGAAAAAGCTATGAATCTTGGAGCGGATTCAAGACAATTCTCAATAGCTACACCATATCCGGGAAGCAAGCTATGGGATATCTATAAAGAAAACGGATGGATTGCATCCGATGACTATAGTCTTTTTGATGGCCATAATACGGCGGTTTCAAGCCAGGGAAGTCTCACGCCACAGCGCTTAGCAGAACTACGAGAATATGCTGAAGAACTTGACAGGAAACAACACGCTGTTCGTTTACCATTAGAATTTACTATGCAGGATAGAAGGGATGAAATTCTCAAAGCCGTAGGAAAATCAAAGAAAATTCTTGTTACATGTACAACAAGAAGAGGAATCATTAATGAACTATATAGGATGCTTGAGGAGGCTGGTAAAGAAGTATTTGTTATTGCAAGTGGTGAATGGCGGACTTCATTGGATGCAATTCCGGATGACAGAATAAGAATCTTACCAGATGGCTCAAGAATCGATGCAAAGGCTCTAAAAAATGATGCAGAACAGTATAGGACCCAAACAGGCATTGATACCATAATCATTCCCACCAGAGGGCTGGGAGATTGTGGGTATGATAATGTAATAGAGTTCGCTAAGGAAATTACAAACAATATCATAAAAGTTAATGAATTCGCAGTTGTGACAAAGCTGTAGGAGGGTGAATAATGGCAGATAAGAGGATTACTGTTGGTGTCATAGGACTCGGATTTGTAGGATTGACTCTTGGAATAGCTGCAGCCTCAAAAGGAATAGATGTATATGGAGTTGAGGTAAACGAACATATTAAGGACTGTCTCAAAAAAAAGAAAGCTCATTTTTACGAACCAGGGTTGGATAGTCTGATCATGAGATGCAGTGATAAAACTTTTCATGTCGTTGAGAAGTTCCCGAGTGATGTGAAATTTGATGCATTCATAATTACTGTGGGAACACCATTAAAGAATGGGGAAAAGGAACCCAATTTTGAATACATTAAATCGGCACTGCAAAGTTCTATAAAGGATGTTTACGATGGAAGCCAGCTCATTATTCTGAGAAGTACAGTTTCTGTCGGCACAACTCGTAATATTGTTATACCACTTTTATCTGAGATGTCCGGAGTGGAAAAGAAAGATGTACTGGCTGCAATGTGCCCTGAGAGAACATTGGAGGGCAAGGCAGTAAAGGAACTTACTCATCTGCCACAGGTTATTAGCGGAAATAATGACGAATCATTGGAAATGGCACAACAGATTTTCAGGAAAATGACGCCTACTGTTGTTGTTGCAAAATCACTTGAAGAAGCTGAACTTATTAAACTTTATTGTAATACCTACAGAGATATGACATTTGCTCTTGGGAATGCCTTTTGTATGGCAGCACAGGAATTTGGCGTAGATGGTATCTCTGCTATTAATCATGCGAATTATGGCTATGACAGAAGTAATATTGCCAAACCCGGCTTTGTGGCAGGACCATGCCTTGAGAAGGATGCGTATATTCTTATCAATAACATGCCTGAATGTGACAGCAAGAACTTCATTTTATCAGCACGTAGATTTAATGAATCAATGGAAGATATAGTTGTAAATTGGGTTCGGGAAAAGACAGGAGAACAGGAAGAAAACAAAACTATTGCATTAAGTGGGATGGCATTTAAAGGAGAACCAGAGACTTCGGATTTGCGTGGATCATCTTCTGTTTATATTGCCAGGAAGCTTAAAGCGTTAGGATATACACTCAGACTTCATGATTTTGTTGCCATAAAAAGTGAGATGGAAGCACTTGAACTGGGATCCGTGCATGAAACAATTGAAGAAGCGTGTGAAGGGGCTTCGATTTTGCTGGTTTTAAATAACCATAAGAAATATGGTTCCGTAATGTATAATGAGAACTTTTCGTATGAAAATAGGGGACTTAGGATTCTTGATTCGTGGAATGTTTGTACGGAGCTTCACTATAGCGACGACATAAAAATATATACGCTTGGAAATATGCTGGTGAAAGGGGAAGACTGATATGAAAATTTTGGTGACAGGTTCCGCGGGATTTGTGGCGGGATATTTAGTAGACGAGTTACTAAAGAACGGACATGAAGTAGTTGGAATTGATAATTATAGCAAATATGGTCCAATAGAAAAGAGTTATGACAATGATCCCAACTATCATTTTGTTGAGGGTGATTGTAAAGATGCCAATCTGATGAAAGAACTTATAGAGGATTGCGATCAGGTTATAGCAATAGCTGCAATGATAGGAGGAATAACATACTTTCACACATATGCGTACGACCTTCTTGCTGAAAACGAAAGAATATTGGCTTCAACTATGGACGCTGCTATTTGGGCACATAAAGAAAGGCATTTAGAGAAGGTTAATGTTCTTTCATCATCTATGGTCTACGAATGTGTCAGCCATTATCCGAGCGAAGAAGGCGATGAGAGAAAGTGTCCTCCGCCATTATCTACCTATGGATTCCAAAAGCTTGCATGTGAATATTTCGTTAAGGGAGCATGGGAACAATATAAGCTTCCGTACACAATAATCCGCCCCTTTAACTGTGTTGGTACGGGAGAACAGAGGGCAAAAAATGAAAAGGAGATAATGTCAGGTAATGTAAAACTGGCCATGAGCCATGTTGTTCCGGATTTGATTCAGAAGGTATATAAAGGGCAAGATCCATTGCATATTTTAGGCAGCGGAAATCAGATCAGGCATTATACTTATGCAGGTGATTTGGCCAAGGGAATCAGGCTCTGTGTGGAGAGTGATAAAGCAGTTAATGAAGATTTCAACCTTTCTACGCCTGTTTCTACTACAGTCACAGAATTGGCAACAGCTATATGGAAAAAAATGAATGGTGATAAGCCTATCAGTTTTATTCATGATCCAGCCTTTGAATATGACGTTCAGAAAAGGGTGCCCTCTGTTGAAAAGGCAAAACGTATTTTAGGATTTGAAGCTGGGACAACTCTGGATGAGACACTAGACGAGGTTATACCTTGGGTTACTAAGCAGATAGACTTGGGGAATATTTAAGTTTTCTTAATGCGATCTTTTGTTGAAGGATGGAAGGTACCATATGCTTGGAATAGCAGTAATGACATGGCTTTTTTGTGGCAGCAACTACGGGCAGACGCTTCAGGCGTTTGCTTTGCAGAAAGCGCTGAATAAATTAGGGCACAAGAATGTATTTTTCCAGAATATTGATTCAAATTATTGGTGCTTACGTGGTAAACCGCATAAAGAACCGCTAAAGATAAGGCCGGAGGATCTTTTTAATGGAAATGAGTCTGCTGATCCGAATTTGATCAGAAACAGAGTTTTTGATATTTTTGTCAGAAAGCATTTTAGCTTACTTGATGGATATGAAAAGCCGGATATGGAAAACTCTATGATGGAAGAGGGTATTTCTGTGGTTATTTGCGGATCGGATCAGATATGGAATCCTTCTTATCATAATCCTGAGTACAGGCATGACAGCGGTATATATGTGGCATATTTTGATCGCTTTGATGGATTTAAAGCAATATCATATGCACCAAGTATTGGAATGCGCGTTATTCCGAAAGATAAGAAAGATTTATTTAAAGGATTTGCCGGAAGGATAAATGGTTTTGATGCTGTTTCTGTAAGAGAGATGGATGCAAAAAAACTACTACAGGAAGAATGGGAAAAGGAAAAACTTCCGGGAAGAGAAGTTTCTGTGGTTCTGGATCCTACGTTTCTTTTGAAAAAAGAGGAGTGGATAAATTTAGTTAAGATTGATAATAAGTATATTGAGTTTAGACCCCAAAAACCGGAGTATATTTTGTGTTATATAGTTGGAAATTCCAGGGAACATGTGAAGCTCGTTGAGCAAATTGCCAGAGAGCGTAAACAGACGGTTAGATGGATAGTGATGGATGATGAAATTCGTGGAGACGATGACATAGAACTTTTATCAGGATTATCACCATTGGAATTTGCATGGGAAATTTCAGGTGCTGATTATGTGATTGGTAATTCTTATCATGCTGCGGTATTCTCCATCATTTTTAATAAGCAATTTGCTATTTTACAAAGAGATTACAAAAACGAATGGGTTTTGGGAGATGAATCCCGAATGGAGCAATTGTATGGTTGTTTCAAGATAGAAAACAGATTGGTTCGAACTCTTGACGAATTTCATAATCTTTTAACTATCGACTTTGAAGCGGTTGAGAAAAAACTTGATGATGAACGTGAAAAATCAATACTATTCTTGAAAGATGCTCTGAATAAGCCCGCTGATGATGCTTTGATCCAGCAATATGCAGAGAAGAAGGACTTTTATTTTTCTTTCCCTCATGAAGAAATTAAAAAGACAGAAAAGATTATTATTTATGGAGCGGGAGATGTAGGATATCACTACTATTGCCAATGCAAACTTTTTGGCTACGCAAAGGTTATTCTTTGGGTGGATAGGAAAAAGTCAAATTATGAGGGAGTGACTGTTGAAAGTGTTGATCAGGATTATAATCTTCTCGATTTTGATCGTATCGTGATAGCGAACAGCAATGAAAAACAGCGCGAAGAGATAAGAAAATTTCTTGTCGATAGAATGGTTTTGGAAGAAAAAATATATAGTGCGCAGCCAATATTGAATACATAATAATGATTTCAACATGGCTTGTTTATTTAAGCTGTAAATAATCGTGCCTAGTGCACCGTGCATTTCAGCACTTTGACAACTTCATACTTTACATATATCAGGAGTTTTGTTTATTGCAAAGGAGCAATATGGACTACATTATTATTCAGGCCGGCGGCAAGGGAACGCGCCTTGGCTACCTGACCAAAAACAAACCAAAGGCACTTACACCGGTAGAGAATCTCCCCATGATTTTCTATCTTTTCAGGAAATATCCGGATAAGCGCTTTGTTGTCATAGCGGATTATAAAAAGGATGTGCTTCACGATTATCTGGCAAGTTTTGCAGAGGTAAAATATCAGGTGGTCGACGCTTCTGGAACTGGGACCTGCGGCGGTGTTAAACAGGCAATAGACCTTATTCCCGAAGGGAAATCTTTCATGCTTGTCTGGTCGGATCTGATACTTCCTGAGGGACTTAAGCTCCCTGAGGGATATGAGAATACTGAGCCCTCAGCATCAGGGATAGAACCCATAGATGATTACGTTGGCATTTCCGCTACCTTTTCCTGTAGATGGAAATTTGAAAAGGGAGAATTCATTGAAGAGAGATCAATTGAGCACGGAGTTGCAGGTTTTTTCCTGTTCAGAAATAAGGCTGTGATCGAGGATGTCCCTGAAAGCGGAGAACTTGTCCGCTGGATGCAGGAAAAAAAGCTTAAGTTCAAAGAGATAAGCCTTGCAGGAACCAGGGAATTTGGGCTTCTCGAGGAATATGAGAAGCTGGGACAGGTGAAGACAAGACCCTTTAACAGGATAACGGTAGATGGTGATGTACTGACCAAGGAGTCGGTGGACGAGCAGGGAAAGAAACTGGCAAAGCGAGAGTGTGCCTGGTATGAAAAGGCAAGAGATAAAGGAATAAAGGGACTTCCTGTAATCTATGAGACGTCTCCTCTTAAGATGGAATTCATCAAAGGCAGGAATATCTATGACTGCAATTATAAATATGAGGACAAGAAGCGGATTCTGGCAAGTCTCGTGGACACCCTTAAAAACCTTCATGAATCAGAGAGGGTTCCTACCGACAGCTTCAGCATGAGGGAGGCATACTATAACAAGACTATGCAGAGGCTATCCAAGGTTCAGGCACTGGTGCCTTACGCAATGGAAAAAGAAATTGTGGTAAATGGCAGGAAGTGTAAAAATGTGTTCTATCACAGGCATGAACTGGAGAATGCCCTGGGAAAGCTAAAATGCGACTGCTTTAGTTTTATCCACGGAGACTGCACGTTCTCAAATCTTATGATAAGAGATAACGGCGAGCCGGTTCTGATAGATCCAAGGGGATACTTTGGATATACGGAAATCTTTGGAGATGAGCGCTACGACTGGGCAAAACTTTATTATTCCATAGTTGGAAACTATGATCGTTTTAACTTAAAGAAGTTTGCCCTGGATATCGGAGGCCACTCCATAGCCGACGGAAAGACTATAGATTACCTAAAGGAAGGCGAAGTTTTGCTCACCATCGAGTCTAATGGATGGGAAGATATGGAGAAGGATTTCTTTGACTTTACAGGGGCTGATAAAGAGGAAATCAAACTTCTTCACGCAGTGATCTGGCTGTCACTGACAACCTATGCATGGCAGGACTATGATTCAGTCTGCGGATCTTTTTACAATGGACTTTATTATCTTGAAGAAGTGCTGTGATTATTGCATGAGCTCTTGGATAAAATTACAGAAATGCGCATTTACTGCGGAATTCGGAGGATGACGATGCTTGAATACTACAGTGATGTATTAAAAACTCTTGAAGAGGCAATGGATTCTATTGATGAAGTTCAGTATCAGAGGATTCTTGATGAGTGCGAGGAAGCGCTAAAAAATGGCGGGAAGATCATAGCAAGCGGCCTTGGTAAAAATGTGCCTATCTGTGAGAAGTTTGTAGGTACCCTGAACTCCGCCGGAATTGATGCCAGGTTTCTGCATACTAACACTGCCGTTCATGGAGACTTGGGAATGATAGGCCCTAAAGACATAGTCTTTTTGCTTTCCAAGGGAGGCAATACTTACGAGACCGTGGCCCTTGCCCAGTACCTCAAGGAGAGGGGCACCAATACCTGGCTTATGTCTTTTACCGATAAGTGCAAGACAATGGAAGTTCTGGACAAAAACTTTATCATGAAACTCCGGAACGAAGGCGATATGTGGGACATTATGCCGAACAATTCAACCACGGTATATCTGATTGTTCTGCAGGGCATAGCGATTGAACTATGCAAGAGAATGGGCGTTTCGCTTGATGATTTCAAGAAAAATCACCCCGGTGGTGGCATAGGTGCGAGACTTCGTGGCGAGGATCTGTGGAAATGAAAAAAGTTATCAATTTCGAGCCTGAATATGATGAACTGCTAAAAAAGACTTCGGATATAATTTCTGCAGCTCCGGATGAGTGCTTTGAGAAATACTATTACCTGTATGAGTATACAGATGAACTGTCAGTGATAAAGGATAGTCTGCAGTATCCGAGCATGCTCAACTATGTTAAGACAGGTCTTTTGACAAAAGAAGAATTGATAGAGGCATTAAAGCGCTGACGGGTTGGGAGTTGTATGGAAAAGAGCCGATACAAGGAAATGGAAGATAATCTAAGCTCCATAATGGATGAATTTAAGCTTACAGACAGAAAGATATTTCTGTTTGGGCATTGCAATGCGACTCTTGAAGCCATTGATCTTCTTTTGAAAAAAGGATTTCAGGTAGAGGCAATTCTTGATAACAGCCTCGATAAGCAGGGAGTGCGATATAAAGGAGTCAGAGTTGTATATCCACAGCAGTTATCCGATATTGTTACAGATAATCCGAAAGAAACATCAATTGTGCTTATCGCCTCCAGGTTTTATGCGGCAATGAAGAAACAGCTGAGGGATCTTGGCTACGAAGGTCCTGTACGCAAGCTTATTGATCATAACAGCTATGCAGATTACTCTTTGTCGGATGAAACAATAGCGAGGATGACTGACAGAGAAAAGAATGGTGAGGAGCTGCTGTTAGGACTTGGAAGAAAGTACCCCGGATGTTTTAAGGTCTTTTGCCCCTTCAATGCTCTTGGAGATATCTATTTTATGGCATCTTATTATCCTGCATTTGCAAAAACGAGGGGAATTAAGAGCCAGGTATTCTGTGTGCCTTCAATGTCTTTGGCAGATGTGATCCGCATGTTTGATGAAAATTATCAGGTTGAAGTGTTTGAACAAAAAGACCTGGATGCCTTGATACAGGCAGCTCTTTATACTAATGACAAGAACTCTTTTATTGCTCATCAGGACAGGCCTTATGTGGTTAATTTGCACAAGGCTCTTTACATAAAAAAGATTCCGCTTGAGCTTGTATACTGCTGCGGAGTTTATGGACTTCCCAAGGGCACAGAGACGGCTAAGCCAAAGGCAGTACCGGCGAAATACAGTGGCTTGGAGAGTATTCCCAAGGGGCGTGCGGTCATTTTTTCACCTTTTGCAAAATCTGTAACGGCAATTGATGATAAGATATGGCAGGATGCGGTTTCTTATTATAATTCTGAAGGTTATAAGTGTTACACCAATGTGGTGGGAGATGAGAAGCCTTTAGATGGTACGGAACCTATTTCGCCTTCGATTTTTGAACTTGGATCTGTTGTAGAAAGAGCCGGAACCTTTATTGGAATCAGGAGCGGGCTTTGTGACATCCTCCGTGAGGTCAATGCTAAGAAAATTGCTCTTTACCCGGACTATTTTTACAGCGATACAAAATGGAAAGCCATTGATATGTATTATCTGGAACAGTTTGACCATAACGTAGTTGCGACGGAGAGTATTGAATGGGAGAGACTTTGATTTTATCGACATTACCAAAGACCTGGATATTTGATATTGATGGGACGATAGTTAAGCACAATGGGTACAAAATCGATGGGTATGACACGTTGCTTACCGGAGCAAAAGAGTATATTGAGTCAATCCCTGAAGATGACAAGATCATTATTTTGACTTCTAGGACTGATGAGTATAGGCAGATGACCCTGGATTTTCTTGAGGAGAATCATATCAGGTATGACGAGATCCTTTTTAATATGCCTTTTGGAGAAAGAGTCCTTGTTAATGACCGGAAACCATCAGGACTTGAGATGTCAGTGGCAATCAACATTGACAGAGATTGTTTTGAAATGCCGGAAATATTGAGGCAGAAATAGAGTAGAACAAGTCTGAAGTTGAAGAAGGACGAGTTTTCAACACTAATTAGTGTTGATACTGTCCGGTATAGACATACATTGAAGAACTCTGCAGTAAAAAAGACCCTCTCAATACCGGCATGGCTCAATGATGCAGCAGTAGCAGCTGGTGTTAACTTTTCGCAGACGCTTCAGGATGCATTGAAGGAGCAACTTCATCTTAGTTAATGCTCGGTTAGACTACGCCTTAGATTTTCACCAGAATCTTCACATACTCCTCAGATTTTCTATGCATGATATCAAGTCCATTATCAAGCTCATCAAGACCAAATCTGTGAGTTATGAGATCTGCCGGTGAGAAATGTGGCTGATCTAAACCGTTGGACAGCTGTTTCCAGGCAGTGAGACGTGACAGGACATATTGCCAGTCATCCATTGGATTCAAGATATAGCTCGAAGTATCCGTACAGGTGTTAGTTGATTGCGGGGCCACGGTAGCAGGCATGGTTTCATCAACCGGCCCATAGTATGATGAATTCCATGTCCCCAAAATAGTCAGCTGATTTCTGAGGATTTTCCAATAGGTGTCCTTAGAAAGCTCCATATCAGAAGCGGGATTTCCTACGAGCATAACTGTTCCAAGAGGAGCAGTACATTTTACTGCCTGTTCGTAGCTTTCGCTTCTTCCTATACATTCAAAATAGCAGTCGGCGCCTCGACCGGCTGTTTTTTCGTTTATAAAGGCCACAGGATTACCGTAGCGGACATCGCAGAAGCAGCTTTCCGAATATCCCATTTCAAGAAGTTTTTTCTTCTGAATGTCTTTGTTGCCTATACAGAGAACATTGGTAAATCCTGCATCTTTGAGAAAAAGAGCCATAAGAAGCCCTATTGTTCCCAGACCGCAGACTACGATTGAAGAATCAAAATCGAAGCTAATTGGCTCAGCGCCAGAAGAACTGACATCGGTATCATCATTTGTACAGTTTGCTTCGTTCAAAAAGCTTCGAACAGGTTCAGCTCCCAGCGCCCTTCTCATGGCATGAACAGCCACTGCCATAGGTTCAAGCATGGCCGCTTCTTCATCTGTGACTTCATCCGGTAATGGCAGAAGATTCCATACTGGAACGCTTACATACTCGGCAAATCCTCCATCTCTTCTAGATCCAAGATAATTGTAATTTTCACACATCTCATAGTGCAAAGACTTACACTGTGGACATTTCATGCAAGGAATAAGAGGGAAGATGCCAACTCTTTTCCCAGTGGAAAGGATAGGATTGCCGCAACGAACGACTTTTGCTTCGCTGTTGGATGAACCACTGAGGTCATCAGAAGCTGTATCTTGCTTGGAATCATATCCTACTATAGTTCCTGCAAATTCATGTCCCGGAATCAGAGGCATGTTATGAGCCCCGCTCTTGTAGACTCTAGGTATGTCAGAACCGCAGATACCGCAGGAGGATACCTTTATAAGAGCCTCGCCGACCCTGGGAGCAGGTCTTTCTATTTCAGTTAGTTTTATATTGCCGATACCATACAGAATCTGGGCCTTCATGCGTCCCTCCGATTTCAGATGCTAAAACGAAATATCGATATACTCATTTTATCCAATAAAAGAAATATACAGCAAGCAAATATCTTAAATTTCGATAAAATTTTCCCGAAAACAGAAAATTTTCCAAAGATATCCGATATAATGTATATAGAGATAGTGGCTTTTTATAGGCTTTTTGCCTGGGAGGTACAGGGATGTCAGGAAGAAGATACCATTGGATGGGTATAATTTCATTATTCCTTGCACTCCTTTTTTTATCTGATTCCCTGATGGTACATGCCGGTGAGTTTGATACCGTTATAGGGGATGATATTCTTGAGAGTGAGGAACAATATGAGATCAATGAAGCTGAGATCTGGGCTCAAATCAATAGAGATGAGCTGAGGTCTTTGGTTGATGCGGACGCGCTTAAAGAGACGATTGATCTTGAAGAACTCAGGGAAAAGATCGACAGACAGCCACTTTTAGAGCAGATAAAAGATGCAAATCTCCTTTCTGGAATGAGTCAGGAAGAAATCCTTAGTTCTTTTAACGAACTAAATGAGTCAGGAGAACTTGATAGAATAATCAGGGATGAGATAGGATCAGAGGCCTTTAATGCGGAATATATCAAAAGTAATCCGCCGGTGGTGTCAAATGTTAAGGTACCTATAATCAGCGAAACGAGTCCGCTTGATTATATTCTGGATCCTCTGGGGCTGGTGTACCAGACTCAGGCTGCAAGATATGGCGGTGGAAACGTTCAGGAAGGGGCCAATGTGCTCTTTAGAAATAGTAATGGAGAATATCTCTTTTCCGATACCAGCGACCTGTTGGAAATTGTAAATAAGGGCAATGTTCCACTGCAGGTTTCTATAAGTGCGAAGATAGAAAATTCCAGCGATGTCAGAATGGCAGACTCCGGGTCGGACCTTACAGGTGATGATCCAAGCATATTTATGGCCCTTGTGGGAAAAGAGGGTATTCTCTCTGTCCTTAACGACAGTGGTAGCTCTGAACTCAGCATTATTCTTGATCCGGTTCCTGAAGGAACATATATTTATACCTATAACGAAGAAACAAAAAGCTTTGAGTCTCAGTTATCTGAGACAGCTGATGAGTCAAAGTTTGACAGGTTTTATTTTGGAGTTACAAGCCGCTGCAACCCTGATGCGAACTGGGCTGGTGTAAACAGCTTGCCAAAGATTACTTTAACCTGGAAAACAGAGCCCATTCTGACCAAGTGGGACGAAATAACAGAAGGCCTTGATCCTGAGGACAGGGTCAGATTTGAGGCCTACAAGAGAACAAAGCTTAGGGAACTGCGGGAAGAAGCAGTAGAAAAACTGGTGGATATACAGCTTGAGGAGCTGGTCTATGAAGAACTGGACAGACTGATAGATCTTGAGGTTGAGAGGCTTGCCGAAGAGAGATTCCAGGATCTTAAAGAGCTTGCGATTGTTGAGTACAAATACGATCAGGGCGAGGAAATCCTGACCATAGACGAAAACGACGCCCTAAATAACGCCATAGAAGCTCAGGAGAAAAAATCCGAGGACATCGCAAATACTGAGGATATCGAAAATTCCGAAAATATAGCTGGCGAAGAGAAAAAACCGGAAGATATCCAGGAGAATAGCCCTGCATCCGTTGATGGAGCTGGAGATGAAAACAATCTCAGTGGAAAAAATTCTTCTACTGGCGCTACTTTAAAGGCTGAAACAGAATCAAATGAAAATTCAGCGGTACTTGGTGCAGTAAGGCAAAGAGAGGAAAGCTCTTTTGATACAGATGCAGACTCATCGGGACAGATTCTTTTCCTGCAGGGAAATGATTATACAGAACCAAGTGTCAGTTTTGTGGTGGATGAATATGGCGAGCTTACGCAGTACGAGCCGGTGACAGAGACGCAGGTTATAGAAGAACAGACGACTGAAGAGATAATTTCAGATGAACTGGTGACGGAAGAACCCTGAATAGTAGGACAGTGAAAATGAATATAGCAATAATACTTGCCGGCGGCACGGGAAGCCGTGCGAAATCTGATATTCCGAAGCAGTTCGTTGAGCTGTCGGGAAAAATGATGATCATTCACAGCATGGAACCCTTTGGGAAATCCATGTACGTCAATAATATACTGATAGTGGCTGACAGTACCTACAGGGATCAGATTGAAGACGCACTTTTTGATGAAGAGTCTATAAGTGAGAAGATGTTAGGCTTTGCAGAGCCCGGTGAGAACAGGCAGCTGTCTATTTATAATGCGCTAAAAGAGATAGAGAAAATGGGCCTTGGGGCTATGGTGGATAATGTGATTATTCATGATGCCGCAAGGCCTTTTGTTGCAGTGGAAACAATTGAGGAATGTTTCAAGGCGTTGGAAAAAAGCGAAGGTGTCATGCCGGCACTGCCCATGAACGATACGGTTTATTTTTCAAGGACAGGAGAAAAGGTTGACGAGCTTCTAAAGCGCGAGACTATCTATGCGGGACAGGCGCCTGAAGCCTTCAATTACGCCTCGTACCTTGCGGCAAATGAAGCTCTTTTACCGGATAAGATCTTTCTTATCAAAGGTTCCACTGAGCCAGCTGTTCTTGCAGGAATGAAAGTGGCAATGATCCCCGGTGACCAGAGGAATTTCAAGGTTACCACTGATGCGGATCTTGAGAGAGCAAAAGAACTGATAGAACGGAATCCGGAATGATAAACAATTAACGATTAACAAATTATCGTTCAAATAATAAGAAAAACAAAAATATCATCGTTTATGATAGGTTTTATGATTGTCTTTCATTTAGAATAGTTCTGTGAAAGGAAGTAGATATGGCGAAAATGGATAACAAAATGGGGAAAAATCCATACGCTTGCAGTGATAGGGGAACTTTTATCGTAAGAGTAGATCACTGTGAAAATGAAACATGGCAGGGCCGTGTTACTTGGGCGGAGGAAAACAAGTCTGAACACTTCAGAAGCGCTCTTGAACTGATTAAGTTAATTGATGGCGCAATGGGTGCAAGACGAGCAAATAAGCAGGATGTAGAAGGAGGTAAAGAGGGGACTGCTTAAATTTTTATAAACAATTGATTAAACATTTTGAAAGGTGTTGATTTACGTTAGCTGATAATTTATTTTAGCTATGTAACAAAAAATGAAATTAATTTTTCATTACACCTGTTTTATGAGGGAGGATGCAATGCTGAGAAAATGTAACCGACTGCTAGCGGTTCTTTTAGCAGTTACTTTTGCAATCACTACCTTTGGTAGTGATTTTTATAATGCAAAAGTTTGGGCTGCAGATGAAGAAACCGCAGATCAGATTCAAAGCGAAGAAACTAATGATGGGATCGCTGTTGCTGAATGGGAACAGATCCCGGAGGAAGCATCAGATAATTCTGAAGATGCATTTGTAGAGGAGCAGACTGAGGGCGCCTCTGAGGAAGCAAGTGCAGAGGGCGCTGTTACCGAAGAGGGTAATACTGAAGAAGCTAATACAGTAGAGACTGTTGAAAACGCAGAGATACCTGTTGAAGCAGTGCTCAACACTGATATGGATATCACAGCAGCTGAGGAAACTAATGTAGAAGAGACCGAAGCTACAGATACTACCTTAGAGGATGAGAGCAAAAAGAAAGAATCTCTTTTGACTGAAGAAGAGAAGGCCGAGAAGGAAGCAGCTCTTTTGACTGCGGAAGAGAAAGAAAAGGCAGAAAAAGAAGCAGCACTTTTAGCTGAAAAGGAAAAGGCTGAGAAAGAGAAGGCTGAGACAGTTTTCCCTGCCCAGACCTTTGAGGATTCAGTTTCAGGCATGAATGTTCATGTTGTTGCCGACGAGGGAGCTTTCCCTGAGGGAACAACCATGAGACTTTCAGCTATTTCCGACAGCGAGGCTATGGAAGCTGCTGATGACGCTCTTGATGGCGAAGTAAAGCAGGCAAAGGGCGTTGATATTACATTTGTTAATGCTGATGGTGAAGAGATTGAGCCTGCAGCACCTGTACAGGTATCGATTTCTCTTGCAGATGTGCTTGAGGGTGATTCCTTCAGCGTAGTTCATAAGGACGATGTGGGCAATGCTGAGAAGGTTGCTGATGCGTCAAACGACGGAGCTAGCTTTGTTGCCGATTCATTCTCAGTATATATTGTTGCCGGATCAGGCGATTCTCAGGATGACCTCGATGATCAGAAGGCAATTGCAACTTATAATTTCTATCATGAAGGAGCTGTTTTCAATACTCAGAAGGTGAAGAAGGGAGAGGAACTTCTTAATCCCGGCATTCCTGAGGTTAACAGTTCACTCAATCAGGTATTCCTTGGCTGGTATACAAAGAACAGCGATGGAACCTATGCTTCTGAGCCTGTTTCTTTTGGAACAATTACGAATGATGTAGTTGCGGGTTCATCTTTTGATGTTTTTGCAAAAATTGAAACTACATACTACCTGACCTTCATCGGACTTGACGAAGAAATCTTCTATGTAAAGAAGGTTGTTGTTACAGGAGATGACAGCACTGTAGTTGATATCTCAAATATCGGATTTACAGAAGGCAAGCGCTACGAGACAAAAGAAAACAAGAAGTTCTGCGGATGGGCAGAGACCAAGGGAGTAAAGGTAAGTCTTGGCGTATCTGATCCAAGGATTCTTTCTTCTGTAGACGTTGCTAAGACCAGCACTGTTTACGCAGTTGACTGTGACTATGTATGGATCAATTTTGATGAAAATACAGGCAGCGGTTTCAGTGGCGTAACCTATACAAAGCCTATTCAGGCAACACTTGGAGAGTCAACAACAGAACCTGCTGCACCTACAAGACTGTACTACACATTTGATGGCTGGTATACAGAAAAAGAAAATCAGACTGCAGCAACAAAGTTTGATTGGTCAACAGTAATCGGAAGCACAGAACTTACAAAGAAAGACTTTACTCTTTACGCTAAGTGGGTTGAAGCAGAAGATACTGAATTCACTGTAATAGTTTACACACAGAATCTTGATTGTAACGGTTATGACTATTACAAGACTTTCTCCAATGTAAAGGGAAAGACAGGACAGTCTGTTGATGATACTCTTATTGCAGATTACTTAAAGCTTGATACAAATGCTGAGCACCCACAGCTTCAATATTTCAAATACAATAACACAAAAGAGGTTGGAACTGCAGCCAGCGGAAATTTCGTACCTTATGCTGCCGGCCAGGAAAAGCTCAGTGTTAAGCAGGATACAGTTGTAAGAGTTTATTATGATCGTCAGGCTTTTAATATTGAATTCTACGCTAAAGTCGGAGATGCAACACCTCTTTACACACTTTCAGGACCTTACGGAACTCTTGTTGACCCAAGCGATTGGCCAAAAGAGGAAACAGTCTGGTATGCACTTAATAAGAAAAATGGTGAAGACTGGTCAATAGACTTTATCGACAGATATATTCTTGACAGATATGAGAACTTTGCAGATGGAATGACTCTTAAGCTCTATAAGGCAACCTATGGCAAGGTTTCATGGATTACCAAGCACTTCCTCAAGGAGGACCTGGATGGTAATTATGTTGAGGACAGAGTAATCGTAAAATATGCGCCTATCAAGAATGCGCTTTTCGATGTTGCTATTGAAGATTATTACATCGGATTTAAACCATATTTCTACAATACTAATGGAGACCCTACAGATAAGAGCAATCTTATTGTTGGCGATGTAGTGTTCACAATACAGGGAGATAGTACTGATACATCACATCTGTACATTTACTTTAAGAGAGAGACCAGATCTCTTACCTTTATGGATAACTTCAGTGGAAACACTAAGGCCATGGATGTAGATGATGCCTACAAAGAGGATTATGCAAATATTCTTTATGAGAAGCCATTAAACAGTGGAAATTTCTATAAGAACAATGCTCCAAAGAAGTCAGCTCTTTCCGGTGTTGAATCTTCACGCCCGGGATATGAATTAAGGACAAATGGCGATGACATCATCTGGTACCTGGATCAGAACGGACAGGTTGAGTATCAGTGGGATGACACAATGCCTCTTTATAACAAGGTATTGTACACATATTGGGAGCCTGTTACACGTACAGTTACTCTTGATCCAAATGGCGGAACGCTTACAGTAGCGCCTCAGGTGGTAGTACCTTATGGTGAAAAACTTAGCAGAACAGAGTACAACTCAACAAATGAATCTGACAGAAAAGTATTCAGAAATAAATTTGAGTTTGTTGGCTGGTACAATGTAGATAACACTCCTTACGAATTTGACAATGTTGTAGCAGATACAACTATTGTGGCACACTGGAGAAATCCTGGAAGAATCAGTGTGATCTATGATGGAAATGGTCATGGAACCGGAGTTCCTGTAGACAATTACAAGTACTCAATTGATTCATCGGCGGTTGTTGGTGCACCACCACAGGTTGTTGAAAAAGGCTACAAGTTTGTTGGCTGGTTCATTGAAAACGACACCAAGGGCGTTGTTTATTATCCTGATAACTGCTTCGATATTATCGAGGATTATATCCAGGGAACCGGAGACGATAGCAAGATCGTTCTCAAGGCTCTTTATAATAAGACAACACCAAGTGGTATTGTTGGAGAAGCAACCACTATTACATATCACTCGAATGATGAGAGAGATCTTTCACTTACAGTAACAGCTGGTGCAGGACCTGAGCTTTTGGTAAATGAGGCGGTCAAAGTACTTACTCTTAGCGAAGTTAAGTTCGAAAGAGAAGGATATACCTTTAAGGGATGGAGTAAGACTGCAGGACCAAACAACTATCCTGTATTTGCTAATCCTGGTGAATTTATAGCAGCAGATAATGATGGAATTCCGAACGATCTGTACGCTATCTGGGAAAAGAATACAACACCACCTGATGATCCCCCATCACCTCCGGATGATCCGCCTTCACCACCAGATGATCCTCCATCAAATCCTACTCCTCCGACAACACCATCGACTTCTTCTTCTACTTCTACACCTACAGTTGCAGACAGAGAGGCAGTTCTTGGAGAAAGAAGAGGAAATGAAGCGGCAGTTCTTGGTGCCAGAAGATCAAAGACTGAGGACTCAACAAACGATGTTGCCAGACTCCTTATGCTGATCGCAGCAGCTTTTGCTGCAACAGGTCTTATGACCATAGGCAAAAAGAGGAAAGAGGAGAACTAAAGACTTATTTATGGGTGATGACAAACAGGCTCTTTTTGCCAGAAATTTAATAAGTATCTGTATCGATGGCACTGAAAATGCTGATTATCAGGGAAAAATCTGGCATCAGTACAGTGATGATCCGCTGGATTTCATCAGTTTCCTCGATATGCTGGAAATAATAGATGAACTCCTTGATGAATGGGATTTTCCGCAGAAGGGCCTTATCGAAAGATCTTTTGATAAAAAAGAGAAGCCTTCCTATAAGAGAAAATCGGATTCAGAAGAACTTGTCATCGATAAGATCCAAAGGGAAAAGGGTACAAGAAACGTCCAGGGCAAAAAAGGTAAAAAAGCTACCTTCCTGCTTCAGGTTTCCTTCAGACAGAACGCTACCTGGCAGGGGCACGTTATATGTGACAAGTCGGGAGAGAAGATTGATTTCGAAAGTGCCCTGGAACTTCTAAGGATTATGGATAAGAATATCGAGATGTGATATTATGGGTGCCAGAGTGTCATAAGATGCTCTGGCATCATTTTCGCTTACGGGCGTTGCCACCGCGGACGGGGCTTAGTGGGGCATCCACTGGTGACGGTTCTTAGTGACACATCTACTGGGGGTGTCATAGGAAAAGGTTTTGCTAGCGATAGAATTGGAGTAAAAATAAGTAGTTTATGATTAAAAATTCGAATATTGGAAAAAAGATTATTGGAGTGCTACTGGCTCTTTTGATGCTTCTTGCTGTTCTGGCGGTGGCTTTCAAGATATATGCAGGAAAGTATTACAGGACAGATACTGAGATTACCGATCAGATTCACAGAGAAGTTGAAGAGAGCGTTAATTCCTATAAGGATAAAGATGGAATGGTGTTTATCCCCCAGGATCAGGACGCCAAGGCTGTCATAGTTTTTTACCCCGGAGGCAAGGTTGAATACACAGCATACAGCACTCTTATGTATGAACTGGCTGAAAGAGGCTTTATTTGCATTCTTCCAAGAATGCCTGAAAATCTGGCGTTCCTTCGGATAAATGCGGTAGATATGCTGACGAGTAAATACGCCGGGGAAGTGGAACTTGTAGAAAATCTGGACTGGTATCTGGCGGGGCATTCTCTTGGAGGAGTAGCAGCAGCCACTTACCTTGAGAGCAATAAAGAAAAGTATGCAGGCATTATCCTATGCGCCTCCTACACCACTGTTGATTTTTCTGGTTCGGATTTAAGACTTTTGTCCATATACGGGTCTGAGGATAAAGTCCTCAATATGGATAACTACAGCGAGAGCAAGACCAACTGGCCAAAGAATTCAGAAGAATATGTAATAAAGGGCGGAATCCACTCCTATTTTGGCAGCTATGGCCTTCAGGATGGGGACGGAACACCCACTATCACCAATGAACAGCAGCTTGTGGAAGCGGCGGATGTAATATCAACTTTTTGTTCAGAATAACGCTTTAACTATGTTTTTTATGTATGCTATCATGTAAAGGTAAGAATTTACATGGTAGCATTTTTGATTGGAGAAGATTTATGAAATTTAATATTGTCGAAGTTTTTAACCGAAGTGTGACGATAGAACTTGAGTCTGAAGATGTTTTTGAGCAGAAGAGTTCTTTTTTTGTCTGTATAAATGATAAAAAAGTTCTGGAAAGCAGACAGAATGTGGTTTCTGTTACAGGTCTTTTACCTGATACAACTTATGTTTTGAAGGTTGTTTCTACGGCTGAGTACAATGATGATGCTTCCTGGGAAAAAGAGTTTACTACAAAGCATGAATCTGTGCTTCTTGATGTAAAAGAGTTTGGCGCAAAGGGGGACGGAGTAACCTCAGATACAGCGGCTATTCAGGCTGCAATCTGCGCATGCCCCAAGGACGGAACAGTATATCTTCCAAAGGGAAGCTATTTTTCTACAGCTCTTTTCCTAAAGAGTGACATGACCCTGTGGCTTGATGAGGATGCGGTGCTTCTTGGAGATACTGACAGGAATCACTATCCTATTTTACCCGGAATGACAAGGACCACTGATGAAAAGGGAGAGTATAACCTTTCCAGCTGGGAGGGAAATCCGCTTACCAGTTTTGCATCCCTTATTACAGCAATTGACGCAGAAAACCTTGATATTATCGGCCCCGGCACAATTGACGGAAACGCTCAGAACGGTGACTGGTGGGTTAATGCCAAGGTTAAGAGGATTGCCTGGAGACCCAATACTATGTACCTTGCAAGGTGCAAAAATGTCAGGGTTCAGAATGTGACAGTTCAGAACTCTCCATGCTGGACTATTCATCCCTATTATTGCGATAACTGCGCCTTTTTGAATCTGTATATCCACAATCCTTCAGATTCTCCTAATACCGACGGACTTGATCCCGAGAGCTGCAAGGACGTACTGGTTCTTGGAACCACGATTTCTGTTGGTGATGACTGCATGGCCATTAAGAGCGGCAAGTACTATATGAGTCTCAATCACCACAAGGTTACTGAGAATATCATCATCCGCAACTGCAAATTTGAAAGAGGACACGGCAGTGTGACCGTTGGTTCAGAGGCAGCAGGCGGAGTAAAGAATGTAAGGGTTTCCCAGTGCATCTTTGACGGAACCGACAGGGGACTCAGGATAAAGACAAGAAGAGGTCGAGGAGAGAGATCTGTCCTGGACGATATAGTTTTTGAAAATATCGAGATGAACGGGGTTCACATGCCCTTTACTGTAAATATGTTCTATTTCTGCGATCCGGACGGACACAGCGATTACGTGCAGAACCAGAATCCTGCCCCAGTGGATGAGATGACACCAAGCATCGGCTCAATCACAGGAAGGAATATCAATTGCAAGGGAATAAGTGCCTGCATGCTTTGTGCTTTTGGGCTTCCGGAGAGACCAATTGAGCTTCTTACTTTTGAGAACATTAACGCAGAGTTCCTTCCAGAAGCGGAGCGTGTACCGGAGAGACCTGTCATGATGGACAACTTTGATGAGATGAGCGGCAGAAGCGTTTTTGCAAGGAATGTGAAGAAGCTTGTGATGAAGAATGTTATCATCAAGGGCTGCGCTGATACTGAGCCAGAGCTCATTGATGTTGAGGAAAAGGCTATTGAGGGTGTGCAGTACATCTGAGGGTTTGTTTGAATAGCATTAAGCAATAGGAAAGCCTATTGGCAATTTGAATAATGCTTTCGCATAATCCCCAACTTATGGGGGATGTAATTAAGTTTAGATATCATAGACATAAGTGATGTAAGGGACAAAAGATAATATTGCCTCTTACTGATGACATGACTGCTTCGTTGCAAGCAACTTTCGCAAGCCTAAAACGTGAGGAATCCGCATAAATGCTTCTTTCTCATGTTTTGCGGGTTTCAAAGTCATCATATTAATGGGTATGCATAGGATGAGAAAGAGAATACGACAACTGAATGTAGTTTTATTGTTGCTCCTGATGCTGGCGTTCGGATTTGGCTGCGGTAAGCAGAAGGTTGTTGAACTACCGGTGACCAACGAGGCTGAAAGCGAAGCGGCAGCGACGAGGGACTCTTCGGAATTAGAGGGATCCGTTACTTCTGGGGGTGGAAGTGGATCAGTAACGACGGGGAATGCTTCGGAATTAGAGGTATCCATTACCTCGGAGGTTGGAAGTGGATCAGTAACGACGGGAGGTTCTTCACAAGTTGAGGAATCTGCGGCAGAGGTGACATCAGTTGAGACTGCCATAGGTACAGATAGTGCAACGGATACTGATTCCGGAGGAAGCAGTCGGAATAATGAAAATGCGACTGCTGCAAATACGGAATCAAGTGATGATTCAGGCGGCAGGCCTGATACGGCAACGGAAAATGATTCCGGAGGCCAACCTGATACGGCAACTTTTTCTTTAGATGAAGATGGCGTATATACGACCAAAGACGACGTGGCGGCCTATATCCATGAGTTTGGAAAGCTTCCTCAGAATTTCATTACCAAGAAGGAAGCAAAGTCACTGGGGTGGCCCGGAGGCTCCCTTGAGGAGTATGCCCCGGGGAAGTGCATTGGTGGAGACCGGTTCGGGAATTATGAAGGTCTTTTACCTGAAGAGAAGGGGCGACGGTATTGGGAATGTGATATTGATACTCTAAGGAAATCGAGCCGCGGTCCCAAAAGAATCATTTATTCCAGCGACGGGCTGATCTTCTATACCGATGACCACTATGAATCTTTTACGCAGCTGTATTAAGGTTCAGGATAGCAAATCGAGGACATTGAAAATGCGTCTATATTTTCAGTTTCATAAAAAAAGATGTCGACTATTTTTTTACGAACGTCTTTTTTATTGATTTCATGGAAAAAGAGGTAGTGATTAAGGAATAACTTTTGAATCTTGGCCGATATAGAACAAATTATGCGTCTTTATTTCAAATTATTAGATTTTAGCAGTAGAACTGCCAAGTGAAAATGCTGCCAGCAAGCCAATAGGCACGATTCACTACAGCTGAAATGATAAAAATGGGAAAAAAGACGACGAGAAATATTTTTTTGGTATCCAGAATTTGAAAAACGCTAAAAAAGACGCAAATTATAGTGCTAAAGTAAATATTGCTAAAGTAAATATTGCTAATTAAATCGCCGGGGGGTGCAGAATAAACTACTACCTATATAGTGGACAGTTTTAATTCGACTTTTTGCCTATTTAGAAATTAAGATTATTTTTGTGGTTTTTTGCAGGATTATCATTATCGGAGATAAGATGGAAAAGGTATTTTACATTGATCTTTTTGAAGTATATAGTAAGGAAGATCTTCAGGAACTTCTGGTAAAAGAGCTCCCACTTCCGGAATATTATGGCAGGAATCTGGATGCGCTTTACGATGTGCTTGGAGAGCAGGGCTCGGGTTGGAACATTATCTTTTACAATTCAAAATTTGCACGATTTAGACTTGGCAAGTATTTTGAGGCTCTGGAGAGATTGTGCAAAGAGGCTTCAGAGGATGTGGAGAATCTGAAGATAAGATTTTATCCATAAGGATTTACGTTGCTGATGGCTGATCTTTGTTTCATACTTTCATTAAATCCGCAGTCATTGTGGATTTATGAAATTCAGTCTAAGTGTCATGAGTTCTTAAATGTTATTACAGAAATCCGCACTTGCTGCGGGTTTCGTGAGAACATGATTCAGGTGGCAAACAAGCCCTTCGACGTAAGTCGACTGGAATAGGCTTGTTTGCTGATATCTTGAATGTTTCATTCAAGATATCATAAGTTCGTCAATGATCATGTGAAATAAACAAAACGTAGAGGAGCTTAATACATGAGATATCCTGAGTTTTTAAAAGAGAATGGAACCATAGGTTTTGTGGCGCCGTCCTTTGGATGTGCCACAGAGCCCTATATCAGCAGATTTGACAGTGCACTAAAAAAGCTTGAAGCCAAGGGGCATGGGTTTGTGTTAGGTCCCAACTGCAGAGAGGCAAAGGGAATTGGTATAAGCAATACGCCTGAAAAATGCGGAGAAGAGCTGAACCAGGCTTATGAGAGCAGCGCTTCGGATGTGCTTATTTCCTGCGGTGGCGGGGAACTGATGTGTGAAGTTGTGCCATATATTGACTTTGAACTGGTAAAAAAATCGAAGCCAAAGTGGTTTGTTGGCTATTCTGATAACACCAATTTTGTCTTTAACTCTGTTACGATTGCAGACACCGCAGCTATTTATGCGCCCTGTGCCGGTGATTATGGTATGGAGCCCTGGCATCTGTCTGTGCAGGATTCTTATGATCTTTTGACCGGAAAAAAGCTTAAGTTCAGCAATTACGATAAATGGGAACTTGATTCCGACGAGACCGCAGAACCCAACAGCCCCTATAACGTGACAGAACCTACTGTTATGAAGGCGTTTATCTGCGAAGGTGGAGAAGCTAGAGAGATAGCGTGCTCAAAGTCCTCCGAAGAAACAAAGAAATCATCGGACCACGGTGGTGATGTGATTTTTGAAGGCCGCATTATCGGTGGCTGCCTTGACTGCCTTGTTCATCTTGCAGGAACTGGTTACGACAAGGTAAAAGAGTTTAACGAGCGCTATAAAGAAGATGGCATTATCTGGTTTATGGAAGCCTGTGATCTTAACGTATTTGAGATTAGGCGGGCTCTCTGGCAGCTTAAGCAGTGCGGATGGTTTAAGTATTTGAAGGGCTTTCTTTTTGGACGTCCCGGCTGCTTTGGCCAGGAATTCATGGGCCTT
>JAFPVA010000219.1 GCA_017413105.1 Butyrivibrio sp. | reverse complement strand
CTTTCCGTTTTCATTAGCCCATGTAGACTTATCAGCTAATGTCTCCATTACATCCCAGTGCTCTGCGATAAATCCGTTCTCAACACGGAACAGATCATAGTAGGTTGTAGGTACACCGCCAAAGGTTCCTTCTGAGCAGGCAAGTGCATAATCTCCATCTGCAAGAACCATATGAGTCTTGTTATAAACCATTGAGATTCCCTGCTTAGCCATAGCTTCAAGTGCAGCTCCAAGACCTGAAAGACCATCTGCAATTGAAGTATTATGCTGAATATATTTATCTCCATCGTAGTAAGAAGTGAGCTTGTCAGGATTCTCCCCACGAAGTACATCGCCTACAAATCCAGCTACAACCTTACGTGTCTCTTCCTTATCTACATCTTTCTTCTCAAGAGTTCCATCAATCTGAGTATGTCCTGAAGGATTAGGAGCTGCCTTGTCTGCCAGATTATCCCAGTGCTCTGCAATCTTACCGTCTTCATCGAATCTGAAAACATCGAATCCGACCTGCTCTCCTGCTCCTGCAAAATTATATACTGTCTGAAGAAAAACCTTATCTCCATCCTCAAATGAACGAATGTTATTAACAGTTGTTTTTACAGGTGCCTGTGCAAGTCCTTCAACTGCTGCTACAAATGCATCAGCCCCTGTTCCAAATGCCAAGTTATGCTGAATATAGCCAGGCGCCAAAAGTTCTTTTGCCTTTGCTGTGTCTCCTGATACGAATGTTCCAATGAGTGCTAATGCTTTTTCCTTATTTGTCATGATTATTTTCCTTTCCGGGCTCTGCCCTGCGAGGTAATTATCCTCAAATGTTAAAAAGCTCATTGTTGTAACCGTTGTGGTTTCATCTGATAGCGCAAATATATCACCTCCGAGATGTAATGTCAATAGTTACATCAAAATATTTTTTTAAAAATATAGTGACTATAAATCTTTCGACTTATAGCCACCGTTTTTATATCAAAACACGCTTATTTTAAATTCTTAAACTGCTTTCAACTTTTCTGTTGCTATATCAATCCGCACCTGCAATTCCGCAGATGCCAACATAACAACCATCATTGCTGCAAATATCAGACCAAGTATTCCCATCTGTAGCCACATCTTATTTATTCTTGGAATCCTTCTCTGTTATCTGTGGGACCGCCTTGATCCATCAGTTTATACACATATCCTGCTTCGTAATCCATTGTCTATTCCTCCATGTCTCTCTGAAAATGAACCACTGAACTGTCAGGTTCAGTTACTGACCAACCGTCCCCATGGTTCAAATGAGCCCGTTTGCTTTAAACCACTTCTCTACCGGGCCTTTGGAATCCGCAGCCCGGCTTCCGGTAATGGAGAGTCCGCTCTTAACATCTGCACCTTTGGCATATTTCTTTACGTCACTCTCGCTTGATCCCATGCCGCTCCCCTCGTTGGTGCAGAGAGGAAGTATCGTCTTACCGTTAAAATCATATTTCTCGAGGAAAGTGGCAACTGCCATCGGTATCGTTCCCCAATAGTTCGGATATCCGAGGACGATGGTGTCATAATCATCAATGCTTTCGAGATAGTTTGTAAGCTCCGGTCTTGCGTTACTTAGCTTGTCCTTCTTTGCTTCATCTATACAGGTCATATATACCGGTGAATAAGGATCCTTCATCTCGATCTTAAAGGTATCCGCTTCGATCAATTCCTTCATGATTCCTACCACGATCTCGGTATTTCCGACCTTTACATATCTCATTGCTCCGCCGAAATAGTTCTCATCCGCTCTTGAAAAAAAAGCTATCAGTGTCTTTGCCATCTTTGTATCCTCCATTTGGTTGTTTTCAGTTTCTGTACTGTATTTCTTTTGTTTTTCTGTTTACATTTTCACACGGAGGAGTTATTGTGTCCAATAGAAAGGTTTAATATCATATTAAATTTTTAAATATCACAACTGCTGGAGGATTTTATGACCACAAAACAGATAGATTACTGCATAGAGCTTGCCAGAACACAGAGTTTTTCAAGAGGCTCAGAGAATCTGTTCGTCAGCCAGCCCACCTTTTCCTATCAGATAAAACTTCTTGAGGAGGAAGTAGGCTTTGATATCTTTGAGAGAAATGGGAAAGGTGCAACTCTTACTCCCGCAGGTCAGCAGTTTGTGAGCTTTCTGGTAAATATGCGCGAGGATATGAAGCGTGCCATCGAACAGGGACAGAATTTCAGTGCTAAATACAGAGACAGTATCAGCATCAGCCTTATGGTAAGACAGGCTATATACTTCTTACCCGAAGCTATACGTATCTTTGAAGAAGGATCGTCGCACGTACAGATAACTCCGAAGTTCCAATATGATGGCGGTATGGACTCATTCTTAAAAAACGAAGTCGACGTACTTTTTACCCTAAAAGAGCATACAAAACAGCTCGCAGGCACAATTGTCCACGAGCTGTTCAAAAGTCACATATATCTGATCACG
>JAFPVA010000218.1 GCA_017413105.1 Butyrivibrio sp. | reverse complement strand
GGGCTTTTCTGTACCAATCTCGGGGAAGCATGGCGCATATCCTGGGGCAGCAACATGTCAGAGAAGATGCAGGGGCTTATCCTGTACGGAGGCTTTAGGGAAGCTTTTTCCAATATCCTTCCCAGCTTTCATCCGAAGGACCTTGCTGTAGGCGTAGTATGCGGAGCAGCACTGCGTATAGCTGTCTATGTAAAAGGTAAAAACGCTAAAAAATTTCGCCACGATGAAGAGTTTGGATCTGCCAGATGGGGAAATTCACAGGACATAGAACCATATATGGACCCGGTATTTCAGAACAACGTCATACTCTCGAAAACGGAAAGGATAACCATGAACAGCCGCCCAAAAGACCCGAAATACGCAAGAAATAAGAATATCCTGATAGTCGGCGGTTCCGGCTCAGGTAAAACGAGGTTTGTGCTTAAGCCCAATCTCTTACAGTGCCACTCCAGCTATGTGGTCTGTGATCCGAAAGGAACTTTAGTGGGCGAAACAGGCAATGTCTTTGTAAAAGAAGGTTACAGGATAAAGATATTCAATACCATTAACTTTAAAAAGAGCATGAAATACAATCCATTCCAGTATCTTCATTCGGAAAAGGATATCTTAAAGCTCGTCACAACGCTTATGGCTAATACAAAAGGTGATGGCAAAGACGGAGATGAATTTTGGCAGAAAGCTGAAAAGCTTCTGTATACAGCACTTATCGGATATATCTACTATGAAGGACCTGAGGAGGAAAAGAACTTCAATACGCTTCTGGAAATGATCAATTCAATGGAAGTCAGGGAAGATGATGAATCTTTTGAAAATCCGGTGGACATACTCTTTAAAAACCTTGAAAAAAGGGACCCTAACCACTTTGCAGTACGCCAGTACGCAAAATATAAATTAGCCGCCGGAAAGACAGCGAAATCTATTTTGGTTTCATGCGGCGCAAGGCTTGCAGCCTTTGATATCAAAGAGGTCAGGGATGTGACGGAATATGATGAACTTGAGCTTGATACCATAGGGGATGAGAAGACTATTCTGTACCTCATCATGTCAGATACGGATTCGACGTTTAACTTCCTTATCAGCATGGTCTACAGCCAGCTCTTCAATATGCTCTGTGAAAAGGCAGATGATGTATATGGTGGAAGACTTCCTGTACATGTACGGTGTCTTATAGACGAAGCCTGCAATATCGGTCAGATCCCGAATCTTGAAAAGCTCATGGCAACCATACGAAGCCGTGAAATATCGGCAGCACTTGTGATTCAGGCAAAGTCACAGCTTAAGTCCATCTATAAGGATAACGCTGAGACCATCACTGCCAACTGTGACAGCCAGATATTTCTTGGCGGTTCGGAGCAGTCTACACTTAAGGACCTTAACGCTACTTTAGGAAAAGAGACCATACATATGTACAATACCGGAGAGACAAGAGGCAGCTCCCAGAGCTATAACCTCAACTACTCAAAGACAGGACATGATCTTATGAGCGTTGATGAACTTGCAGTGCTGGACGGAGCCAAGTGTATCGTTCAGGTAAGAGGTGTCAG
>JAFPVA010000217.1 GCA_017413105.1 Butyrivibrio sp. | reverse complement strand
TGCAAGATAGAGAAAAGGACCCTTCGGGAGGACATAAGAAAAGAGCTTGATGAAAAGGGCGTTGTGATCCTTCCGGTCCCTAAAGAGGACGTGAACTATGACAAGCTGGGGCAGAAGGCCTGCAGGCAGTACGCCCTTAAGGAATACAGCGAGAACGTTATCCTTCTTGATACCGGTGCTGCAAAGCTTATGACAAGTTATTACCCTTTGGAAAAACTAAGAAAGATCCCGGGGCTTGAAAAGGCAGAGTACATTGACCCCTACAGCGCAGGCAGGGGCAATTCCATAAGATACCTTGCTGTGGCGCCCTGCGAAGACACCATGCAGGCCATTGGAGCCACAAATCTGTTTTGCGGAGGCGAAAAGGGTGCGCCCCTTATCGGCCATACAGAAGCTGTAGTAACAGGAGCTGTAGCTGGATACAATGCAGTCAGGTATGCAAAAAATGAGGAGCTTTTGGTCCTTCCCGATTCTCTTGCGGTAGGAAATATCATAAGTCACTCCCACCAAAGGTTCGTTCGGGAAGGAATCCTTAATGAAAGATATACCTTTGCCGGAGGAGTGTTCTTTGAACGCATGAAAGAGATGGGACTGTACCTGACAGATACAGAGGCTATAGTTAAGAGAGTGGGCAGCGTGAACCTAAAAGACGTATTCTCATAAACGTGCATTTGTTTATGTTAACAAATAGGGGCTGTCGCTTTAGATGATGATCATATCATGATTTAATCATCATTCAAAGCGATAGCCCCTTCTTCTTTTTTGCCAATTATGAATTTTCACTAATTATTATGCACATAATATTGCCTTTATATTATTTATATTATGTTAATTTTTGGAACAATTTAAACATTCAAAACTGCAGATTACATTCTTATATTTGAAACTTATTGTCATGGGTCTATACTATAAATTGTGAGATTGGAGGAATAGCGTGTTAAAGAGAATAATCTTTTCATTAACTAATGAAATTTATAGCAGCCACAGCCTGAGGGGGCCCTTTGACCGAACCGCCAGATATATCAGACAGCAGGGCTACGAATCCGATGTAAAAAAAGCCGGAGACAGCTCTTTTGACCTATATAATAAAGAGAAAAAAGAGTCATCGCTTATAGTCACGGATAGTGCGGAGGATGCGGAAAGGCTTACTCAGAGCGGGTTCTACTGCGTGGGAGTTCTCCACGATAAAAATCCCGATGAGAAATTCAAGGGACTTAAGTTTGTCTTTTCCGATATCGAAGAGGTGGAATGCGACTCTTTTGTCAAAGCTTATCAGCGCTACGCGGGAGAGCCCTGGAAAGTGATGCGCACAGAGCGGCTACTTATCAGGGAGACCACAATTGAGGATGTGGATGAATTCTACAGGATTTACAAGGATCCGGAGATGACCCGTTATATGGAAGGCCTTTTCGAGGATCCTGAGGATGAAAAGAGATATCAGAAGGACTATATTTCCAAGGTCTATGGCTTTCTGGGTTTTGGAGTCTGGACGCTGGTGCGGCTTTCTGACAACACTGTGATCGGAAGGGCAGGTTACTCCGTAAGGAATGGTTTTGACGATATTGAACTTGGCTTTTTGATTGGAAAAGAGTATCAGAATCAGGGCTTTGCCTATGAAGCCTGCAGGGCTATCCTTAACTACGGAAGGGATGTGCTTGCCTTTGAGCATGTGCAGACCCTTGTAAAAAAAGAAAACCTGGTGTCCATAAACCTATGCAAAAAACTGGGCTTTGAAGAGGATGGGGAAGTGGAAGTAGAAGAAGACATCTACGGCCACGGTTACAACGGCAGCGACAGAGTGAGCCTCAGTCAGGCAAAGTATGGAAAATATATTCGTTTTCGCCTAACTTTTTGATTGCAAGCAAATTTTTTATGGTTTTTTTTAGGTTAATACGTTAATATATAGCTGTAGCAGTAGGTGAAAATAAAGAAAAATAGGCACGGAGAGCAAAAAGGAGCTTTTGTGGGAGAGTGTCTATACGGAGGGAAAATGAGTTCAATTGAAATGTTTAGCTTAGTTGCAGGCCTGGTAGGCGGTTTGGCCATGTTTTTGTATGGTATGAACGTCATGAGCGGCGGTCTTACCAAGATGGCGGGAGGAAAGCTTGAAAGCGTACTGGCAAAAGTGACAAAGCATTCATTCATAGCATATCTTTTCGGCGTGGGCGTAACCGCGCTGGTTCAGTCTTCATCCGCATCAACCGTAATGGTTGTTGGTCTTGTTAACTCGGGTATCATGACCCTGAAACAGGCTGTTAGTGTAATTCTCGGAGCAAATCTCGGAACAACTTTCACAGCCTGGCTTCTTTCATTAAACGCAATCAGCAGTGACAACTTTATAATAAATCTGCTTAAACCCGCATCATTTACGCCATTCCTGGCACTTATCGGTATCAGCTTTTACATGTTTGCCAAGAGCGAGAAGAAAAAGAACGTGGGAACCATTCTTCTGGGCTTCTCTGTCCTGATGTTTGGTATGACAACCATGTCAAGTGCGGTTTCTCCACTTAAGGAAGTTGAGTCCTTCAAGGCCTTCCTTACCACCTTTTCCAATCCGGTGATCGGCTTTCTCATCGGCATTGCTTTTACCATGATCATTCAGAGTTCGGCAGGAACCATCGGTGTTTTGCAGGCTCTTTCCCTTTCTGTAAAGATAACCTACAGCATGGCAATCCCTGTGGTTGTGGGCGCTGAGGTTGGTACCTGTATCACAGCCATTTTATCATCCCTTGGAGCCAACAAGAATGGTAAAAGAACTGCCCTTATGCACCTGTATTTTAACGTGATAAAGGCCCTTTCATTCATGATCATCTTCTATGCCCTGAATGCAGTTGTTCACTTTGCTTTCATGGATAATAAGATCGGAATGGTGGGCATTGCCGGAATCCATACCCTTATAAATCTTGTGGCAACACCGCTTATGCTGCCATTTGCGCAGATTCTTGTAAGCCTTGCATTAAAGACCATCCCTATCGACGAGAAGGAGAAAAAGGAGCAGGAGGAGCAGCAGGGTATCAGGACTCTGGACCCACGCTTTTTGTCAAACCCTCCCTTTGCTCTTGAGCAGGCAAGACAGGCCGCTATTGCAATGGCTACTATGGCAAAAGACTCACTGGATAAGGCCATTGGACTTATAACAGAGTACGACAGCGAGATCGCCGAAGAGGTTGATTACCTTGAGAGAAAGGTGGATAAGTACGAGGATCAGCTTGGAACTTATCTGATGAAGATTAATTCACATCATCTTTCGCCCGAGGACAGCCACACCTTGTCTCTTCTTCTTCACTGTATCACTGACTATGAGCGTATTTCCGACCACGCACTGAACATCATGCAGAAGGCAAAGGGAATGTCGGATAACCAGAGAACTTTTTCTCCCAAGGCTCAGTCTGAGATGGATATCTTTGCATCTGCGGTAAAAGAGATTATGGACCTGGCGCTTCGTTCTTTTGAAAATCAGGACGTCGACCTTGCCAAGAACATTGAGCCCTTAGAGGAAACCATCGATGGAATCAATATGGAGGTTAAGCGCCGCCACATCAGAAGGCTCCGCAAGGGAAAATGTACTATTGAGCAGGGCTTTGACCTTAGCGATATCGGAACAGATTACGAGCGAATTGCTGACCACTGCAGTAACATCGCTGTAGGCGTCATCGAGGTCAACGATGATATGTATGATGCCCACGAATATATTGAGACTCTCAAGAACGAGAAGAGTGAGAGCTTTGAGAAAGCAGTAGAATTCTACGAGAGGAAGTACATGCTTCCTTCAGTAAAATTCTAAGCACGAAGGGAAAAAATTGTTATGAATATCAGAAAGCTTGGCAGACTGGATACACTTATTGAAAGCCAGCGAGAGAAGGGAAAACTACAGGGAGCAACCATTGTAGTTGAACATAAAGGAAAAAGAGTTTACGAAAATAATTACGAACCGGACCGAAATGACAGCATTTACAAGATCTTCAGCATGACAAAGCCCATAACGGCTGTGGCGGCCATGATCCTGTACGAGCGTGGAGAGTTGGACCTTATGAGCAAGGTTTCAGACTATCTTCCGGCTTTTGCAGACTGTAAGGTTGCCTCCAAGGAAGGCATTATCAGAGCCACAAGGCCTATCACCATAAAGGATCTTTTGAACATGACCTCCGGAATTGTTTACTCCGGGGACTTTGGTGAAGCAGAGCGCTCCATGACCAAGATCTACAAGGAGGCCAGAACCCAGAGACAGTCTGGAATCCTTAAGACCAACGTGGACGTGTGCAACAAGCTTGCTGAAGGGTACCTGGCTTTTGAACCCGGAACCGGCTACAGATACGGCCATTCCGCAGATATCCTTGGCGGCGTTATTGAGGTAATCACCGGGAAAAAATATTCCGACTTCCTGAAAAAAGAGATCTTTACCCCTCTTAACATGGAGGATACAGGTTTTTATATCGACGAGAGCAAGGCCTTTAGACAGGCTGTTCTTTACAGAAGAGATAAGACCGGTAAGGTCGTAAGAGCAGAAGATGATGTAAAGAGGCGCATGGAGATGGAGAGTCCAACACAGGCACCCTGGTTTGAAAAGGGCGGCGACGGACTTTATTCCACAGCCAATGATTACGCTCACTTTGCACAGATGCTCCTTAACAAGGGCTCCTATCACGGAAAAGAGCTTATCGGCAAGAGAACTCTTGGCTTTATGACAACTCCTCAGCTCACACCCCAGCAGTTTGATTCCTTTGATCTGGAGAGCTGCATCGGATACAACTATGGCAACTATTTCAGAATACTGACAGATCCTGCCCTTGCCACCTCCAACGGAAGCATCGGAGAGTATGGCTGGGATGGAATGGCAGGAACATACTTCTTTGTGGACCCTACAGAGGAGCTCATCGTGATTTACATGCAGCAGATAGAGGGCGGCTGTGATTACAGTTTCATCCGTGGGATCAGACAGATTGTTTATGGGGCCATCTAAGCGTAGGATTGCGAGAACGAAGCGTAGCAATCCGATTATCGAGTATGTGAGGAAGATACATGAAGTTCGAATACTTAGAGAAGAAGGAGCAGGGCGCGTTCATTACCCGTTACGACCTGCATTACAAGACAGAGGACAACAAGGAAAAGGTCTACGAGATCATCAGCAGAAATCCGGATCTGAAGGGATTTGAGGACATCCACAACAAGAAGGTGGACGCTGTAGTCCTTATAATGCATGATGAATCCGGGGAAAAGATTCTTATAAACAAGGAATTCAGGATGGCTCCGGGAGCATGGGTCTACAATTTCCCGGCAGGTCTTATAGACCCAGGCGAGAAACCTGAGGAAAGTGCCAGAAGGGAGCTTAAGGAGGAGACAGGTCTTGACCTGATCGCCATTGATGACTGGATTGGAGAGAGCTACAGCGCAGTGGGATTTTCCAACGAAAAAAATGTCTGCTGCGTAGGGAGAGCCGCAGGTTCTTTTTCCAAGAGCAGCTCAACCCTTGAGGAGATAGAGCCTGGATGGTATACCAAGGAGCAGGTAAGAGAGCTGCTTAAGACTGAGCCATTTGCGGCAAGAACGCAGGCTTACTGTTATCTTTGGTCGAGATGAATTTTGAATGGGATTTGTTACGGGATATTTGTTTAACAGTTTTGAGCCGGGGGAAAACATTAGCCCGGCTTTTGTGTATTTTTAGGTAAACGATATGAGTAATAGTGTTTATAGCAAAAAAGAAGGTGCCGAGGAGCTAAAGCGTGGAATCATCGGACTTAACATCTGCGAAGAGTGCGGCGGCTTCTGTACAGAGAGCGTTCCTCTTATCGAGGGTCTTCCTGTAAATGCCCAGGTAAGTCTTATGGAGCACTCCATCCATGAGACCTTAAAGAAGAACAGTTATCTTTTCCGTGAAGGAGAAAGTGTTGATTCCATCTGTATCATCAGAAAGGGCAGGGTCAAGCTGTGTCGTTATGATTCAGTTGGAAGAGAGCAGATAATCACGATCCTTGCCGACCACGATATAATCTGGGAAGGAATGTTCCTTGACGGCAGTATTTATCCCTATTCCGCAGTATGTCTGACCAACGCTTCAATATGCAGGATCCACAGGGATGATTTCATAAAGGTTGTGGATAATCCCACCGCAGCCATGAATATCATTATTCTTCTCAGTAAAAAGCTCCATGACGCCAACGAGCGAAACATGCTTCTGTCCACAAAGGACCCAATGGCAAGGCTTGCGGGATTTTTGATGTACAGGGTAGACAGAAGTGCCACAGATGATATAGTATTGAAACTCGATGACATTGCCGCCAGCGTAAACCTTCGTATGGAGACCGTAAGCCGCAAACTCCGTGAAATGGAAAAAATGGGGCTTATTGCCAGGAGGGGCCACGCCAGAATAAAGGTAATGGACAGGGATGCGCTGAGGGAGATTTACATTTCCCAGTGAATTAAGTGGAGCTTGTGCTGACTTCTTTTCCCTGAAGTCGGAAGTTATTGAAATGGAGAAAACGATGATAAAAGGAGCGATTCATTCGATAGAGACCTTTGGTTCAGTGGACGGACCGGGGATTAGATTTATAGTTTTTTTGAAGGGCTGTGACCTTAGATGCAAATACTGCCACAATGCAGATACCTGGGACCACAACTCAAACGACATGAGAACAGCAGATGAGATACTGGATTTTGCTGAGAGATATCGTGGCTACTGGGGTGAGGACGGCGGCATCACCGTGAGCGGAGGAGAGCCTCTTCTTCAGATTGATTTTCTTATAGAGCTATTTACCAAGGCAAAAGAAAGAGGCATCAACACCTGTATAGATACGGCGGTACAGCCTTTTACCAAAAACGAGCCGTTCTTTTCCAAGTTCAATGAACTCTTGAAGGTTACGGATCTGATGCTTCTTGATATCAAGCACATTGACAGAGAGGAGCATATAAAGCTCACGGGACTTCCCAATGACAATATAAAAGATTGTTTTGAATATCTTTCAGAAGTGGGACAGCCCATCTGGATAAGACATGTACTGGTTCCGGGAATCACCGATAATGACGAGTACCTTAGAAAGACAAGGGAGTTTATTGAGAAACTTTCTAATGTTCAGCGAATCGAGGTTCTCCCATATCATTCCATGGGACAGCACAAGTTCGAGGCAATGGGCATAAAGTACCAGCTTGAGGGCGTTCAGTCCCCATCTAAAGAGAGAGTTGAGAATGCCTATAATATCCTTAACGGCATAAGCTGAGTCCTCGATGAAATGTACAAAATCACTGCTTTTTGCAGATGTCAATAGAAATATGTGTATAATATGTGAAAAAAATCTCAAACTTGATTACAATCAATGTTTGGGATTTTTCTTTTTGCTAAGATATTCCACGGTGTTCAGAAGTGATAATAATTTAACAAAAACGACAATCGTTTTAAGAAGGAGAATATTATGAAAGAAGCATGGAGAGGATTTAAAGGATCCCACTGGACAGATGACGTAAACGTACGTGATTTCATCCAGAACAACTACACACCTTATGATGGAGATGAGAGCTTTCTCGCTGATGCTACAGATGCAACAAACAAGCTTTGGAGCAGATTACAGGAGCTTCAGAAAGAAGAGCGTGAAAAGGGCGGCGTGCTCGAGTGCGAGACAGAGGTTGTATCAAGCCTCACAGCTTATGGCCCCGGATATATCGATGAGTCAATGAAGGATCTTGAGCAGATCGTTGGTCTTCAGACAGACAAGCCTCTTAAGAGAGCATTCATGCCTTACGGCGGAATCAAGATGGCTGAGGAAGC
>JAFPVA010000216.1 GCA_017413105.1 Butyrivibrio sp. | reverse complement strand
CTGTGGTCAACCTTATCACTTTTCTTAAAGGTCTTATCCCACTCGGTTACAAGGTTTAGTTCTTCTTTTCTGATCATTTTACATTCCTCCGTTTTTATCATTTCTCTTTTTGAATCTGTCTTATCAAAAAATCCATGTTGTCAACTTTTTTCTGACTGTCATGAAGCTCATCCATAAGATGGCACCGGCATTTTCTAAGATCTCTAAGAAGTGTATCTGTATCTCCTTCTTCATACATCTTTTTCATAAAGCTTATTTCTTTCTCATCACAGCCCATGTCAGTAAGGCTTTCAAGAATCTTTTTGGTATCCATCTTTTTTGCTCCTTCTGATTTCATAGTAAATCCTTGACCAGGTTTTCGCTAATGAATAAAATAAATATCATGATATTCGTTTTTAGAATAACACTTTAATCGTCAACTTTATGGAGGTTTTCATGGAAATAAAAAATCTCAGATATTTTCTTGCAGTTGCAAGGGAAGAAAATATGTCAAAGGCTGCTGAGCAGCTTCATGTATCACAGCCTACTCTTTCAAAGACATTAAAATCATTAGAGAAAGAACTTGGGAAGAAACTGTTTGTAAGGCACAGTTTCAGCATTTCGCTTACGGACGAAGGGATGCTTCTACGTGACCGTGCTCAGGATCTTGTGGCTATGTCAGATAAGATAGAACAGGAATTTAATTCCCTGGATGATATAACAGGTGGGGATATTTATTTTGGACTGGCCGAGAGCTATCAGATCAGATACCTCGCCAGGGAGATTTATAAGTTAAAAGAAAAATACCCTAATTTCACTTATCATATAACCAGCGGAGATACTGAGCAGGTTACTGAAAAGCTTGATAAGGGCATTTTAGACTTTGCTGTACTATGTGAAACACCTGACAGCAACAAATACGAATATGTAAAATTTCCGGAAGCTGATGTATGGGGCGCGATCATCTCTTCATCTCATTCCCTTGCAAAGAAAAAAAACATCCATGTCTCTGACCTGACAGGACAGCCTCTGTTTGTCTCAGAGCAGAGTTGGAACAATGAAATCAAAACATGGGCTAAAGAAAGATTTTCTGAGCTAAAACTTGAAGGCTCCTTCAGGCTATCTTATAACGGCTCTGTATTTGCAAGAGAAAACCTTGGAATACTTCTTACATTTAAGGATCTGATAAATACCGAAGGAACTGACATGGTATTCAGACCGCTTTCACCTGAACTAAAATCAGAGCTGTATCTGATATGGAACAAGTATCAGACCTTTACTCCTATTGCAGAAAAATTTCTGGAGCAGATAAAAAAGACTTTCAAATAATTTTCATGAAGGTCACAGCAGTATGAAGTGCCGCAGAGATCTCACGGCTTCGGATCGTTGCCATGAGTTTTTCCAGGTTCGGGATCGTAGCTTTTCCGTTATGATAACGCTTTTCTATCTTTGTTATTATTTTCTAAAGCTCTTTCCGTTTGTGCTGCCTCCATCAACAAGCACATCTACACCAGCAAGATATCCGTTCCTTTCATCTGCTACAGTCGCAATTGCAAATCCAAGCTCATCCGGAGTACCCATCCTTTTTTCTGCTGCATATTCAAGCATGCTGGCACCTTCCTTTTCTTCAAGTTTGCCCATGTCAGTCGCAATAAGTCCTGGACTTAGAGAGCACACACGGATTCCTTTCTGCCCATACTCAAAAGCACACTTCTGTGCATACCAGACAACGAAGCTCTTGGAAAGAGCATAAGCAAAGCCTGACTTCTGATAATCCGTTTTGGCAAGGTTACTTGTTTTGATACACTTTGCTATGAATTTTGCTTCATCTGTTTCAGCAAGGGCAAAGGTCTTTTTATTTAGGAGGATCTTCGGTAATGCATATGCAGAATTTGAAGAGATATCCACTATAACGCTGCCCCTTGGCATCACTTTTGAAAACTCCTGATTGATATAAACTGTACCAAGCGCATTAACTCTGAGAAGTGGTTCAGGCTTTGCCATGTTCG
>JAFPVA010000215.1 GCA_017413105.1 Butyrivibrio sp. | reverse complement strand
CTTTAAAAAGACAAGTCCCTCATCGAATCTATCTGCAAGCCAGGCTTTCTTTGATGAAACCTGAACGTCTTTATTATTGGATATAGCGCAGCAAATGTGCTCTTCCTCTAAATTGTCCTTGGTAACTCTAATATATTCCATCTTTCACACCCTCTCATAGTTCTTTTTCATAGCCTCAATTGTATTCCTGATCCGATCTCTCGCTTCCTTGGGTTCAAGGAGCTCAGCCTTATCTCCAAAGGTCAGTATCCAGGTGACAAGGTTATCCATGTCAGTGTAGTCAGCGGTAAATAATAGTCTGCCGCCCTCGGCCTCTGTATAGCACTCTGGGCCGAACTCTTCCACCAGCCTCCATTTGACGTCTTTTGTAAAAAGAGCTTTCACCCTTTTGGCTGTAGTAGGTAAACGTAAGTATGTGCCTACTTTCAATGGCGCTTTGTATAACTTCAATTTTTGGAGCAAGAGATTCCCTGTACCAGGATGAAAGGTCGATCAGAATTGAATCCCTGCCGCTGACAAACTCTGAAGACCCTGCCTGGATTTTTTCCATGAGCTGACCATAGTATCTGCTGCCGCTGACACTATCAAGACTCCTTAGACCAGCAAGGATCATCTGCATGTCCTTCGATGTCAGAATAGTCCTGTCCATGCGATAGCCATCCATGATGCTGATTCCTCCGCCAACTCCCTGGGAAGTCTGTATAGGAATCCCTGCTTTACACAGATCCTCGATGTCTCTATTGATAGTTCTTTTTGAAACCTCGTAGCGTTCTGCCAGCTCAGGTGCTGTAGTTTTCTCTTCCTGAAGTAATACAGAAAGTATTCCAATCAGCCTATCTATCTTCATTATCTTTCACTCCACTAAAATCATATCATTGCAAACACGTCATCTATATGTCATGTTTATTATAACATTTTCTTATTTGATATAAAAAACCTCTATCTCATTACAAGATAGAGGCTTAAAATTATATGATTATATTCGGAATCTATCACCTACATTCTTTTAGTCAGTTATACTTTCTTTCGCACTGTTGATAAGACCGAGAAGGCCCGTCTCCTTAATAAGAGCTATACCCTGGAATTCATCTCCGAGGACAATCAGATTGTCGCCTGTTTTAATATCGAAGATCTTTCTTGCTTTGGCAGGAATGACGATCTGACCCTTATCTCCCACTTTGACCATTCCAAAGATATGTTTTCCTTTCGGCGGTATAGCATATCCCAGGTTGTCCGAATCATTCTTTTCATATGAGATAAGGTCGTCCATGGATACACCAAAGAGGTCAGCCAGCATCTTACATCTCTTTATGTCCGGCAGCGACTCTCCGGTCTCATATTTTGAAAGCGTCTGTCTGGATACGCCTATCTTATCTGCAATTTCCTCCTGTGACAGGTTATTAAGCTTTCTTAATTCCATAAGATTGTCTGCAAAACTCATTCTTTCTTCTCCTTTTTTATTCCCAGAACACACCACCTTATGAAAGGTATGCGGCTCATGATTTCATACAGAAGGTAGGAGCCTGCGAATGCTGCTATTGCAACCAACAGGTATACGAT
>JAFPVA010000214.1 GCA_017413105.1 Butyrivibrio sp. | reverse complement strand
GGTTGAATTCAAAGCAATAGAGGATGGTGACTATATAATTGGCGGAGTTTTAACTGATGTATATCAGAGAAAGATGACTTCAAAGATAGTAAACGTGCAGTAAAAAGTTAGGGTATTTAAAATAATATAACAATGTGTAAGGAGAGCCTCAAGCGTGGAAAGACAAAAAATCTTAAGGAAGGCACTTTAAGAACCTCTGATATAGTTCTCAATATGATTCTATCTGTTTTACAGATCATTATTGCGATATATCTTTTACATTCATCGACATGGGATGAAATTATGGAAACCTGGAACCGGAAATGGGGTAAAGAGAATTAAATCGTGATAAATATAATGCGCCGAACGAAAGCTCGGCGCATTGCTTTTAATTCCAGAAGGGGAAGAGACGATGATTTGCTCATTTTTAGCCTAAAGGAAGTAAGGTGAGAGTTCATGCTTTTTTTTAGATTTCAATATTTCTTCAAGGATACTTTGGTACAATAGACATATATAATTTCAGAGGTATTCCATGAAAATATTGCTTGTTGAAGATGAAAAGAGAATGTCCGAGGCGTTGTGTGAAATCCTCAGGCAGGAAAAATATGATACAGATCCCTTTTGGGATGGAATAAGTGGACTTGATGCTGCAAGAAGCGGCATATATGATCTGCTTATTCTTGATGTTATGCTCCCCGGAATAAATGGATTTGACATAGCCAGAACTGTGAGAAGAGAGGGAATACAGGCTCCCATCTTAATGCTCACTGCGAGAGCAGATACTGATGATAAGGTGAGTGGCCTGGATAGCGGAGCAGATGATTACCTTACAAAGCCCTTTGAGACAAAAGAGCTCCTGGCAAGGGTAAGAGCCTTGCTTCGCAGGAATAACATGCAGAAGACAGATGATACCGGAAATCTCGTATCGGGAGACCTTAAACTGGATAGAAACAGGTCAATGCTTATAAATACTGAAAATGGCATGGATGTACGTTTGTCAGAAAAAGAGCTGCATATCTTGGAGATCTTCCTTGCAAATGAAGGAACTATCATCGGAAAGGAGCAGCTTGCTGTTAAGATATGGGGATTTGACAATGAAGCTGAGTATAACAATGTGGAGGTCTATATCTCTTTTACCAGAAAAAAGCTTCAATTCCTGGCTTCAATGATGGAGATAAAGGCGGTGCGCGGTCTTGGATATGAACTGCGAAAGAAGGAGTAGGAATGGCAAAAAAGCTTGGAAACAGACTTTTTAAAGCTTCACAAAATAAGATCACAGCTACGATAATGGAGCTCCTTACACTGATCCTTTTAGGAACCCTGCTGACTATTTCACTTACTACTTACAGCGCAGTATACAGGAATAATCAAAGGATCCTTGAAGTCTTTCTTGATGACTACATCAATGGAAATGGCCCAAAAGAAGCGCCGAAAGATGCCATGGGAACTCCTGAAGATAGAATTGCCACAGAGGCTGCGGTTATGTATCTTGTGGAGTTTTCTTCTGATGGAAGTGCTGTTGGAATAATGAATGATGTTAAGCCCGTAATGAGCGATGAAGCACTCAAAAATCTTGCAGCGCAGCTAATGACAGGTGGGAAAAGACGCGGAATAAGCGGTAGGATGATATATCGCATCGCTTCAGATGAATCATCAGGGAGAAGCTATGTGGCAATGATGGATAATACCCTGATAGATGGCAGTATGAAAACGCTCATAATGAATACAGTTGTATTTGGCGCTGTTGCCCTGATAATACTGTTCTTTGTTTCCTTGAAGGCGTCTAAGGAGATAATGAAACCTGTCGAAGATACATATCAGAAACAGAAACAGTTTATCTCAGATGCGGGACATGAGCTTAAAACTCCCATATCAACAGTCGGTGCCAATGCCGAGATTTTGCAGCGCGAGATTGGGAACAACAGGTGGCTTGACAATATTCTTTATGAGAACAGGCGCATGAAAGAGCTTGTGACAGGACTTCTGGACCTTTCAAGGACAGAGAACATGGAAGCAGTACATACAGATGTTGATTTTTCGAGAATTGTTACAGGCGGGATATTGCCTTTTGACTCGACTGCTTTCGAGAGAGGCTTGCTTCTGGAGAGTGATATTGAACAGGACATCCATTTGGAAGGGGATCCTAACCAGTTGGGACAGTTGGTAGCTACACTTTTGGACAATGCTGTTTCACATGCTGAAAAAACACAAAATGCCAATGAAAGTGCCGGTAAGATTTTAGTCACTCTCCATACAGAGGATAAATGTGCCGTGCTTAAGGTATCCAATCCGGGAAAAGAGATTCCTGCAGAGGAAAGAAAACGGATATTTGAACGCTTTTACAGAACAGATTCATCCCGGGAGCTTAATGGCCATTATGGTCTGGGGCTTGCAATAGCAAAGGCGGTTGCAACAGCTCATGACGGCAAAATCAGTGTGGAATGCGCTGAAGGAATCACTACATTTGCAGTCAGGATTCCTGTTCTAAAATAACCAGGTTATAAATTCTTTAAAAAGTCTTCAAGCTTTCTTCAAGTTTCATTTTATATCATATGCCTGTCAGATAACTAAACCAGATTGATCGGAGGCATATATAAATGAAAATAAAGAAGATTCTTGCATTATTAACAACTGCTTCTCTGACGGCATCGCTTATCGGATGTGGCGATACTGCTTCAGAGAGTGCAACAACTCAGGAAGCAGCTTCTGAGGTATCAGCAGAGTCTGTGAATGATACCAAGGCAGCTACTCAGGTAGAAGATACTGATTCAAAGAGTGCAGCAACATCATCTTTGGAAGCAACTTCTGCTGAGGAGAGGGCATCCATAGAGGAAGCGCTTAACCTTGCAAATAACGAGGAAGTTACCTGGTCCTATGACAAAGATGCGGATGCATGGGTAATGAGCATTGTGACAGCAGTTGCCAATGCGGAAATTGAAGATGAAGAAGGCGTTTCTGTTTGTGCCCCGGGAGCGTATATAAAGGGAATTGATACGGATGGTGATGGAGTAGAAGATATCACTGCCGCAAGCTATACAGAAGATGTTCATGGACAGCTGGTGATTGATTACGAAGCAGAAGTAACAAGCTCAAACGGACAGATATATACTGCGTCAACCGCGCCTGTAATTCTGAATACCGGTGCTGCAGGTTACAGCTCTTCCTCCAACACCAAGGCTTCAACATCATATGCATCTGAAGGTTATATCAATGTTTCCTGCGGAAACAGAGGAAAAAATGATACTGCAACAGATGAGAACGGAAACGAGTACTATACAGGAGATGCACCGTCTTGTCTGGTGGATCAGAAGGCAGCTTCGCGATTCGTAAGATATAATATACTGCTTGGAAATCTTCCCGGTAGTACAGAGTATTGGGTATCCACCGGTGGAAGTGGCGGCGGAGCACATGCTACCATGTTTGCAGCAACATCAAACAGTTCTGATTTCTATGATTATCAGATAGCGGTCGGGGCTGTTGGCGTTTACGTCAATGAAGATGGCACTTATGACACAACAGTTACCATTGATGGAGTGACCTATGATCTTTCTGATGGAGCATGGGGAGCTGTTGCATACTCACCTATCACTTCTTTGTATGAAGCGGATATGGCCATGGCTTTTGAGTACTACATGGATTCTGATTATGATTTCAATACCTCATTCCAACAGCAGATGGCAAAGTACCTTTCAGAAGAGTACATGACTTACATCAATGACCAGAATCTTTCAGTTAATGAGGCTGATGTGGAGCTTGATATTAATGGTGATGGAGATACAGAAGATACTATAGAGCTTTCTATTGAATATGATGAAACAAAGTATGCTGACACCAATGGCTATGGTGGAACATATGTTGACTTCTATCTTGCGGAATTTGTTTCAAATCTGCAGTGGTATCTTGATAATCTGGATTATGCAGATGGATGGACCTGGTTCGGTGAAGATGGCAATGCACTTTCTGACGAAGAAGTTGCAGCTATGACATCTGAAGACAAGGCGACTGCTTTTATAGAGGGCAGATATGCTAAGAGCAGTTCATCATCAGGAGGAATGGGTGGCCCCGGTGGTGGAATGCCCGGAGGTCATGACGGAATGACAGGCGGTCCAGGCAAAGACATGGCAGGAGGACCTGATGGTGACATGACTGGAGGACCAGGCGGAGACATGACCGGAACACCTCCTGATATGGCTGAAAATAACGAGACTTCAGAAAAAACTGAAGGAGATGACAGAAGCTTTGCAAACGCTGATGTTGCTGCAAACTCAGCAGGAGACACCATGGATGTAGGAACCCCGGATGCAGGTACAACCCAGTCAGCCGGCAGTAAAACAGATTCATCTAATTACTCGACGTATGCAGAAATGCTTTCAGCATACCAGAGTGATGTTGCTAAAGTATACGAAGGCGATAAATATGGAAATGTGATCGTGGATCTTTATAATCCGCTTAACGATATAGGAGATGAAGACGGAACAGATCCTACTTGGATAAGAATGGTTTGCGGAGCATCAGAAGGTGATATTTCAATGTTCAATTCCCTTAACCTTCAGATAGCATTCCTTTCTTCAGGAGTCGATGCGGATGCGGAGTGGCAGTGGGATGGCGGACATGTACCATCAGAGATTCTTGGTAATTCGCTTGCTCTTACTGTGGACACCATGTATGGTGAGTACGTAGACGGCGCAGTTAAGATTACAAAAGCTGCAGCCGAATCCCAGACTGAAAATGGAGATGCTACAGAGGCAACCGGAACAGATATAAGCAGCTGGGTAAATTACGATGATACATCTGCGGTATCATTTACAATAGCAGACGCAGTCAGCTACAGAACAGCCGGTGCCAGCAAGTCTACTCCCGGATTTGATGTAATCGATTATGGTCAGGAAGACTATGTGTTT
>JAFPVA010000023.1 GCA_017413105.1 Butyrivibrio sp. | reverse complement strand
TGTTACGGAATCTTATGGAAGTAAGATTTTTACAATGGAGAAGCATACCAAGGACAGGGATCTTATCATTCGGTTCTGCATCGCAGGACACTTTAACTGGGATGAGACAAATAGAGCGTTAAAATTATATGGTCTTAATGAATTGTATGCAAAGGATCCCCGAGATGCTGTGCTTATAGTAGCGATAAACAACAGGATATACAATCTCTACGACATAGATGAAATGTTGCTGGAACATGGGCTGGAGCGCCTGACAACAGAATAAAATAGTTTACGGAAAGTGATTTTTCCCCACCATTTTGGTGGGGATTTTTATTTTTAAAAGCTGTTATCATATCCACATAAAGTTGATTACGCAGCGTAAGACAAGAGTTGACAGCTAAAGCTCCTCTTTAGCAAAGGAGGTGAGGAAATGCGGGATAAGAAAAGCCTGGGATACTTTATTTCAGGCAGAAGAAAAGTCATGGGGCTAACACAAGAGGAATTAGGTAATAAAATCGGGGTTTCGAAATCTGCTATAGCCAAATGGGAGACGAATGGCGGACTTCCCGACCGAAATAATCTTAAAAAGCTCTCAGAGATAATGAATGTGTCGGTAGATGAATTATATAGAGTAATTAAGCAGGCTGATGCAAAAGACATTGATTTACAGTTGAACATCACACCGGACGTGATAGCTGCTCTTGAATCATATGGATACAAGGTGATACGACCGGATGTGAGAGACCAAGCGCATGACAAGGAGGTAAATCAACATGGGAATGATTAAGTGTACTGAATGCGGAAAAGAAATGAGCGATAAAGCATCTGTTTGTCCGAACTGTGGATGTCCGATAGAGGATATAAAGGCAAAACTCGGTGAGATTGAGGCTGAGCAAGAAGCTAAAAACAAGGCGAAGGAAGCAGAAAAACGTGCAAAGGAAGCTGCTGCAGAAGCAAAACGTCAGCGTCAAGAAGAAGCAAGAAAAGCAGTCACTCCGGCAATGAAGAAAAAGAGAATAGCAATAGGTGCAGTGATGGTTATTCTTGCCGTAGCTGTAGGAATATGCGGTTGGTATTTTGGAATAAAAATACCGCATGATCAGTCGTATCAGGCGTACCTTGTAGCCGTGCAGAATTATAGTGAAGGGATTCAACAATATAATGATGCAGTAAACCAATATAACGAGAAAGCTAAAGAGGTTATTTCAGCTAATGACGGCTTTGATGAGGTAATTGGTACGGCACAGGCACTTGTGGACTGCGGAGATACACCTTATGAGGGCGCAAAAATTACGACGCTTAGCAACAGCATAAAAGATGCCCGAAATAACAAAGTGTCTACCCCTGAGCTGAAGGAAGTTGTTGCATCGGTACAGGCAGATCCGGCTATGGAAAAGGAGAGAAAGTCCAATATAGATGCTGCTGTTTCGGCACTTGAAAGTGAATTGGAGAGTTATATAAACAATGTTGCTGTGATAAATTCCGAAAAGGATTCTCTAAGCATTCCGGATTACTCTGCCTTTATTAACACGCTTACTATACAAAGCAAGGAATTAGAGGATAGTTATGCTATTCAAAGGCAGATAACAGCACCCACCGAAGAATGGGTTATAACAAGGCTTGGCAGAGTAGCCGATGTGGCTAATATTGATCCGGTAACTGAAGAGAATGATCCGAACGGAAATCTGAACAAGCCAGGAGGATATACATCTACTGTGTATTTTGGTACTGCACTTCTTGGAACGCAGAATCTTAGTGGCAATCCGTTGATAGACGAAGGAACCGATGCTGGTGGTGCTGTAGAGACATACAGAACAGCAGAGGAAGCTGAAACACGTAATAATTACCTGGCTTCATTTGATGGAGCGGGAATGTTTTCGTCGGGGTCACATATGGTTCTTGGAACCATGGTTATACGTACATCAGATGATTTGAAGGCTTCACAGCAAGAGACACTTACGAATGCGATTATTGCTGCGATGACTTCGCTCAACTGACATATGGAGGTGTAAGCGATGGCAATTCAGTTTGTTTCAGTAAGGTGTCCGGATTGTGGAGCGGAACTTTCGATAGAAAATGGACGGGAGCAGGCGTTTTGTTCATATTGTGGCGCAAAGGTACTCGTTCATAATGACAACGAACATATATACCGCAATATCGACGAAGCTAGAATCAAAGAAGCGGAGAATGAGCGTATCCTTCGACTAAGGGAGTTGGAATTAGAGGAAAAGGAGAATTCCAGGAGTAGAAAATCGCTCTTTATAGCTTATGGCGTGGCTTTGGGATTTGTCTTGATAGGTGCACTTATATGTATAGCTGAACCATTGGCAGGCATGTGGGGTATTATCATCGGTGGATACATAGGACTTTTTACTTTCATAAAAAGTGATGAGAAGAAAAAGAAGCAGAAAAAATATGTAAGCCCCAATGAGGCGGTTATTACAGATTCCATGATTGGATGTGAAGAGAAGAACTATAACAGTGTTGTTATGTTGTTTAGGGGCGCAGGCTTTACCAATGTGACAGCTGTACCTTTGAATGACCTAAATATACTGTCTCAGCGAAAAAATGGACAGGTTGAGGCAGTAACGATTAATGGAAACGGTGATTTTGATGAAGGTGATGTATATCCCAGGGAAGCAAATATTCTTATAACTTATCATTCAAGGTAGTAGAGAGGAGGAGCGATAAGATGAGCTTATTACCACAGATATTTAATTCAAAATTAGGTAAACTGTTATCTTCTCCAGGAGATAAATTCTCGGCGGAGATTACTAAAACGGGTAGGCAGGTTGTAAAGATAACCACAGATGAGATCAGACGATCAGCAGTAAGGTATCCGAATACCGGAACGGTTGTTGAAACAATCGTACATAAAATAAAGTAGCATAGCAGTGCGATAACATGAAAAGATCTAATCCCCGATTCTCCGGTGATATATTTGGAGATAGGGGACTATTCTTCTCTGGATTGTTTTTGAGAGTTAATGTGTTCTTGTTTTTCTTGAGGGTCATGCCCAAGGTACTGCTCTACATTAGCCATTTTTTGTTGGAGAGTTTTTGCGTCGTTTTCTGCTGATTTATATGTTTTCTCAAGTACGGATTTACGAGCCTGCATAGCATCATAGTCAGAGCGTATCTCTGCCGGATTAACGGATTTTGGGTCAAGCCCCATCTTCCGAAGCATACGTTCAGCACCATCATATAAGATGAGCTGTGTTTCGTGCATACGGAGGTATCTGTCCGGATCCTTGGACTTCTTATATTTTTCTTGAAAAGGTTTATTGTCTCTGTACTGTTCCGCATATAGAAGCAGTTCGGAGACTTTTTTCATTTGATGCTCCAGCTCTACAAGCTCGGTACGGGCGGACTTTGCCTCGGTTGTTTTTTTATCAATCTGCTTCTGAAGCTCAGAAAGATTATCTGCGGCTGCATAGCTGGCAGCGGCAGTTTTGAGGTTTTTGACAGAAGCCCAGTGCTGCAGACCGGGGCTGTTCTGAAATTTTTCTCCAGAGGTATCTATGAGCGTTCTGCTTGCACTGGTACGGGTGAGGATATCCTTCTTTGGTATCTTGATCCGTGATTTCTGCTTTGGAGCTTCTGTGGTGTTTGGCTCCTGTACAGTTTGCTCTTTATTCTGCCATTTCTCCGGATTTTCAATTCTGTCTTTGATTTCTTCTTTTGTATATCCTGCTCCAAAATTGCGGAAACTGCCACGCACAGGTCGCTCTTGTCCTGGGGCAGTGAATTTTATGTATTTTGCGTGAGGATCGCCGATTTTATCGCCGGTGACGGTATAGCCTTTTTCTTTGATTAGGCGCAAAAAGTCCTCGTAGGATTTGGCGATTCTAATGCATTCGTCGATATCTTCCTGAAGCCGTTTTTTCCATGATGTGCCTTCCTGTTCAGCTTTCCACTGAATATATTTTTTACCTTTTCTGCCACTTGGCTCAATGATGGAAAGGCTGTGTTCTTTGCATAATTCATCGCTAAGTTGCCTGATGTGATAATAGCTTTTCTTGCAGGCATTGTATTTTTTGTGATCTATGTTATCGGCGGCGCAAAATATAATGTGATTATGTGGGTGACCTTTATCTGTATGGGTTGCGACAACATAGGAGTATTTGCCACCGAGCAGTTTGTCTGCGAGTTCGATCCCGATACGATGTGCTTCTTCATGAGAAACCTCGCCTTTTGCAAAAGACTGGATCAGATGATAAGCCTGATTTTTGTCAGATTGCTTTGTTCGGGAAAGAGCATAGTCAAAGTCATGCCTGGCTGTTTCGGGACTACAGCCAAATGAATCAACGAGCAGTTGCTGCTCGGTCTTATCCGGATTGCAAATATAAGCTACAGCTTTTGTAACGGTACTTTTGATAGCATGGATTCGTGTGTATGCCATATCTTATCCATCAACTCCTTTATCTCATTTAGATCTTCTTCGTAAGCGTTCCCTGTTTTCATAATCCGCTCACGGATCATGTTTATGTTTCTTCCGAGTGCGGCTATTTGGTAGCTGTATTCCTTCAGCCCGTTATAGTCGATATCGTAGACATAACCGTATAGGATCA
>JAFPVA010000002.1 GCA_017413105.1 Butyrivibrio sp. | reverse complement strand
TTAGGTAATTGCGAAACTCATTTAGAAGTTTAGGTGCAACCTTAACAAAAGCGTTCTTAAACGTTTTTTGAGAGCGGTAACGTGAACTGAGCTGATAAATCTTATTTTAGGCGCACTTTAATAAGGCTGACACTTTATTAAGTTGGTAAGTCCTATGCTATGAGAGGCTTGAGGCTTCTGATGTATTCATGGTGATGAATCTTGTCAGCAAGCACGACAGATATCAGCTGAGTGATTCCAGCAAGTATCAGATCGGCATGCAAAGTTTTCTCATTCTGAGTGCGGCGGCCAGCCAAACAAAGGTTGTCCTTCATGTGATTGATATCCCGTTCTACGGTGGTCCTGATCTTATAGGTGTTAGCCCATTCTTCAGTTCCACGGAGGACACCAGGATAGGCGCGAAGATTCTTTTCAGGATAGATGTATATCATACGTCCACATGGAGAATCGGTACAGGGATTGTTGCATTGACATTTTCGATGACATTTGCGTGTGTTTTTATCATAGACATACTTGATTTTGGGACATACAAACTTGTATCTTACAAGACCGTTATTCCTTTTCGAAGAGCCTTCACGTTTCATAGCAAGTGAGTCATCGTTAGGACAGCATGGAATGCCATCTGCGTTAACTTTGCAATCAGGATATTTGATGCCGGATCTGGAATTGAGCGGTATATAAGCTCTGGAGAAATGCTTGTTATCACCAAATGTATCACCAGTAAGTAGCTGACGATACAAAAGTGCTGAGTCAAATGCAGCATCTCCAAGAAATGTTTTAGGGTTAATTAAAGGGTGCTTTGTAAAGAAATCTTTTAGCGTAGGAATGAGCAGTTTTGCATCATGAACGCATTTATCTTCATCAGGAGAGGATGATTTCTTTTCGACAACTATATCTGGATGAGATGCCAGAAATTCCTTGTTATAAAAGGATATGTGGCGGACAATGCCAAGGCCATTTGTAACAATACCAAACTTGAAGACATAACAAAAATGGCCATTGATGTATAACTGCTTTATCTCTGGATTTGCAGAAGCATGTGAAGGCATGGAGCTATAGGCTGCCTTATAAGGATCATAAGATTTGGAAAAGCCCCTGGTTTTAGCATATGACTTAAGCTGTTTGATGATCTTGTTTGCATACTTTGGATTATTCTCAGTAACAAAGGCTTCTATGCCTGATGAATCAAAGATGGTCATATCTGCTTTCGCAGAGTCAATGGCCTGACAGATAGGCTCTGTGACATCAACGAGCTTATCGAAAACGAGCTGAAGATCATCAAGGAAATCCTGCTTAAAACGGGTAATCTTGGAAGCATCAGGAACTTTGGTGAAACCACAGAATTCACGAAGAGATTTTGAATAAGCGAGAAAAGCTAATAGAAGCTGGTCAGTTGGTATCGAGAAGATGCGCTGAATGATAAGAGCCCACAGAAGAGCTTTTAAATGGTATTTACGGGATCTACCCGTTGATGCATAGAAATGATTTCTAAAAGAAATCGGAATAATTTCATCAAGGTCGATATGGTTTTCTAATAGAGACAGAAACGCAGGCTTGTCATTTTCAAGTTTATCTTGGCAATCTGAATAAATATCAGCCAAAGAAAGCTGTTTATATGGTATCATATATATCAGAATAACTCCTTTCTTGGTGTGTGCAGTGGTTTCTCGTCAATTCTATTGTACCATATCCAGTGAGGGGTTATTCTTTTTTGCTGCAATAAAAACGCCGTATTTATGCGGCTTTTGGCGTTTCACAAACGCCTATTAAGCGTATTTAAGGGAGGTGAAGTCTTTTTAAATACATCAAATTGAAGTATAATTATAGGTAAGAGATGAAAGGAATCTTACCTGATGATACCTACTGGGATTGAAGAAAAACTGAATCAGTTACTGGAGTCCCAGCAGGAACTTCTGCAGCTGCAAAAACAGAACTCTGAACTATTAAAGACTATCGCAGATCTTAATGCGAAGATTGCTTTACAGGCACAGACTATCGCTGAACAGGCTGAAACTATAGCTTATCTGAAAAAGACCATCTTTGGCTCAAAAAGCGAGAAAACAAAAAACTTCAACATTCCGGGGCAGTTAAGTCTCTTTGGTGATGAAACACCGGAAGATGTTGAAATTGAAAAAGAGATTTCATCTTACAAAAGAAAAGAACCTCGCAAAAAGAAGTCTACAAATGAAGAAATCTATAAAAATCTTCCATCTAAAAAGCGTGTCATTCCTGTAAGCCCGGAAGATCGAATCTGTCCAAACTGTAATGGTGAAATGGAGCATCTTGGCGAAAAGTTTGTCCGAGATGAGATTGAGATTGTTCCCGCAAAGATCATTCATGTAAAAGTTTATCAGGAAACAGTGATCTGCAGGCACTGCAGTAGTGATGAGTCTTCAGTGATAGTAAGTGCAAAAGTACCAGAAGGACTGATCAAGGGAAGCCCCGCTACACCTTCAATTGTTGCGTTTATAACATATATGAAATACGTTAACGCAGTTCCGCTGTACCGACAGGAAAATACCTTTTTACAAGATGGAGCAAAGATTCCACGAGCTACAATGTCTAACTGGATCATAACCTGTGCTGATAAATATTTCAGACCTGTCTATGAAAGGCTGCATCATTATCTGATGGACAGGATATTGATCTGCATGGATGAGACTCCGTGTCAGGTTCTCAAAGAGAAGGGAAAGACACCACAGTCAAAATCCTATATGTGGCTGTACTGCACCGGAAACGATGGACTTCCTCCCATCGCGATGTATGAATATCAGCCCTCAAGGCATGGAGAACATGCCAAAGAATTCCTAAGAGGATTCCAAGGAAAGTATGCCGTATGTGACGGCTATCAGGGATACAATAAGCTACCTGATACTATCACAAGATGCGGTTGCCTTGCACATGTCCGAAGGAAGTGGGCAGATGCAATCCCGGCTGCCAGGAAAAAGGCAGAGAAGAATGGGAAGGCTATTCCGGCAGAGATTGGATTTGATTTCTGCAACCAGCTCTTTGAGAAAGAGAGAGAGTTGAGTGGGACAGATGATCCCGAACGAAGAAAACAGATACGGGAAAAAGAAGAACCTGATATCTGGGAAAAATTTTGGAAATGGCTTGATACGATCCATGCCTCTGACGGAAGCCGTCTGGGCAAGGCTGTTAATTATACCCAAAACCAAAAGCCATATCTTATGAATTATTTGCTGGATGAACGCATCCCGATTTCTAATAATTTCGCGGAAAACAGCGCTCGTCCGTACGCTGTCGGAAGAAAGAACTTCCTGTTCCATAATTCTACTGACGGCGCTGAAACCAGTGCGATTATATATAGCCTGGTCGAAAGTGCAAAACGTAACAAGCTAAATATCATGAAATATTTGGAAACGGTGTTAACAGAGATGATGGACTACAACAATGAGCCCGAAAACATTGATGCATTGATGCCATGGACAGATAAAATGAAAACAGCTTGCTCTACAGACTAGAAAAATGACGATGAAAAATGAAAGCGAAATGCATTTCCGAGGATTTCTACCCGGTGTAATACATTTCGCTTACTTTCTATATGCACAAACTTGAATTTCTATTTGTGTTGCCATGTCATTACATAATCCTTTTCTCCGGTAGCCTCATCTAAGCCACTATGCTGAATCTCAAATCCTTCTCTCTTATAAAAAGATATTGCCCGTGCGTTCTT
>JAFPVA010000022.1 GCA_017413105.1 Butyrivibrio sp. | reverse complement strand
GATGCGGTGCTTGAAGTTAAACAGATAGTAGATGTCTTTACAGACGAGGCCATCGATCCTAAGGGTTATGATGTGGATCATTTTATTCCATGGTCCTTTGTTATGAATGATGAGCTGTGGAATCTTATGCCAATGGAATCGTCCCTTAATTCATCGAAGAGCAACAAGCTTCCTGCATGGGATCCATTTTTTAGCAGGTTTTCTCAGAATCAGTACCTTCTTTATCAGTTAATACATGATGAGAATTATCCGGGAATGCATAAACGTTTTGAGGCCTGTTACAAGGATAATATTCATTCTATTTGGGCCAACCAGGAATTATACAGGCCTGGAAATACGCCTGAAGAATTTGGCAACATCCTAGAAAAGAATATGCGTCCAGTTTATGACTCTGCCAGAAGACAGGGCTATGAACTGTGGAAAATATAGAATAAGCGAGTGAGTGTATGAAAACAGTTAACGTAGTCGCAGCTATAATCTGCGACGATTACAAAAAGAAAACAAAGATATTTGCAACCCAGCGTGGATATGGGGATTACAAGGATGGGTGGGAATTCCCCGGGGGAAAGATTGAGGAAGGTGAAACACCACGGCAGGCCTTAGTTCGAGAAATAAGAGAGGAGCTCGGCGCGGAAATAGAAATATATGATCTGATTGATGTAATAGACTATGATTACGAGAAATTTCATCTTCATATGAACTGTTACTGGGCTACTGTAGCAGAAGGAAAGCTACAGCTTCTTGAACATGAGGCTGCGAAGTGGCTTGAATATAGTGATCTAAATAGTGTTGATTGGCTTCCTGCAGATTTGGCACTTCTTCCGAAACTTGCTGAAGGAATGGTTGATAATAACGTAGAGTACTATAACGAAAATGCCGATTCATTCTATGAAGGAAGCGTGAATTCGGATATGTCCGATGATAGAAATAAGTTCACATCGTATCTTCCTGAGAAGGCTCGTATTTTGGATGCCGGATGCGGAAGTGGAAGGGATAGTAAGGCATTCTTGGAATCAGGATATGATGTGGTTTCTTTCGATGCATCAACAGAGATGTGCAAACGTGCATCAGAGTTAACCGGCAGAGAAGTCAAGAACATGAGATTTGAAGACATGTCTTTTTCTGATGAGTTTGATGGTATATGGGCATCAGCAACACTTCTTCATGTGCCCATGATAGAACTTCCCAAGGTTATGCAGAAAATGAACGCTGCTCTTAAAGGTGGCGGAGTTATGTATGCATCATTTAAATATGGTGATGGGACAAAAATGCGTGGAGAGCGTAGGTTCAGTGACTTTAATGAGAAGAGTGTTGTTCCGCTTTTTGAAAATGCGGGTTTTAAAATACTCACTAACGAAGTAGGACATGATAATAGGCCTGGAAGAGAAAATGAGATGTGGGTAGAGGTAATAGCATCAAAAGCGTGATAGATTAATCGAGGTAAGTGACTATGTTTACGATAAAAGACGTAGACTTTCAAAGTGAAGATTACGGTGTAGAGCCATATCTAAATAACTGGCCGATGCTGTATATATTGGAGAATGGTAAAAAGGCTTATGTTGGTCAAACTAATTCTATTAACAAGCGTATGAGCCAGCATAAGGAGGCTGATTCTAAGAAGATTTTTACAAAGGCGCATTTCATATATTGTGACAAGTTCAACCAGTCTGCAACATTTGATTATGAATCCAGGCTCATAAGCCTGATGGCGGCAGATGCGCAGTTTGTTCTGACCAATCAGAATGCAGGCCTGTCAGGTATAGAGTATTATGACAAACTTACATACGATCAAGAGTTTGTTGAGCTGTGGAAGGAACTCCAGAAAAAGAAACTTGTAAAGAGCACAATAGAAGAGCTGGAACAATCTGATCTTTTTAAATATTCTCCATATAAGACTCTTTCGGATGAGCAAAGATCTATCGTTGCTGAGATTGTGGATAACCTTAAGAAAAACCTCAACAGAAGCATTATAGTCGGAGGAACGCCTGGAAGTGGTAAGACTATTTTAGCAGTTTATCTTTTTAAGTTGCTTCGGGAATCAAAAGATTTCAAGGATCTGGAGATTGGTTTTGTTGTTCCACCGGCGTCGCTTAGAAAGACGATGCAGATGGTGTTTAAAGGATTAAACAACCTTTCATCTAAAGACGTTCTCGGACCTAATGATGTTGCGAAGAAAAAATATGACATTCTGATAGTTGATGAATCTCAT
>JAFPVA010000213.1 GCA_017413105.1 Butyrivibrio sp. | reverse complement strand
AGCTGCAACCTTTTCTGATATCGTCTTCTATCAAATCCCTCGGTGGCCAGTTCGTTGGTCCCCACTGATTTGGATTTCCATGCTCTGCCATGAATCTTCTGGCATAAGCATATATTTCCATTACCCTGGTCAGATCAGTCTCTGTCGTTTTTCTTATCTTCATCTGTTTATGATATAATATTACCCTTCTGAATATGCTCCTGTATCAGTTTATCTGTAATGATAACGCCGGCAGCACCTGTACCTGCCAGTGATGCAGCACTTGAAAGCATGGAATTAAGACTCATTCCGCAGGTCATATGCTCTTTCTTGACCACCTGTATTGTAAAAGCTGAAGTTGCAGGAAGATTAAAAGACTCCACTGTTGTGATGACCAAAGTAAAGATTGCCATAACTAGTGCGTTCACCAGGCCTGCTCTATATAGAAGTACAAACAATATAATAATGCATGCTCTAAGAAGATGTGTTGCTACAATCACATGCTTCTTGTTCATCTTCTCAACAATAGCTCCGGCAAAAGGCTGTACCACCACGTTTGGAAGTGTATTAAGTGCAAAAACTATTGCTGACCATGCTGCGCTGTGTGTGATCTGATAAACCAGCCATGTAAAAGCGATTGCATCCACAGAATCGCCAAATCGGTTGATAACCGTTGCAAAAATCAGCTTTCTATATTCACGTTCCTTAAAGATTTCCCCATACATTTTCCTGTTCTGTTCCATATCCGAAGCCTCCTTACTTGTTTTCATGACTTCATTCTATATGGAACTTACACTTAGTATAATACACTTGTAGTACTAGTTGTAAAAGAAAAGCTTTCCGCTGTGGAAAGTTTTATTATTACTGTTGTAATATATCTGATTACCGAATTCTAGCACCTCTCATTTAATGTATCGAATTAAAAAATCAGTAATCCCTATAATTGAGAATCCATTCTCATCTAGTGTTTCACCAATAGGTCTATTAACAACAAGTACTTTTTGTACTTGATCGTTCAACTTAAAATATCTTAATCGACAAAGTTGTAGAATTCTACACTTTTAGCGATTATCACAATTCAATAAAAAACACCCCAGGACTGTTGTCCCGAGGTGTAATAAGTCGTATTTGATTGTCCACAGACGCAATACGTTGTGAAACGATTATCTCTTTGAGAACTTTTTCAATGTCCTAAGTGCTGTGTTTGTGGAATTTCTAGGACGAGTTGCTGTTTACCTGCTGCGTACGGTAGAAAGCTCAGGGCTACTGTATGCGGCTGGTGGCAACTTTAATAACCGCGATCAATTCTAATGTCTGCAGTAGTATTTGGCGGAACTACAATGTCATACTTGTACTTGCCATCTTCCTGAAGACTCCATGTGCATGACACAGTTCCATATATACTGTCATAACTAAATGATGCCCTTGTAAAATGTCCTCCGGGCTTTGGTGCTATACTAAAGTGATTTTCTCCATCCACCTTAATGCCACACATCTCAGAGAATATCCACTCGCATACAGCTCCCTTTGAATAATGGTTAAGGGACGCAATTCCGCCACCCAGTCCGTTGTCGGAAGTAGGTCCGTTCCAGTCTTCCCAGATAGTAGTTGCACCGATTTTCGGCATATAGAGCCATCCGGGAAGTTCTTCATTCTCAAGCAGCTTATATGCATAGCTGACATCAATCTGCTGAAGAACATACAGAATAAGAGGCGTTGATAAAAAGCCTGTTCCGACTCTCCAGCCATATTCATCAAGAGCTTTTATGAGCCTTTTTCTGGCATACTCTTTTTGAGTATCATTCAAAAGGCCAAAGTACAGCGGACGAACAAGGCGCGCCTGTCTGTTTGTATCAAGAGAAAAATCTTCGTTCTCTACAAGCTCCTGATAAGCCCTTTTGCAGCCTTCAGAATACTCCTGGTATTCCTTTGCATCCTGATCTTTTCCAAGAGCTGCGGCAATCTCGCTCATAAGCCCTAAAACATAACTTGTGTATGCTGTAGCTTCTTCAGGCTTGGATTTTGAAAAGTCTTTAAAAGACATCTTGTGAACATCTTCAGGTTCGGCCCACTCACCGTAATGCTGCCCGACATTGTAGAGATATCTGCGGTTTTCCTTTGATATCTTAACATTCTCAGACATAAGAGCTGAGCGTTTGCCCAGACGCCCTATGGCAAACCTTGCATACTTTTGCATGTTGTCATAGTACTTTTCTATAAAAGAAATATCACCATATTTCTTCCACAGTCTGTAAGGGATCATTATGCCTGCATCAGCCCAGCCTACAGAACCATCCATGGATTTCATGTAAAAGTCAGTTCCGCCCTCCGGTGCTATCTGTGTAAATGCACCATTCTTTCGCTGAAGGTCACAAAGATCATTTTCATACTTGTCAGCAAAGGGTGCATAGTTCACCATATAGCTTGCAGTATTCACAAAAATCTGCGCATCTCCTGACCATCCATGGCGTTCTCTTGTGGGACAGTCTGTAGGAAGATCGGCAGAATTGTTCTTAAGGGACCAAAGTGTATTCTCGACGAACTTATTAAGAAGTTCATTTGAGCTGTCAAAAGAAAAAGTGGTTTCAAAATCAGAATAGACAGCAATGGCTGTAATATCCTGTGGACGTATCTCCACATCACTTTCAACAAGGACATATTGGAATCCGAAAATCGCAAATCTGGTCTTATAGTAGTTATCTTTGTCCTTGCAGAAATACTCTATCTGCTGAAGCGGAGTTACAAAGTCCTTCTTAACGCACTGGATATTTGTCTGAGTAAATTCCCCGTTCTCATCAAGCTTTTCTCCGAATCTCATAAAGATTCTCTGCCCGGATTTAGCATTTACTTTAAACTCGATATATCCTGCTATATTCTGCCCAAAGTCAAAGACCTTTTTGCCGCTTGGTGTAATGATCAGTTTTGGATTTGTAAACCTCTCATGTTCTGTAAGCGCAAAGTTATCTGATGCAGTAGGTATCACGTTATGCTTTGTTATCTTTGTCTTTCCCCAGACTGCTTTCCTGAAATCTTCTTTTGACGCATCATAGATTTCGCCATCCTTGTTGTCAGCAAATCTTATTGGCCCGTCATTAGTCCATTCGAAGTTTTCACCTGAGCAGATGACCTTTTTGCTGCCATCAGAAAAATACACCTCTATCTGAACCAGGAGTCTGGTCTCATTTCCATAAAAGTTCTTTATTCCCCAGGCTCCCACAGACCCTCTGTACCATCCGTCTGCCAGCATAAAGAAAAGGTCATTGTTCCCCTCTTTTACCTGGTCGGTGATATCTACTGTCTGATACTGAACTCTTTTTCTGTAATCTGTGTGTCCCGGAGCAAGGCAGAAGCTTCCAATCTTTTTTCCGTTCAGCTTTCCTTCGTAAAGACCGCAGGCAGACATGTAGGCTCTTGCCTTAATAACCTCTTTATCCGCTCCAACCGTAAAGCTTGTTCTGAAGCAGTCTACAGGGTATCTCATTTTTCTTTTTACAGAGTAGTTACCCGTTATCCATGAAGCCTTCCAGTCGCTTTCATCTATAAGCCCCAGCTCAAAAGTAGCTTCATCGCTTGCTTCTCCCTTATTGCCATTTTCATCCCAAAGCTCAACGCTCCAGGTTACTCTCTGTCTGCTCTTTAAGGCTTTTCCGCCCCAGGGGATAAGATGCATCTTGGAGGAAGCTGTTTTCCCCGAGTCCCAGATGGCATTTCCATCATCATCTTTTGCTATGACCCTGTATGCTGTCTGCTTTTTGCCTCCTTCGCAGACCCAGCTGAGTCTTGGCCTTGTGTAATCTATTCCGATAGGATTTGTTAAGTACTCTGTCTTTAGCCTGATTGCTTTCATAGCTTACCTTCAATCTGTGTAAAATTCATCGATAGTTCTGATCAGCCTACTTGCGTTGATCTCAAGCTGTTTCCTAGAAAGTGTTCCATCCTTAAGTGCCTTAAGGACTCTCTCATAGTCCTTTTTTGTTCCCGGCATGAACAGTTCTCCGCCTGCCTTTGCAACTTCATCTGAAAGAGCATTGCGGTATTTCGACTTAGAGCTGGTCATAATTGTCATTACCCAGTCTGTCATCACTATTCCCTTAAAGCCGAATTCACCCCTAAGAACATCCTCAATAAGTCCTCTGTGCTCGGAAGTATGTATGCCATTTAGCAAGTTGTAGCTGGTCATGACTGCCTTAGGCTGGGACTTCCTGATGCAGATATCAAAGCCCCGAAGGTATATCTCTCTCATAGCTCTTTCACTTACCTGAGAGTTATTGCAGTAGCGGTTAGTCTCTGCATTATTGGCAGCGTAATGCTTTATTGTAGTGCCGCATCCCTTGTGCTTTTGCACGCCTCTGGTGATAGCAGCTGCCACTTCACCCGACACAAGCGGATCTTCTGAATAGTATTCAAAGTTTCTTCCGCAAAGAATGCTTCTGTGGATATTAAGAGCAGGGGCAAGCCAGAGATGTACTCCAAACTTTTCCATCTCTTCTCCCACAATATCTCCAAGTGCTTCTGCCAGTTCTGTATTAAAGCTCTGAGCGATAGCTGTGCCGATAGGAATCATGGTTGCCGAATGCTCTTTGATCACAGCATTCCTTGGAATCTTCTTTCCGCCAACGATCAGTTTAGCTATAAAAGCAGTTACGGGTCCCATCATCTCAAGCATGCTCTCCGGCATCATACCTTTATTTCCAGCATCATACTGATTTTCGCCCTCTTCGTAATACTTTAGTGAAATCCTGATTCCCGCAGGGCCATCAGCCATGATAAGAGGTCTGATACCTTTATTTACAAGCTGTGAAGTTGTTTCTCCCGCAGCGCCTGCAAGATGTGTCGCGGCATTGCCGATAATGCTGAGCCCTTTTGCATTGGGATCAAAGTTTCCGATCTGCATGTAAGAAAGCTCTTCATCAGTCAGGTTCTTTATCCTGGAATCTACTGAAACCTCGTTGTCAAAAAAGACTTCTCTTTTCTCAAAGTCATCTGCAGTAAGTGTGAAGGTTACAATACCTTCAGGAATTAGCAAAGGCTCTGAATGCTCAGACTTTATGTCTGTAAAGTCAGGTTTTCCGAGACAGTTTCTGGTCTTTAAAGTTGTAACCGTTTCTTCCAAAATAGCAACTGCAGCAATTTTTGTATCCACTGAGCTGTTGCCTACACGGATTACATATCTGCCCTTCTCAAGAACATAACTTTCAGATTCCTCGTCATAGGAAGCAAAATCTGAAAGCCTGAAAGACATCTCCAACCTGCATTCTGCGTTTCTTTCAAGAAGCGGCGTCTT
>JAFPVA010000212.1 GCA_017413105.1 Butyrivibrio sp. | reverse complement strand
CTGTTCAGACAGAAATGCGCACTAAGCTGCGCATTTCGTGAGAACTTGATGCAGGAGTGAGCGCATTCCTTCGACGAAGTCGAATTGGAATGAATGCGCGAATTGGTTACTGGAGCGAGCTGCATGCGAGTGAACAGTAACAGTATAGGTTTTTTATGTAAATCGTAGGATGAACAGTTATGAAGAAGTATGAAGGACATAAGATCGGCTCAGTTCTTGAAGGAAGCATAGCCGAAGAACTTAATATAGAACCGGGAGATATTCTTCTTAAGATAAATGATCAGGAACTTACCGATATTTTTGATTTTCAATATCTTGTGCAGGATGACCATCTGGATGTGCTTATAAGAAAAGCGGATGGGGAAGAGTGGCTTCTAGATATAGATAAGGATTTTGATGAGGACCTGGGCATAGAATTTGAAAACGGTCTCATGGATGATTACAGATCCTGCAGCAATAAGTGTATTTTCTGCTTTATAGACCAGATGCCAAAGGGTATGAGAGAAACCCTGTATTTTAAGGATGATGATTCAAGACTTTCATTTTTACAGGGCAATTACGTTACACTTACTAACATGTCGGATGCCGATATAGACAGGATTCTTAAGTATCATCTTTCGCCTATAAATGTTTCTTTTCAGACAACCAATCCGGAGCTTCGCTGCAAGATGCTTGGCAACAGGTTTGCCGGGGAAGCCCTTAAAAAAGTGGACAGATTATGCGCTCCTGATACCGGCATAGAACTTAATGGTCAGATTGTTCTGTGCAAAGGTGTAAATGATAAAGAAGAGCTTACCCGCTCCATAAGAGATCTTACAAAATACATTCCGAACCTTCAGAGTGTATCTGTTGTTCCGGTAGGGCTTTCCAAGTACAGAGAAGGACTCTATCACCTTGAACCCTTTGATCATGACGATGCTGTAGAGGTTATTGATGAGATTGAGCGCTGGCAGAAAGAGATTTATGCAGAGCACGGAATTCATTTTATCCATGCCTCAGATGAATGGTACTTCCTTGCGGGAAGAGATTTTCCGGAAGAAGAGCGGTACGACGGCTATATTCAGCTTGAAAACGGCGTAGGAATGATGAGGCTTCTCATAACCGAGTATCAGGAGGCCTTTGACAGTGTATTGAATACTCATAAGGATCATATAGAAGGTCTTAACCGGACAATTTCCATTGCAACAGGAAGGCTTGTATATCCTTGCATAAAAGAGCTTGCGGATAAGGCTTGTGAAGTTTGTGCTGGACTTAAGGTAAATGTTTATGAGATAATCAATGAGTTTTTTGGCGAGAGGATAACAGTTTCAGGACTCCTTACAGGACAGGACATTATAAAGCAGCTTAAGGGAAAAGAACTGGGAGAGATGTTGTACCTTCCGGAGAATCTTCTTAGGAGCGGCGAAGATTATCTTCTTGACGATGTAAGAATCTGTGATATCGAAAAAGAACTTGGCGTTAAAGTTGGGATTTCCAAATGTAACGGACACGACCTGGTGGCAAATCTTTTTGATATTCCATCGGATGAAATAGAGCTTTATTAAGAGATAAGGATTATTTATGAGTAAGAAAAATATTGTGGCAGTGGTCGGAAGACCAAATGTTGGAAAATCTACACTCTTTAATGCACTGGCAGGAAGCAGGATAGCTATTGTCCAGGATACGCCGGGCGTTACAAGGGACAGAATCTATCAGGATGTGGAGTGGCTAAATAATAGTTTCACCCTTATTGACACCGGAGGTATTGAGCCTGATTCCAAGGATATCATTCTTTCACAGATGAGAGAGCAGGCGCAGATTGCAATAGATACTGCAGATGTCATAATCTTTATGGTGGATGTCAAGCAGGGACTGACGGACGCAGATTCCAAGGTGGCTGATATGCTAAGGCGATCAGGAAAGCCTGTAGTTCTTTGTGTCAACAAGGTTGATAACTTTAACAGGGATTCTTTGGATGTCTATGAATTTTATAATCTCGGAATCGGAGAACCTTTCCCTATTTCTGCTATTAACAAGCAGGGAATAGGTGATCTTCTTGAGGAGGTCGTGAGCCATTTCAAAAAGGATGCTACAGCTGAGGAAGAGGATGACAATATCAAGATAGCTATTATTGGTAAACCCAATGTAGGAAAGTCCTCTATCATCAATAAGCTTATTGGTGAAAACAGGCTTATTGTTTCTGATATTGCTGGTACCACCAGAGATGCCATTGATACTGAGGTTAAGTATAATGGCAAAAAATATACATTTATAGATACCGCAGGCCTTCGCCGTAAGAACAAGGTTAAAGATGAACTTGAACACTACATGATAGTAAGAACTGTAGGAGCAGTAGAAAGAGCAGACATCGCCATACTTGTTATCAATGCTGAAGAAGGTGTTACAGAGCAGGATGCTAAGATTGCCGGAATTGCTCACGAAAGCGGAAAAGCAGTTATCATAGCAGTCAATAAGTGGGATCTTATTGAAAAAGACAATCATTCTGTAAAAGAATTTACTAAGGACATTCGTAACACTTTGTCCTTTATGAACTATGCAGAGATCATCTTTATCTCAGCTGAAACCGGACAGAGACTTGTCAAATTATATGATATGATTGACATGGTATCTGAGAATCATGCATTAAGGGTTGCCACAGGTGTTCTTAATGAGATAATGACTCAGGCAGTTGTAATGCAGCAGCCACCCAGTGACAAGGGTAAGATGCTTAAGCTCTATTACATAACACAGGCATCTGTTAAACCGCCTACTTTTGTTATTTTTGTAAATGATAAGAAACTGATGCACTTTAGCTATACCAGATATATAGAAAACCAGATAAGAGAGGCTTTTGGATTTAAAGGCACGCCTCTCAGATTCATAATAAGGGAGAGAAAAGAGGATAAATAAGATGGAACTGGGATTGTTGGTGGAGAGATTAATCTGCTTGATTGTAGGCTATTTATTCGGTACTTTTCAGACAGCTGTGCTTTACGGGAAACTAAAAGGTGTTGATATCAGAAGCGTAGGAAGCGGAAACGCAGGTACTACCAATACACTGAGAGTTATGGGGCCTAAGGCGGGAGCTGTAGTTCTCTTGGGAGATATGCTTAAATGCATGGCTGCTATTTTCATAACTTATCTTTTGTTTGGAAAGGCTAATCCTGAGTACATCATTCTGTATATTACTTATACGGCGGCTGGTGCAGTACTTGGACACGACTTTCCTTTAATGCTGAAATTCAAGGGCGGAAAAGGTATTGCCTGCACAGCGGGATTCACAATTTATCTTGGAATTCAGTATACACCCTGGTTTATTGTGATGGGACTTATAGCATTTTTCCTTCCGCTTAATCTGTTTCACATTGTATCAATTTGCAGCCTGTTCTATTATTCAGCGCTGCTTATCATGACAATTATTTATGGGCAGATGGGTCTGTTTTTTGCCCCACAGGGAGCTCTTATAGAGGTCTATATTATTCTGACACTTCTTACTGCATTGGCATTTTATCAGCATAGGGGAAATATTCAAAAGCTTCTTTCAGGCAATGAGAGAAAAACCTATATATTTAAAAAGAATAAGGTTGATTAAATAGGAGAGGTTAATTGAGCACAGAAATTGGCATAATTGGCGCGGGAAGCTGGGGGATAGCTCTCGCGTATCTATTATCAAAGAACGGACACAAAGTAGTAGTATGGTCTAGAAGTGAATCAACAGTAGAGAAACTAAAGGCTTATCATGGCAATGAAGAAAAGCTTCCCGGGGTAATCCTTGATGACAGTGTGGATTTCACATCAGATATGGAAACTGCAGTCAGAGGAAAAGACCTGGTGGTCATAGTTATACCTTCTGCTCACATGCGTGAGACTGTACATAAAATGGCTCCTTTTATTCAGCCAAGTGACGAGCACAGGCAGATAATAGTCAACTGCACTAAGGGAATAGAAGAATCTACACTTATGGTCATGTCTGATGTTATTCTTGATGAGATTCCCGGAAGTCAGGTATGTGTACTGTCAGGACCTTCTCATGCAGAGGAAGTGGGGAAGGGCCTTCCTACTACAATTGTTGTAGGAGCTTTTGATAAAGAGACAGCAAGATATGTGCAGAATATCTTTATGAATAGCTTCTTCAGGGTATATATCAGCCCTGATATGCTTGGCATTGAGATAGGTGCCGCACTTAAAAATGTTATTGCTCTTGCAGCCGGTATGGCTGATGGATATGGGCTTGGCGATAACGCAAAGGCAGCTCTTATCACAAGAGGAATCGCAGAGATAGGTCGCCTTGGCATGGCTATGGGAGGTAAATTTGAGACCTTCAGCGGTCTTTCAGGAATAGGAGATCTGGTAGTTACCTGCGCATCAATGCATTCCAGAAACAGAAGAGCAGGAATTCTGATTGGTCAAGGGAAATCCATGCAGGAAGCAATGGATGAAGTAAATATGGTCGTCGAGGGTGTTTACAGTGCAAAGGCTGCTTTGGAACTGGCAAAGAAATATGAAGTTGAAATGCCTATTGTGGAAACTGTAAATGAGATTTTGTTTGAGAATAAAGCACCAAGTGATGCCATAAATGACCTTATGCTCAGGGATAAGAAAATAGAAAATAACACGCTTGACTGGTAAGAGACTTAATGTATATAAAAAGGGAATCCTTATTTCATGTAATGAAATCGGGATTCCCCATATTATTTATCATAGATTTGTACTTTGCTGAAAATCCTTCATTGCGGAATTCATGGCATCAGATACTTTGTTGTTCATGTCATCGGAGAGCTGAACGTGGAGTATATCGATGACACGGTTATCGATTGAATATCCAAGGCGTGTAGCATGTTCTTTGAAATCGTCCATGTGCATCATATCGTAGCTTTCACGCAGATTGGAACTGAGCATCTTTGTAGCCATCATTGAGTCATAGGCCTGCTCAAATTCTGCGCCAAAGCTCTTTTTTGTTTCTTCATCAAGCCCTTTTGCTTCAGATATGGCTTTGAGGGCATTGTCGTGATTCAAATATGCACTTGTTATGCCGTTTGCAGCTGACAAAAAGTTGATATCCATATCATGTTTCCTTCCTTTTACATTCCAAAATATTTATCGTCTTTTGCCTGAAATTTTTAATTGGTAAAAATCAACAAATCCAATTTCTTTTACTCACTAACATTTGAAGCAATATAATTGTAATAAATTATATTTATGCTATAATTGACACGAACTATTTTGGATCTTAGTGTTTTATATTGGAGGATTGGCTATGAGTAACTTTTTGGAATTGGCACGGAGCAGAAGAAGCGTAAGAACTTTTGATGGCAAAGAGCCTGATACAGCAATGATAAAAGAATTAAAGGAGTTTTCCGAGGAAATAACAAATCCTTATGGGATTCCTGTTAAATTTGTTTTTCTTTATAAAGACGAGCATAAGCTCTCGAGTCCTGTTCTTACAGGAGAGAAGTTGTATGTAGCAGCTATAGTAGATAAGGGGCAATATGCAGAGGAAGCCTATGGTTATTCCTTCGAAGCTCTGCTTATGCGTGCTCACGAACTTGGCCTTGGCACAGTATGGATTGGTGGAACAATGCCACGGGATAAGTTTGAAAATGCGGCAGGGTTATCAACTAATCAGATAATGCCTTGCATTAGTCCAGTCGGAAAGGCCGCCAATAAGATGTCAGTTAAGGAAACACTTATGAGAAAAGGCGTTAAGGCTGACAGCAGATTTAAATTTGTAGAAATGTTTTTTGACGGGGATTTTGATACTCCATTAACCGTTTCCGGTGCTATGGACAAGGGAATTTACAATGCCCTTGAGTGTGTCAGATTGGCACCATCTGCTGTAAATAAGCAGCCCTGGAGAGTAGTAGTAACAGACAGAATGGCTCATTTTTATGAAAAACATGATAAGGGTTACATTACACCTGACTACGATCTTCAGAAAATTGACCTGGGAATTGCTATGTATCATTTTGAAAAAGATCTTGCATTAGACGGAAGAAAGGCGGCCTTGGAGATTGAGAATCCCGGAATCAGCACACCTTCAGATGTTGATTATGTTGCTTCTTATAAGTGGTAATAATATAGCAATGAAAAATGGCTTTACGCAGGTTTTATTCTGTGTAAAGCCATTTTATGTGGTTCGACTTACATATTGAACTTGGCACGAGGTGCTCTCAGTTCTGTTTTGTCAAACCCTTAGTGGTTCTGAAAATATGGTTTAATGATCTTTCCTATAACCTTAAGCATTGCGTACATAATGAAGCAGTCAATTGGAAGCATTACTGCATTTGATACGATACGTCCCGGTAGGATTGCAAGCACAGCCTGATTATAAAGCATTTTAAGCCATAAAGTATTGAGTCCGATGTTGCAGAAAAGCTTTACAAGAAGCTGAGAGATGATGACATTTGATACTTTCAGTGGCTTGTTGTATAAGAAGAAACCATAAATGATTGCTGCAACTATTGCTGTAATTGTAAAACCAAAGAAGAACTCGCCGTCTCCGTTTACAAACCATTTTACAATATCCATGGTTCCTGCAAAAATGGCGCCAATCCATGGTCCGAATAGATAATCAACAATCTGCCCGGGAAGACCGGAGAAGCCAATTCTAATGAACTGACCAATCTTGATGGTTGCAACATAGCTGAGAATAAGAGCCAGAGCGCCCATCATACCGCAGAAGGTTAATACCTTTGTTTCCTTTAGCCTTGCAACGGATGAAAAAGATGTGTTTTGGGATTTTGATACTTGAGTAGATTTAGACATAATTTTACCTCCTTTGCAGTTTCCTTTACCACATCGGAGGCAGTATTCACATGCGATGTAGCAGCGGGATGCGACACTAAAACCGCGGAAAAATCCTTCGTCCTGATGACAACTCCCTGTTCACCGGGCACTTAACGCTTTAATGTCTACTCTGCATTTGTAATATTTTTCTAAATAATACTGTATTTTCCTTTTTTATACAAGGGGATTATATTAAAAACATCTTGACATTAAAATAAATCAACTTTAAAATCTAGAATAATAAGAAAAAGCATTGATCGGAATAAGTAAGAATCGCAGGCTGACAACAGAGAATTGCCGGTTGGTGAGAGGCGTAGGTTAAGAGCGATGATGAATACCTCCGTGAGCTGCAATGCGGAAAGATTTTGATTAAGTAGGCATTGACGGGGACTGACCGTTATATCGGGAGAGTATCGTTTGTATTATCAGAGATTACAAGCTGTACTTACAAAGGCTTATGGCGTGAGCTATGAGTAAATGAAGGTGGTACCACGAGATAATTCGTCCTTCGTAATCTATCAATGGATTGCGAAGGACTTTTTTACGTGCTAATGCAGAGCTATGGCTTGAACGGCATTAGTAATGTTGAAACCCCTTCGCAGAAAATGGAGGTGCAATATGCAGATTTTTGAAGAACTTAAGGCAAGAGGTCTTATCGCTCAGGTTACAGACGAAGAGCAGATAAGAGAACTGGTAAACGCAGGAAAGGCCACATTCTACATTGGTTTTGACTGTACTGCAGACAGCCTTACTGCAGGACACTTTATGGCTCTTACTCTCATGAAGAGACTTCAGCAGGCCGGAAACAAGCCAATCGCCCTTATCGGTGGTGGTACAACTATGATCGGTGATCCTTCAGGCAGAACCGACATGAGAAAGATGCTCACAAGAGAAGATATCGATCACAATGCTGAGTGCTTTAAGAAGCAGATGGAGAAGTTCATTGACTTCGGCGAAGGCAAGGCAATGATGGTAAATAATGCTGACTGGCTCATGAACCTCAACTATATTGAGCTTCTTCGTGAAGTTGGCGCATGCTTCTCAGTTAACAACATGCTTAGAGCTGAATGCTACAAGCAGCGTATGGAGAAGGGGCTTTCCTTCCTTGAATTTAACTACATGATCATGCAGTCCTATGACTTCTATTACATGTTCCAGAAGTACAACTGTAACCTTGAGTTTGGTGGCGATGATCAGTGGAGTAACATGCTTGGCGGAACAGAGCTTATCCGTCGTAAGCTTGGCAAGGATGCACATGCCATGACAATCACTCTTCTTACAGATTCACAGGGCAAGAAGATGGGGAAGACAGCAGGAAACGCTGTATGGCTTGATCCTGAGAAGACATCACCATACGATTTCTACCAGTACTGGAGAAATGTCGGAGATGCTGATGTTGATAAGTGCATCAAGATGCTCACATTTATTCCTATCGAGGAGATTCTTGAGATGGAGAAGTGGGATCCTTCAAGAATCAACGAGAAGAAGGAAATTCTTGCATTTGAGCTCACGGCTCTCGTTCATGGAAAAGAGGAAGCTCAGAAGGCTCAGGATGCTGCAAGAGCTCTTTTCGCAGGCGGCGGAGACATGGCTAATGTTCCTGCAACTTCACTTAAGGAAGAGGACTTCAGAGACGGTGTTGTTGATATTCTTCAGGTTCTTGTTTCTGCAGGTCTTTGCGCTACAAGAAGTGAAGCAAGACGTGCAGTTGAACAGGGCGGTGTAACCTTTAACGAAGAGAAGGTTACAGACGTAAAGACAACATACACCAAGGACGTATTTGCTGATGGTGTAATGGTTCGTAAGGGAAAGAAATCATATAAGAAGGTTACATTCTGATTAACAGGACGATATTAAAATAAAAAAACGGCACAGACCTCCAATGATTTGCGAGCAAATCCAATCGGTCTGTGCCCGTTTTTTTATTTTAATATCTGTTTTGTGAATGAAAATGAATATTTTGAAATAGGTGTTGACAAATATGGGTTTGTGATATAGATTAAACATATGAACAGATATTCATATGTTTAATCGAGTTAAGGAGATACGCTTATGGCGATGAATGATGTTGAGCTTTGCGATGAGTTTTGCACTCACAGCAATGTGGTTTTGAAGACAAAGAGCCAGATGCCTGATGAAGATGAACTCTATGATCTGGCAGAGCTGTTTAAGGTATTTGGTGATTCCACAAGAATCAAGATATTGTTTGCACTGTTTGAATCAGAGATGTGCGTATGTGATATAGCAGAGACACTTAAAATGACTCAGTCAGCAATTTCACATCAGCTTAAGATTTTGAAACAGAGCAAGCTGGTCAGTAACAGACGAGAGGGTAAGTCAATAATTTATTTCCTTGCTGATGAACATGTAAGGACCATTATTGATCAGGGCCTGAATCATATTGAAGAGTAAATCGGATTTAGACATATTCAGAATGGTTAACAATTATTAACGTTAATAATTGAAAATGAAATATAAAGGAGAAAGAGATTATGAAGAAGACATTTAAGTGTGAAGTTGATTGTGCTAACTGTGCAGCTAAGATGGAAGAGGCTGTAAAAAAGATTGATGGTGTTGTAAGTGCAAGAGTCAATTTTATGACTCAGAAGTTCATCCTTGAGGCTGCTGATGATGTATTTGACAGCGTATTTGAGCAGGCAGTTAAGGCATGCAAAAAGGTAGAGCCTGATTGTGAGATTGAAGCATAAGATTTTTCAAAAGGGCAATACTAATATAGGTATTGCTCTTTTTTATGATATAGGAAATTTCTCCGAAATTCCTATATCATAAAAAACGCTCCGCTATGGATGCGCACTCGCGCGATAGGTAAATGTTGCATAAATGCAACCGCGCTCGGCGCGAGAATGTCGCGAGCGACATTCTTTCTTGTCACAAGAGTATGGAAATGAACTTGGAAAATATAAAAGATAGGACATTTTAGCTATGACAAAAAAACAAAAGAAAACACGAAACAGAATATTACTGGTTTTGGCAATATTCATTGTATTGCTTGTACTGGATAAAACAGGGGTATTTGATTATGTTCATCCCCTTATACAATTTGTAATTTATCTGATTCCATACGGTATCATTGGCTATGATGTAATAAAAAAGGCCTGTATCAATATCAGTCATGGACAGGTTTTTGATGAGAATTTCCTTATGATGATCGCTACCTTTGGTGCCTTTGGAATTGGCGAGTATTCTGAAGCACTGGCAGTAATGCTTTTTTACCAGGTTGGAGAACTCTTCCAAAGCTATGCGGTTGGAAAATCGAGGCAATCTATCACAGAGCTTATGAGTATTGCGCCTGAGACAGCAAATCGTGTCGAAGAAGATGGCAGTGTATCAGAGATTGATCCTGAGGAAGTAAGTATTGGTGATATTCTTCTCGTCAGGGCCGGGGAAAAGATTCCGGTTGATGCTGTTGTAGTTGAAGGTGAATCTTTTATTGATACTGCTGCGCTTACTGGAGAATCCGTTCCTAGAAGAGCTAAGGCAGGGGAAGAAGTGATCAGCGGATGCCTTAACGGTGAGGGACTTCTTAAAGTAAAGGCAACAAAGGCTTATGAGGATTCTACTGTAGCGAAGATATTGGAACTTGTTGAAAATGCCAGCAACAAGAAATCGCGAATGGAAAACTTCATCACGAGATTTGCCAGATACTATACTCCTGTAGTTACTGTTGGAGCTTTGCTTCTTGCGATAATTCCGCCGCTTCTTGGAGGGCTTACCTTTTCTGATAGTATCAGAAGAGCATGTATTTTCCTTATTGTTTCATGTCCATGTGCTCTTGTAATATCTGTTCCCCTTGGCTTCTTTGGTGGAATAGGAGCATCTAGTAAAATTGGAGTACTTGTTAAGGGCAGTAACTATTTAGAGAGCGTATCTAAGGTAGATACTGTAGTTTTTGATAAAACCGGTACACTCACAAAGGGTGAATTCAAGGTTACAGAGCTTATACCAGCTAAAAATGCCGAGGAAAAGGTAAGTTTTAAAGAACTTCTTAAGGTTGCAGCCCATGGAGAGGCTTTGTCAAATCATCCGATTGCGAGATCAGTTCTTTTGGCTTATACAGATGGAACCGATCTCATTGATAACGGTAATTGGAAGAATCAGATTGACTTTTCACTTATTGATGAAGCCAGCTCAAAGGAAATTGCCGGCCGTGGTTTAAGTGTCCTTTACGAGGGAAAAGAACTGCTTCTTGGAAGTGGCAAGCTTATGGAAGAACAAGGGATTTCTTTTGAACAGGTTGAGAGCGCAGGAACAGTTGTGTATGCTGCTCTTTCAGGGAAATACCTTGGCGCTGTAGTAATATCTGATGTTATAAAGGACGGCGCAGCAGAGGCACTTAAGGCCATGAAGTCTTCCGGAGTTAAGAAGACTGTCATGCTTACAGGAGACAGAAAGAAAGCTGCTGAGGATGTGGCTAAAAAAGTTGGAGCAGATGAGGTGATAGCAGAGCTCCTTCCTGCCGACAAGGTCAGCAGAGTTGAAAAATTACTTTCTTCGTTGGATAATGGTAGTAAGCTTGCATTTGTAGGTGACGGAATTAATGATGCTCCGGTGCTTATGAGAGCCGACGTGGGAATCGCCATGGGATCTTTGGGAAGCGATGCAGCTATTGAAGCTGCAGATATCGTCATAATGGATGATGATATTTCCAAAATTTCACAGGTTATGAAGATTGCCCGCAAGACTATTCGTATTGTTAAAGAGAACATTGTTTTTGCGCTGGCGGTTAAGCTTATCATATTAGTTCTTGGTGCGTTGGGACTTACAACCATGTGGCTGGCAGTATTTGGAGATGTGGGAGTTGCAGTTATCGCAATACTTAACTCCATGAGGGCGCTTAAGAATGACTGAATATTTAATTGATCCGTAGTGATCAATTTATATTGTTGGAGGGAAAAGAGAAAATGGCAAAGGCAGGACTTGACGTTGGAGAGCTTCTTTTAAAGCTGATGACCCATGAAACAGGGGAAATCAGCAAGGTTGATTATGTTCCTCAAAAACCTGAATTCAGACATGAAAGGGTTATTGGAGAGACGACACTTGAGAGAAGAACACCTGAATCTCAGGGCGTAAGTTCTGCTTTTTTTGTTGATCTTATTAGAGCGCTCTCAAAGGACAGAGAGTGTAACATGCACAGGCTGATGTTTTTAAGGCACGGCTATGTTGTCGCTGAATGCGCTTTTGAGCCCTATGACATGGATATGTGGCATGTTTCCTATTCCATGTGCAAGAGTATTGTGGGCATGGCTATTGGAATTTTGGTCCATGAGGGAAAACTTTCTATTGATGACAAGTTAAGTGACATATTCAGTGCCAGATTCAGCCCTTTTGGATTTCTTCGTAAAACCGTTACGGTAAAGCAGCTTCTTACCATGAGTTCCGGCGTTGACTTTAACGAGGCGGGGGCCATAAGCGGAAACGACTGGAGAAAGAACTATTTAGATTCATCTTTTAAGACTGAGCCGGGAAAAGAGTTTGAGTATAACAGCATGAATACCTACATGCTTTCTGCCATTGTTACTGAGCTTACCGGAAAGTCTCTTTTTGAATTTGTAAAAGAGAGAATCTTTGAGCCCATGGGCATCTGGCGTTGCTACTGGGAGTGCTGCCCTCAGAGCATAACCAAGGGCGGCTGGGGTCTTTTTATGCGAATAGAGGATATGGCCAAGCTTGGACAGCTGTATCTTCAAAAGGGAGAGTGGGATGGAAAACAGATAGTTCCTGAAGAATGGGTTATCGAATCTACCTCCTGGCAGATAGAAACCGGCAAAGAGGATAATAGTCATTATGGCTATCAGCTTTGGATAAATGATGACAGACCGGGTTCTTTTGCCTACAACGGCATGATGGGACAGAATGTTTTCATTTATCCGGATATTGATATGGTCGTTGTGACAAATGCCGGAAACAATGACATCTTCCAGACCAGCAAAATGGCCGTTATGATCAGAGAGGCTATGAAATCGAAGATCGATGTACATGACGAGCCGCTTCCTGAGGATTTCAATGCTCTCTGTGAGCTTAAGGCGCTATGCAAATCTGTAAGCGGTAGGATTTCTGTTTTTCCTACAATAGCCGGTGGCGGTTGGAAAACAAGGACAGTCAGGATGACTAATGGAAGAACCAGATCAAAAGAGGTTTCTTTCCATAATAAGAGGGCGTCCTTTGACTATTCCGTAAATTCTTTTAATGTAAGAAATGAAAATCAGCTTATCCATTCCTGGGAAAAAAAGCTTGATGGAAAGACCTATGATATATCTGATCATGGCGTTGGAATCTTTCCGATAATGATGCAGATTGTTCACAATAACTTCACTGACGGTATGCATAAGATAGGCTTCAGGCTCTGCGAAAATGATGGCTTCTTTATCGATATCTATGAGGGAATTGAGGTCTATAGCTTAAGATGCGGCTTTGGCGGGAAAAGATTTGTCAGCAGGATAAACATGCATGGTGAAGTCTATGAGGTTTCTCTGGTTTCGCAGTTTAAAACTGATGAATACAACAGGCTTATTCTTAAGAATGATATATATTTCCTGGAGGAAGCATGTCTGCGCAAACTGGATATATGCTTTGAGGATGATGCAGCTGATAGAAGTGACAGAAAGGGAACCTTTATCTATCCTTCGGTTCCGGCTGAAATCGAAGTCAGGTTACATGAGATTCCGGGAACCAGTCTTTTGATGGATACCATAAATAATATGGCTCCGGAAGGAATAGGAGGTATCCCGGGAATGCTGGCAGGACGCTTTATGAAGGGCGGCATGAAGGAAGTCTTTGAAAATGCCGTAAAGAATGTTATTCAGCCTGTTTTGACCGGAAAGCTTTCTGTTCCTGAAATGCTTGAAATTCCTGAGGGAGAAGCTGCTGATATAGCTATAGATGAAGCTTTAGATGTAGATGATACACCTCCTGAGGATGAAGGCGATATATTATTATGATTATTTTTGGTGTCGTGGTTGATGTATTCTTCAATTTCTAATCTTGCATTATATGATATAATTACTGGTGTAGTTGCGGCTTGCAGCTACACCGGTTTGTTTTTTGCTAACCGGTACGATTGTAAATGATGTTAAAGCATCTGTGACTGGCGCGAGAATCCCGACAGTAATTTAGAAAAATTTAAAAGTGAGGTGCACTATGGGTAATGCAATATATGAAAAACTTGAAGCCTGCGTAAAGGCAGTTAAGGAAAAGACAGATTTTGTTCCGGATGTGGCTCTTGTTCTGGGATCAGGCCTTGGCGGCTTTGCAGAGAATATTAAGATTGAGACTGAGATAAGCTACAGCGAGATCCCAGGATTTCCTGTTTCTACAGTTCCGGGACATGCCGGAAAGTTCATTTTTGGATATCTCGATAACGTGAAGATTGTTTGCATGAAGGGAAGAGTTCATTTCTATGAGGGCTATCAGATAAGTGATGTGGTACTTCCTGCCAGGCTTATGAAGATGCTTGGAGCAAAGATCCTTTTCCTTACAAATGCTGCAGGCGGTCTTGGTGAAGGCTTTAAGGCAGGAGACCTTATGCTTATCACCGATCATGTTTCAATATTTGCTCCAAATCCACTTATTGGACCAAATGTGGATGAACTGGGACCTAGATTTGCGGATATGTCTGAGGTTTATAACAAGGACCTTCAGGATGTTATAAGGAAAGCAGCAAAGGATAACGGAATCGACCTTAAGGAAGGCGTATACTGTCAGCTTACCGGGCCTTCCTTTGAATCTCCTGCAGAGATAAGACTACTTGGAAAGCTTGGGGTTTCTGCTGTTGGAATGAGCACCGTAAATGAGGCAATTGCAGCTAACCATATGGGGATGAGAATCTGCGGGGTTTCCTGCATCAGTAATCTGGCTGCAGGAATCAGTGAGCAGCCACTTTGCCATGAGGAGGTTCAGAAAGCTGCTGATAAGGCTGCGCCTCTTTTCACAAAGCTTGTGACAGAGTCAATTAAGAACTTTTCACTGTAATCAATAATCGGAATTTAATGGATTCTGTAATACATATAAACTGTAGTTATGCAGTTAGTTTTGAGGAAGGTTACGTATGAGAATAAGGTTTTTTAATGCAAGGGTTCTTACAATGGAACCCGGAAAAGATATATTTGTTGGGGAAGTATGGGTTGTTGAGGACAGGATAAAGTTTGCGGGTACTGAGGAGGAAGCTCTTAAGTACTGCGATACCCATAAAGAGGAGATTCTAATCTGGGACAGAGAAATTGACTGTAAGGGAAATCTTCTTATGCCAGGATTTAAAGATGCTCACACTCATTCAGCCATGACTCTTATGAGGTCTGCGGCTGATGACCTGCCGCTTCAGGATTGGCTTAATAATGCTATTTTCCCTATTGAAGCTAAGATGACGGGAGAAGATATCTATCATCTATCTAAGATTGCTGTTCTTGAATATCTTACAAGTGGCATTACATCTATTTTTGAGATGTATCTTACGCCCTTTACGGTAGCACAGGCCATGGCAGACACCGGTATGCGCTGTGTTCAGACCAGCTGCGTCAACAATTTCAGCCAGTCTGTGGAGCTGTTGGAACAGTATTATAACGAGATTAACGGAAAAGACCCTTATAATTCCTTTATTCTTGGAGTTCATGCAGAATACACCTGCTCTAAGGAACTTTTGGAGAAATGTGCTGAACTAACACATAAGTATAAAGCACCATTCTGGGCACATATTCAGGAAACGGATAAAGAGACAAAGGAATGTATAGAGCGCTATGGCATGACTCCCATAGAGTTTTTTGATAGTCTGGGTCTTTTTGATTATGGCGGTGGTGGTTATCACCTGGTCTGGACCAATGACAAGGACCGTGAGATCATGAAAAAAAGAGGCGTATACGCCGTAACCAATCCCGGGTCCAATACAAAGCTTGCCAGCGGAATCGCTCCTATAAAAGAATACCTTGAAAAAGGTATTACTGTGGCAATAGGTACAGACGGTCCTGCCAGCAACAACTGCCTTGATATGTTCAGGGAGATGTTTCTGGTTACCGGGCTTGCTAAACTAAGGAACAATGATGCCAGCAGCGTTGATGCAAAAGAAGTTCTTAAGATGGCTACTGTTAACGGAGCAAGGGCAATGGGCCTAAACGACTGCGATTATCTTTCTGAAGGAAAGAAAGCTGATATTATTATGCTTGATCTTTCAAGACCTAATATGCAGCCTATCAATAATATTGAGAAGAATATCGTATATAGCGGAAGCAAGGAAAATGTCCTTATGACTATGATCGAGGGCATTATCCGCTATGAAAACGGCAAATTTAACATTGGCGTAGAGCCTTCAGACCTATACAGCAAGGCAGAAGAGATTAAGAAAAGGATTTACGGCTAAACTATGGAAAGTTTGATATTTTTGGGGATTTTGGCAGGAGTGTGTCTTATTGCATACATTCTTGGAATCCGAGATCAGCACATCATTGAAAAGGCACTTGTGGCCAAGCTGAAAAAAGAATTTGGTAATGCTCCCGGCAGAGTATATAAGGAGGATGATCTAGATCACTTAAACGGATATTACAGGAGACATCAGAAAGAGAACCAGATTGACGATATTACCTGGAACGACCTTAATATGGATGGCGTCTTTGCAAGGATGAATTATTGTCTGTCTGCATCAGGAGAGGAATATCTGTATTATCTTCTAAGAACCCCAAGTACTAAAGATGATTTTGATGATTTTGAGAAGAAGGTCGATTATTTTCAGAATAATGACGAGGACCGTAGAAAACTTCAGATCATATTTGCGAAGATTGGAAGAAGAATAAGACATTCAATCTATGACTATCTGGATTATCTTGATAATGTGGATGGCTTTAGCAACACGAAACATTTCATCATGATAGGGCTTATTGCTCTTGCGGCTATTGGCTGTTTTATAAACTTTAAGATTGGTTTCGTTGTACTGGTTGCCCTGGTTGTGACAAATATCATTTCGTATTTTAAGGTTAAGAATGAGATTGAGCCTTATCTTGTAACCTATAACTATATTATCAAGGTCATTTATTCTGTTCAGCTTTTTGAAAAGGTCAAAATAGCTGCTATCGAGCCTGAGCTAATGGGCTTACAGGAGTCCGCAAAGAAATTTAATTCTTTCCTTAGAGGCTCATCAATTCTTATGTCTCCCACAAGGAATAATTCAAGCGGAAATCCGTTGGATCTTTTGGTGGATTACATCAGGATGGCTCTGCATCTTGACATCATTAAGTTCAATCAGATGTATAAAGAGATAATGGCAAATAAAGAGCATCTTGATAAGATCATTACCATAATCGGAAAGATGGAGACAGAAATTGCTGTAGCCTGCTACAGAGAATCTGTTAAGGACCATTTTGTAATTCCAAAGTTTGATGAAACTGTAGGGTATGAAGCTAAGGGCATTACACATCCTCTTATAGAGGGCTGTATTGAAAATGATGTTAACACTAAGAAAGGACTTCTTATCACCGGTTCCAATGCTTCCGGTAAGTCCACATACCTTAAGTCCTGTGCTATAAATGCGATTCTGGCTCAGACCATTCATACTGTCTTGGGAAAAGAGTACAGGGCGCCATTTTTCAGGATTTTTTCCTCAATGGCACTTACGGATGATATCTTTGAGGGAGACAGTTATTATATCGTCGAGATAAAATCCATAAAAAGAATCCTTGATGCGGCAAAGAAAGAAGGCGCAAAGGTTTTATGCTTTGTGGATGAGGTACTTAGAGGAACCAATACCATTGAGCGTATAGCAGCTTCTACTGAGATTTTAAAGAGCTTTGCGGGAAGTAATGTCCTTTGCTTTGCGGCTACACATGATATTGAGCTTACATCCCTACTTTCTGATAAGTTTGATCTGTGTCACTTTGAGGGACATGTAAGTAATAATGATGTTCATTTTGATTATCTGGTAAAAGAGGGACCGGCAACTAACAGAAATGCCATTAGCCTTTTGGGACTTCTCGGATATGATGAGAACATCGTAGACAATGCCCAGAATCTTGCGAATAAGTTCCTTACAACAGGGCACTGGGACTAAAGTTTTATAAGTACTAAATCATGATCCCATGAATAATTAGAACTATTCAAAAATCTATAAATATGCATTTGGAGATTCTATGAGAGTAGAGATATATTCCGACGGATCAGCCAGGGGAAATCCTGACGGACCGGGCGGCTACGGAACAATACTTAGATATGTGGATTCAAAGGGCGAAGTCCATGAAAAGGAACTTAGCGCCGGCTATGATAAGACCACAAATAACAGGATGGAACTTATGGGAGCAATAGTAGGCCTAGAAGCGTTAAATCGCCCCTGCGATGTGGAAATGTTTTCCGATTCCAAATATGTCATTAGTGCTTTTAATGAACACTGGATCGACAACTGGCAGAAGAAGGGCTGGAAGACCGCAGGGAATAAGCCGGTAAAAAATGTGGAGCTTTGGAAAAGGCTCCTTGAAGCTGCAAAGCCTCACGGAATTTGCTGGAACTGGGTAAAGGGGCATGCAGGACATGCCGAAAATGAGAGATGTGACCAGCTTGCTACAACTGCTGCAGACCAGGATCCGGATTTACTCCTTCATGATGATGGGGGAGATCTGAGACAAAAGATGTAATTTACTTAGCATATATATTCCAATAACGTCACTGATAATTGACAGAATTATCAGGGCGTTTTTTTGTTTCATAGCTTCCTGTAACATTTAAAGTGTGGATAGAGGTGTGAATTTATAGAAAAAGAAAGATACCTCAGATAAACTGTAATTGCTGACCCTAGCATAGTTGGCAATAAACAGAAAAAGAGAGGTATCTACAAATG
>JAFPVA010000211.1 GCA_017413105.1 Butyrivibrio sp. | reverse complement strand
TTCAGACAGAAATGCGCACTAAGCTGCGCATTTCGTGAGAACCTGATGCAGGAGTGAGCGCATTCCATCGACGAAGTCGATTTGGAATGAATGCGCGAAGTGGTTACTGGAGCGAGCAGTATGCGAGTGAACAGTAACATTCTCAGATTACTGATGCTGAGGGATTGTGCTTACAACAGCGTGTGAGTTTGTATCAACCTGGATTGATGAGAAATCAGGCTGGAAGGAAGGAAGAATGTCAGCATCCTCAGCTGATGTAGCCACGACACCGTTCAGGTTCTGAACAGCACTTGTGGGTGCCTGAAGAGATACAGTCTTAATTCCGTCTGCATCAGCCTTTTCAGCTGTGTACTTTCCTGTATAGAAGGTTTTTGTAAAGAAAACGATAGCACCTGAAACCTGGTTTACAAGGAATGCGTCCTCAAGAGTATATGTTCCGTCACCGTTAAGTACCAGTCCGACATGGTTTGTTATAATGCAATCTCCTTCATAACCGGCTTCAACCCAGTCAACTTCACCTGAGTAGTATTCAGCTGCAGAGCCGCTTCCACATGCAGCAAGTGACATTACCATAACCATTGACAGTAGAATTGCTAAGAATTTTTTCATTTTAAATTTCTCCTTTTGTTTTATTATTTGTTTTCTATTTTTGTTACCTGTTTGTTTTTCTTCTTCACTCCAAAGAAGATCAGAAGTCCTCCGGCAATTGCCAGAAGCGCTGCAAGTGCGCCAACTGCAAACTTCCATGGGGCAATACCGTATGTTACTTTAGTTCCATCAGACATACCGTTCACTGCATTGCTGTTAAGAGTAAGATAAGCGATGTTCTTTACAGCCTGACGCATTACCTGCTGTGTACTTGCGTTGTTTGTATCCTTAAACTTCGAAGGAAGTGTTGAAATGTTAGCAAGGATAAGGTCGTTTCCGTTGGACACAGCCCACTCACAGTTCATGTACTCTGTTCCGTCGTAGTCAGTGATCACGCATCCGGTGAATCCCCACTCTCCGCGAAGCACTTCATTAAGGAGCTCTGAGCAGCCGCCTGTCCATACACCGCCGAGTCTGTTAAAGCTGGACATAACACCGATGGAACCGCGCATATTCTTGTGCTGTGTATTGCCTTCTTCATCGAGATACTCAAGGTCTATAACAGGCTCTTTTACCGCAATCTCAAAGGCCTTGAGGTTTAGTTCTCTCATTGCCTGCTCGTTGGACCATACTGTAGGACCATTATCATCCCTGTGAGTCTCCACATCGTTGAGTGCAAAGTGCTTGACGTAGCAAGCAAATCCTTTCTGCGTTGCCCCCTGTATTGTTCCCGCACAGGTCTTTCCTGAAACAAGCGGATCCTCTGAATAGTACTCAAAGTTACGTCCGCCGAAGGCTGTTCTGTGAAGGTCATTTCCCGGTGCGTACCACCCTGACACTTTACCAAGAATAGCTTCATTACCTACTGCGTTTCCATATTCTCTTGCAAGATCAACGTTCCATGTTGCAGCAACCAGTGTTCCACAGCAGTTGAAGTTTCCGGAAGCAGAGAATCCGATTCCTCCATACTGCTTAAGTCCTGCAGGTCCGTCTGTGGCACCGCTCTTTGGCAGTCCAATGGATCCAAGAGGAACGGTTCCCTGGTTTCCAGCGCAGATCAGATTGTTCATATCCTTGACACTGAGCTGATCAAGGAGTTCATCCCATCTGGGATCATCGTATGCAGCTCCTCTCAAAGCTATCAGCTGCAACCCATTGTTTGCACCGGTTTTAGGGGCTGTATCTGCTTCATCATAGTAATCAGGCTCGTATGTACCCATTTCTTTTACCAGCTCATCCGAAGCCGTAAGATCTGCTGCCGTAGGAGCTGTCGGGAAGGTTCCTTTAAAATCCTTTCGACTGAGAATTGTCGCTTTTCCTTCCTCAAAGTGGTCGTTCATCCAGCCAAAACGCGTAACAGCTGCTTCAACTTTATGGTTCTGCTTCCACTCATCAGAATAGTTTACATATTCTCCGGTCTGTGCTTCTATCTCCGTCTTTCTTGGGTTTGACTGGTCATAAACGATCTGTTCCGGAACGTTTAAAGCCCATTCACAGTTATCTCCATAAATCTCATGTGCATTCTTTCTTACTGAAATAATGTAATTACCTTTATCAAGCACATAGCATCCTGCATTTTTGTAGTCGAATGATGCCATATCTTCTTCATTAAAGGACACCTGATAGTCTTTTGTCTCACCTGCATTTAAGAGGTCTGTCTTAACATATCCTGCAAGTACAACTTCCGCTTTTTCAACAGCACCGTCATATGGTGCATGGAAGTATACCTGGACAACATCTTTACCGGAAACAGATCCTGTATTCTTTACAGAAACGGTTACGGTAATCTCACCATCCTCTTCCTGAACATCCTTGATCTGCTGCTCAAATGTTGTGTAGCTGAGCCCGTAGCCAAAAGGATAAACGACTGCTTCGTCATAATCTATGAAGTTATCAGCAGCTGCAGTCTCATAATAGCGGTATCCAACATAGATTCCTTCCTCATACTCAACTGTGAATCCCTCATCAAGATTGCTGTAAGCCTTTGTCGTCGTATTTGGAAATGTTGGATCTTTGGTGAGATCTCTGGGCCATGTATCAACAGTATGACCTGAAGGATTAATCTGTCCTGCAAGTATTTCAGCCAGTGCGACTGTTCCTCGTGAACCTGGATAAGCGAGCCATACTATCGCATCCACATTCTCATCATCGTTAAGTTCTCCAAGCTCCATTACGTTTGAGCTGTTCACTACAACAACGACATTTTCAAAGTTCTCTTCAACGTGCTTTAAGAGTTCTTTTTCCTCATAAGTCATCTCCAGCTGATGCTGACCGTTCTCATAATTTTTGGTCTCTGCCACGTCTTTTGACATCGCAGTCTCCCCTGATGAAATAGAGCCTTTGAGGTCAGTTGCAAAATCAAAGCCCTCACCGCCCTGTCGTCCGATGACAACAATAGCTGCATCACTGTACTTTCCGTAGGACCCTGTAACACTTGTTGTATAGTAGCTCATTGGAAATTCTCCAATGTAATAAGTTGTTGCATCCAACTTATCCATGGCGTTATAGCCCTTTTCAACCTTATCAAGGTTATCAGCGTAAAGCTTTGTCAGCGTGTCGTTGACCATAAAGCCCTGATCGCCAAGCGCCTGTGCCATGGGTGTGCACTGTCCTTCATCTCCGGCACCTGATCCTGTTCCGCCCCAGGCCGTATCAACACTGCGTCTTCCGAAAAGCGAAACACTTTCATTTCCCTTAAGCGGAAGAATCCCGTTGTTCTTCATAAGTGTGATGCCTTCTTCAGCGATACGCCTTGTCACGTCTTTCGCTATCTCATCAACACCCTCCGGATCTGTTTTATCAGGTGAATAGTACTCTGTATCCCAGTTTTCACTGCCGGGCTTTGTCACAACCTTGGGTTTACCCATACCGACATAAGTATCAAGTACGCCGGCGAAAAAGTTTGCAACTGCCACAACAGCCACTGCAAGTACTAAAAGAACGCTGCCAATGGCAGTCATCACCTTGCCGGAACCGCTCATTCCTTTCTTTTTCATTGCTTCTCTCCTTTGAAATATTATTGATGTAACGTCAGTATAGGTACAGCAAAGAAAGCAGACAACGGATTCGGCACTAACGGTAATAAAATTGGCATCAACTGCAAACACTCAGCAAAAAAGCGCAAGTATCTGCAAATAAAAAAGCATGTTGCTCGCAACATGCTCGCGTCGCCGAGCGCGGTTGCATTTATGCAACATATACATTACGCGCGAGTGCGCATCCATAGCGGAGCGTTTTTTTGTTTAATAGGAAATTCGGAGGAATTTCCTATTAAATAAAAAAACCACCTGCTTGACCGGGCAGATGGTTTATAAAAAAATGTTATCTATCTTTGGCTTATATATTCCGAAAGCCACATTCAGTTTAACTGCGTCGCCATTCGGTCATCAACAGGACAGGCATGATATGTCAATAATCCGTCATCAACTGTCAAAAGGATATGGAGCCCCATGGAGAACATTGCAGCTCCCTCTTCATACTTCACAAATTTCTTCTTGCTGCCCCCAAGTAAGTTTTCCATGTTTTCCGGTTCTTTTCTCTTTTAGGTTTTCGATCGGAGAAATATTGGATTTAAAAATTCATTTTGATATGTACTCCGCAAGTGCCAGAGCTATGTTGAAATGGCCCGCGTCATGCTGTCCTCCATCATCATTGTCTTTGTTTCGCTCATCCCACTCAGGTGCATCCAACAGATCCCCACTTGTAAAGAAAGGATACAGCTCCAGTCCTCGAAAATCACAAACTGCTTGCACTGCGGCACATTCCATTTCTACAGAAATACAGCCATCTGCTTTGTGCTTTTCAAAGTTGTTCCTTGTCTCGCGATAGAATGAATCCGTAGTCCAAGTCTTGCCTTGAACATATGGAATGCCATTCGCTTTCATACACTCCGCAACAATCTCAGCATTCTTTATTTCGATATAATCCGCTGCCGGAGCGTAATGATATGAAGTCCCTTTCTCCCTTCTCCACACTCCCTGCCACTTAGCCTAATGTACAGAGCTTGCCTCTTTGTACATATCCGATTTTTTCATAGCAGGCATTTGATGCCACATAATCTGCATTAGTATAAAGCATCGGTGTATAACCTGAATCCTGCGCTATCTTTGTGACCTGATAAACAAGATGCTCCGCGTAATGTTTCCTGCGGTATTCTTTCCTCGTGTATACCAGATTAAGCGAAGCCATATTCCCTGTAGGTGCATACTGACAACTTGCTACTTTCCTGCCTTCCTCATCAACCCAGAAATACATTCTTCCTGACTTAGCATAGTTTTCAGCATCCTGCCGGTACTCTGTTCTACTCTTTTTATCTATTCCCACTTCTTCATGGAAAAGATCAATGAAATCGACAAGTTCAGCCACATCCTTTTCCGTACATTTACAAATATTCCCGTCTACCTCTGATTTAGGCGGAACCGGATCCGAACAATCGTATGCAAACATATTCACCGTTACAGCAAGCTCCTGACCTTCATCCGCAGCTCTTTTTATAAAATAATCAGCAAGCTCATACTTTAAATTGAATGTATGCTCCACATCGATCAAGCCATTCTCTTTAGCAATCTGATAGGCATTTTCATATTCTTGATCAGATGCTCCATCCGGCGTCCATATCCATACAGGATAGGGCGTTCCGGTAAAGCAGATAATAAGCCGCTCGTGATCAGTTAAAAGCAGGTTACAGTCAGCGCCAAAAATCCTTCTCAGAACAAAGAATGTGTACTTATCGTTTTCCAGTAATTTAAAATCTCTTTCATCAACATAATTATCCATAAGCTGCCTCACTCAAATATATTTGCCATTATAATTTCATCCCTGTATGTCCCATCTTTTAACTTGAATGCTCTGGGATTCATTCCATATTCTTTAAATCCCATTTTCTTGTACATGTGCCTAGCCCTGTCGTTATCGCTGTATACGCCAAGTTCAACCTGCTCAAAACCATTTGCCTTTGCCTGGTCCAAGGCAATCTTCATCATGAAGCTTCCAAGCCCCATTCCTGTGTATTCCTGTCTGATTGACATACCAAGATATGCCCGATGAAGGTACTTTATATGTGGTCTTATGAGTGTTACACCAAGATCTCCAATGAGTTCATCTCCAATATATGCGCTTACCATGAAGTCTCTGTCACTTTCAGCAATGCTTCCAAGAATCTCTGTAATTTTCTCCAGACTAAGCTGACCATCTTCGGGTTCTCTTGCCATAAAATGTGTTTCTGCAGCAGTTGCTTCCCTGTGAAGCTTTACTTTAGGTGCATCCTCCGGACCCGCGCTCTTAATAGTAATTTCTCTACCATCAGCTAAAATATACTTCTTCTCCTTTATTCTCATAGCCACGTCACCTCCAAATTAGAATTTTGCTCGCGAAATTCTAGCGCGCTCGCAGATTGCGTAAGCAATATATTCATCTCTGCGAGCTGTGCATCCTCGCGGAACGTTTTGTTATTCATTCATGAATAACAAAAGCCCCATCAATCGCTTGATGAGGCCTTGTAAACTATATCAGTTATAAAGCACTAACTATGCCTTACAAATAGTCTTATCCTCATCATACATATCAAAAACAGACCCCTGAATCATATTCACGGATGTTGTAATGACCATGTATGTTGTGACGAGAATAAGTCTTTCCATAGCATCTACCTTTCTGAAAATTATTAGTTGTAAGTATAATTGAC
>JAFPVA010000210.1 GCA_017413105.1 Butyrivibrio sp. | reverse complement strand
TACGATTATGCCGTCAGATTCCATTGATCTCAATGAATCAGTAAGAACCTTCTGGCTTACACCATCTAAGGATTTCTGTAATTCATTAAAGCGCCATGGTCTTGCAAGGAGATTTCTCATAATAAGGAGCTTCCATTTGCTACCTATGAGACTTACAGTTGTAGCAACAGGACACTCTGGTAATTCTTCTTTTGTTTTCATAAGACACCTCATTTTCTCAATACATTAAAATCGAATGTTACATTCAAATCGTAATATAGCGTTTATAACGTGTCAATTAGTTACAAAAAAGTAACTATGTAATAAAAAAGTGCGTACTTTTTTTCATAAACGCTGTATGTGATTATAAGGTTACAGAAAGCAATAGGGCTTTCAAGACAGATTCCAGTATAAGGAGGAAACAAAAATGGCATTATCAAATCTTTTTGGATGGAACAAGCAGGAAGCAGCAAATGGATCAGCTTGTGGAGCTGGAGACAAGCCAGCCGCATGTGGCGCAGGGGATAAGCCAGCGGCATGTGGTGCGGGAGACAAGCCGGCAGCTTGCGGAGCAGGAGATAAGCCGGAAGAAAAGCCAGCAGCTTGCGGTTCTGCATGCGGTGCGGGTGACAAGCAGTAATAAGAGGTTTGAGTGATTCATAATGATAAAGGAGTAAGGGAGTCATGGCAGGATATTTTTCATTTCAATGGCATATAACAGATGAGTGTGACCAGAGGTGTAAGCACTGTTACATTTATTCATCAGGTAAACACACATGTTTAAAGTCAATGACATGGGAGCAGATTGAAACCACGTTCTATAACTGCGTTGATTTCTGTAAAGTTTACGGCATGACTCCTTACTTCTATATCACAGGAGGAGATCCGATACTTCATCCTGATTTTTGGAGACTGTTAGATCTCTGTCATGAGCATGACATCAAATTTACAATACTTGGAAATCCGTTCCATTTAAATGATCAGGTGTGCAGGGAGCTGAAATGGTATGGCTGTGAAAAGTATCAGCTTTCCATTGATGGACTGAGACAGACACACGACTGGTTTAGAAAACCGGGTTCCTTTGACTGCACCCTTGAAAAGATAGGCTGTATAAACAGAGCAGGCATCAGAAGTGTAATCATGACTACAGTATCAAAGACTAACATGATGGAAGTGCCCGGGATAATTGATGAAGTAGTAAAAGCTGGAGCAAATGTTTTTGCGTTTTCAAGATATGTGCCAAGCGGCGGAGATCTGGATGCAAGCATGACTGCAGAAGAATACAGAGACCTTCTTGCTATATGTGATAAGAAATTTAAAGAGCATGAAGCAGAAGGTTGTGAAACCTATTTTAACAAGAAAGATCATCTCTGGACTCTATACGAATATGAGACCGGAGAGTTTAAGATACCAACGAATGCAAAGGAAGGAATGATATATGGTGGCTGCAACTGTGGAAACTGCCATATCACTATCCTTCCAACCGGTGATATATATGCTTGCAGGCGAGTTGCCGACAGCAAAGTAGGAAATGTGTTTGAAGACCGAATTGCCGATGTATGGGTTTGCCAGATGGAGAGCTATAGGGAGTATGACCGGTTTTCAAAATGCAGTAAGTGCGAACTGAAGGCGTGGTGCAGGGGATGCCCTGCAGTAGCAAAAGGAACAAATGGGAATTTTTACGCTGCAGATCCGCAGTGTTGGAAGACAAAGAATGAGATCACAGGGGAGGTGTTATCATGTTGATGGATATCATTAAGAGCAG
>JAFPVA010000209.1 GCA_017413105.1 Butyrivibrio sp. | reverse complement strand
TTACAGGAGAAGAGTTGGATACAGAGCTTCTGCAATTTAGGAGACCCAGGAGCTTTGCACTAAAATCTATGAATGAGTGTCTTGATGCTGCTCTTGCGCAAAATAAGGGCGACGAGATAGAAGATGAGGGCTTTGTTGTGGTTGATGGGAAGCATAACAGGGTCAAGATAAAGTCCCCGTCATACGTCGCTATGCATAGAATATCCACGAACAAAGTGTTCACAGCGAAGAGAATGTCAGAGTTTTTCTGCAATGGAGAGGATCTTTCAAAATTGGCAAAAGACTTCCCGACTAATGCTCACATAATCAAGTACTATGACTGGCAGTTTGCCGAGATGAAGCATAAAACAGAAGATATGATGCTTTATTCCAGGCGACTTTATGAAGAATACGGCCATGACAGGAAAGCAGTAGCAATGACCATAAAGGATTCACCATATGCTTGGGCTGGGTTCAGATCAATCGGGAACGATAAGGATGTCACTGATATCATGGCAGTACTTGCGCCGACGAATGTTGAAAAACTGATTGTTGAGTATCCGGAGATAAGTAATTGAGAGCAGAGAAGAAGCTGTTTAATGATGGATGTTGTAATAATATTGAGCCTATAGGATTTGTATCTGCAAAAGAAATGTATACATACTTGCAGGATGTAGGGGATTTATATAGCCCTGATGAATGTATCTATGTATTTAACTATAGTGAATCTGGAGCGCTTGCGGTGTATAGGATTTGTGAGCTTATAGCAAAAGAGCTTAGTAGGGACAGTAAGAAAGCTGATGAATACTGGGGCGCATTCCTCGGACCAGGAGGAAGTATATATGACGTTCCTGATGAACAATGTGACGTTGATTATGCAATGAAGTTCTGTGAGGATTGGTACAAAACAAAATGGTACGACACCAGAGATTATGCTGGTTTAGTTTTATGAAAGAAGATGATGAGAGGGCGTATTTAGATGGGACGAGATGAAAATGTAGCAATATTCCAGGATACGGAAAAGATGTGCAGGGAGATAAATCGTCTAAAAGATTCCATCAGACTGGCATCTGAGAATCAGAAGCTTATTCTGGAGGAGGATGCTGTTCCTGCAATTGAAAAGAATAAGTATGCCGAAACGGCAAAGATAGTGGTCTCAAAGAAAAGGACTTTTGAAGCCGCAAGTGCATATAAGGGTATGAAAGTTGCTGTTCATAATTTTGCGTCAGCAACAAATCCGGGCGGTGGAGTAGTTAAGGGATCTACAGCCCAGGAAGAATGCCTGTGCAGATGCTCGACTTTGTACAGCCTGCTTAATACCAAGGAGATGTGGAATGGATTTTATGCTCCTCACAGGAATGCAGCTGATCCAATTCACAATGATGACATTATATATACTCCGGGAGTTGTAGTGTTTAAAACAGACACAGCAGCTCCTGTCGTCATGCCAGAATCACAGTGGTATGAAGTTGATGTTATCACATGTGCAGCTCCAAATCTACGGGACAATCCCAGCAATCCATATAACAAGAACGATGGGATAAAAAAAGCGAAAATATCAGATAAAGAGCTACTTGAGCTTCATGAAAAGAGGCTCAGGAGAATACTGGATGTTGCGGTGACTAATGGAGATGAAGCAGTTATTTTGGGGGCATTTGGATGTGGGGCATTTCAGAATAAACCAGAGATTGTTGCTCGTGCGTCGACAAATGTGATAGACAATTATCTGCATATGTTCAAAGTTATAGAGTTTGCTGTCTATTGCAGCCCTAAAGACAGTCGTAATTATGATGTGTTTAGGCGTGGACTGACCAAAGTTGCAAATTTAAGATAAGGGGACCAAGCAATGCATTCAACCATTTTTATTTTGAGTGATAATCCGATTTCGGAGAATGAGGTTATTGATGATGACTATTTTTCGCTGAGTCAGATCGAACGCCGGGGATATGATTATTGTGGCGTAACAGATCTTGAATATGAAGTAAGAGACTATCTTTCCAGATTCTACGCCGAATTCTTTAAGACAGAGATTATGAAAACAGATTATGATGATTATCCTGAAGACGATTTTGTGCAGTACAAGATGACCATTACAAATCGTGAAAAATATATGAAAAGCGTCTATAAAGAATACCGCAAGGCTTTAAATGAATTCAGCAATGCACTCACGCTGGAACGACTTTTAGATAGTGAAGACAGAGATATTAGTTATTTGTTATATAAGCTTCAATGTGTTATGGATGATAGGTTTGCTATACAATTTTACAGTGATTATGGAGATTTCGAGAGCCCTGAGCAATTAATGCGTCGTAGCAAGGATGGAGACGTTTATTACATAATTGCAGCCTTTGATTATCATTCTTAATGACATGCCTGTTTTATCAACCACGAGTCGAATGACAGCACCTAAATCATCACCTATCATTGATGGTAACAATAAAGGAAGAGGGATTATCCATGAATGATAGACAGAAAATGATTGAAGAACTGATGAAGCATCCTATTGGTAAAGATGATGCTTTTTACTTCCATTGCAATCAATGTGGAGAATGCTGCAGAGACAGAGTTGATATTTTGCTTTCTCCATTTGATCTTTGCCGTATGGCAAAGGCGTTGAATAAGCCGTTGCCTGATGTGTTACAAGAGTATGGGAATCTTTATTTGGGGAATACAAGTAAAATGCCATTAGTTTCGCTAAAAATGCGGGAAGATAATGGCAAATGTCCTTTTTTGATGGATGATAATCGATGTAAAATTCATAGCAATAAACCAACAGTATGTGCTTTGTATCCTCTTGGGAGAGGTGCTTCACGAGAAGCAAAGAAAGCTAAGATTTTTTATATCCTGCAGCCTACAACTTGTGGAGGAATGGATGAAATACATACTCCCAGGGAGTGGATGGGTGAATTTAATCTACTCGAGAGTGAGCAGTGGTTTTCTGTATGGCAGGACATTGTAATGGAAATATCAGAGCGGACAAGAAAAGTGCTCCCTCAAATGCCTGGCAGAAGTGGTGATGAATTACTGATGGGGATCACTGAGATCCTATATCTTCATTATGAAGTAGATAAACCACTAATACCGCAGGTTAAAGAGAATTGGAACCTGGCAGGAAAAATGCTCGCGATGGTTGAAGGTATGGTTTCGAGAGCAAGAGTTTAATTTGAAATAATAGATGGAAAATGTTATACTAATATGTAGCTACAGGAAGGTATTACATAATGATATTTACATGGGATGATAATAAAGACCTTAAGAATTTTGAGGATCATGGAATACATCTTGGAACAGCAGCATATATCTTTAATGATCCTTACCGAATTGAGAGACCGGATATATCGGCAAATAATAACACACTTGAAAACAGATGGCAGACAATGGGGAAAATAAACGATGTATTGTTCGTTGCATATGAAGAAAGACTCAACGATGAAGTGCATCTTATATCTGCCAGGATAGCTACAGCAAAGGAACGGAGGATATATAATGGCTACAGTAACGATGAAGATGAACCCTGGGGACCAGCCTACTAAAGAGCAGCTTGAGGAAATCAACGCTGCATCAAAAAGGTCTGTTAAATTTACAGAAGATGCTCCTGAATTAACTGATGAAGAGCTTGCCGAGTTTAGACCTGCAAATCCAAAGTATTATCGTCCGACCAAGGAACTGATTTCTCTTCGTCTGGATGCGGTATTAGTAGACGCATTTAAATCAACCGGCAAGGGGTATCAGACAAAGATCAATGAGGCTCTGTGGAGAGGAGCCCAAGAGATGGGAATAATAAAGAAATAAATCTTATTTCTTCTTACGATTAGATAAGAGTAGCCCTGCAAGCAGCGTAACTGGTACAGCAAGTACTGATATCAGCGCAGTTGCTCCTGCAGTGATACTCTTATTTTTGTTGTTTTCTTTGTTGTTTTCTTTGTTGTTCTCGTTCATGATTGCAGTCCTTTCATAGCTTGGCCAGCTGTCTTGGCGGCATATTTCGCTAAAATGGTGGAATATGATCTTTCCAAACACAAACATTGATATGTATTCGTAATATCGTCTCACATATAATGATATCATCAACCAGATAAATATAAAGAGTTCGGTTGAGAAAGGACAAAGTTATGGCAAAGAATACAAGATTTGAAAAAGTTTATTCACAGGGAGCAGTTAATGTGACAGAGATCTGGATCGATAAGGACACTGGCGTTAACTATGTATTCCATGCAAGTGGATATGCCGGAGGACTTGCACCTTTGCTGGACAGGGATGGCAAGCCGGTAATAACTCCAATTGCAAACAGGTAAAGAGTCACGGCTTGCTGTTTCTAATGATGGTGTTGTTGTGTGGAAAGGATGATGAATTATGATGACATTATTACTTTTGATTTTGTTCTTTGGAGTATTTGGAAAACTCGCAGGCTTCGCATTTAGGATGACCTGGAACATGATGAAGTTCATGCTGATGATAATGATCGTTCCGGTTATTATAGTTGCAATAGTTGGCGGACTTGTAAGGATAGCACTCCCGATTCTTGTAATTGTTGGAATCGTATATATACTTAGAAGAGAAACTGCTTAAGTCAAAGTAAAGAATGGAGGAAATGAACATGGGACTTATTTGGGGACTTATACTTGGAGCAATAGCTGGACTTATCGCCAGCAAGCTGATGAATGAGAATTCAGGAATGATCAAGAATATTCTTCTTGGTATTGGTGGCGGATTTGTCGGAGGACTGGTATTTAAGCTTATCGGTTTTACAGCTACCGGATTGATTGGAAGCCTGATTGTTTCTGTCGTAGGTGCCTGCATCTGCATCTGGGCTGGAAGAAAGCTGTTTAAATAAACATATGAGAAACGGAGAGGAGGTTCCACATGAATGATAACAAGATAATGAAGTGGCTGGTGCTTGCAATCCTTGTAGTCTACGTAGTTTCGCCAGCAGATCTTTTGCCGGGACCCGTAGATGACGTGATCGCGATTCTCTTATACCTTGCGGCGAACAAAAGAGATCTAAGGATTGGCAAGAAAAACGATGATGCCACAGTTATCGACGTCGACGGGAGAGAAATTCAATATAGGGGAAGCTTTAAGAAGAGTCCTTATCTGCCACCCAGATAGGGGCTCTTCTTTTTTGGGGCTTTTTTTGCTACAAACACAGAATATCCGTTCGACAACCTAGGTGTGATTATTGGACACATTGTGCGCTAGGATATGGTCATCAGATGAAGATAATTGTTGGGAGCAATATAGATGGGGAGATGGCAGTAGCTATCTTCCTTTTTGTTCATAAAAAGTTGCCACCGCTACAGTGGCAACAGACGAAGAAACTTTGTGATATATTTCAACTACCGGGATGGAAAATGATTATTTCCAGGAACATCAGCAGGAAAAACATAGCAATAGTGTAAATGGCTATAAGACCAGCAGCACCGATTGTACGAATGAATTTATTAGTGTTCCTGCAGGGAGGGAATATCTTTTGTATTCCCAGATAGTTGTAACCTATGAGTATGTCACCAAGCATGATGAGCAGGAGGAATATTCTCTCAAGCCATAGTGCCGGTCCGAATGTGTTTTTTACTTCCAAAGATAGGCACAGCCAGAAGACTATTATATAGACCGGAATTGCAACTATCATCTTGCCGGGAGTCATGGTTCTGAACCCTGGCGGAAGAAATGATGTCAGAGAGATCTGCTCAGCTTCTGATGATAAGTCATTGCCCAGAGCTTTCATGAGAGCAACCTTTAGCTCTTTTACAGAATGAAAACGTCTGGCTGGATCCATCTGAGTACACTTGTTGATTATGGAATCAAACTTGTGGGTGTTGGTCGCAAGAGATTCAGAGGCTTCTCTGAGGATAATACCAAGTGAGTATATATCTGTTTGTGGTGAGGATTCACCAAAACCATATTGCTCTGGTGCAGCATACCCCTGAGTGCCAAGTAGTACTGTATCTGAACTGCGGTCTTGATCAGAAGATCTGTATTTTGCGGCGTTGAAGTCCAGAAGCATCACATTATCGTAATGAGTGATTATGATGTTTGATGGCTTGATATCTCTGTGTATCAGAGGTGGATTGTGAGAATGCAGCTTTTCCAGAATGTCACAGAGGTTGATCATATAATGACCTATTTGCTCTGAGGATAGTTTTCCGGATTCGATGACTTCCTTAAGAGTTGTTCCGGGAGCAAATGCTTCTATCACTGTAAGAGTGCCATTGTCTTCGAAATAATCGATTACCTGTGGAATTCCGACTATCGGGTTTTCCTTTAGGTATTTATATACATCTATTGAATATACATCCAGTATCTTTTTTACAAAGAATTTACCTGTGTCCTGATGCTGGACAAGGTAGATCTTATGAGGCTCATTGATGGTGGCCACCACTTTGTAATATGAAATTGAAAGGCGCTGTTCAAGACCCACTAATACATCCCCTTTCGAAACAACTGTTGATGTTTATATTTTATCACTGTTTGGAGGTTCATATGCAGGAAAAAGAGACTAAAGAACTTGAGAAGGTTTTAGGAAAAACACATCTGTCAGACTATGACAGTTTTGTGGAAGATAACAGGGACAGTATGCTCTCAGCTTCAAATTCGTTCTCTACATATGTTAAAGGGTTGATGTCTCAAAAAGGAATATCGCAGCAGACAGTATTCCTTAACGCCGATGTACCGGAGCGATATGGTTATAAGCTACTTTCCGGTGAAAAGCATACTAAGCAGAGGGATGTCATTTTAAGGCTTTGCTATGCTGCAGAATTTACTCTTTCTGAAACACAGAGGGCACTGAAAAAATATGGAATGTCTGAGCTATATGCAAAGGATGAGAGAGATGCACTGATCATGATTGTTTTCAATGAAAGACCAGGAAGCATCATTGATGTGAATGGACTTCTTAAGGAGCATGGACACTTACCTTTAAGGACAAGTGGAGTACAGGAATAATTATTGAAAATTGCCACCGTAACAGGGGCAACGGAGAGGAAAACTCCTTGTTATAATGATTTAAAGGTTACGTTATTTTGTTTAAAACGTAGCATAGATACGGATTATATGCCGTGTTTTTCAATAAGAAAGCAGGCATCATATGAAGAAAAAAGCATTTTGTATTTTTAACATTATCTTTCCACTGCTTGTTGGGGCAGTGATCTATTGGTTCACATCTACGGATGTGATTTTCGTGGAGGCAGTCAGGTCAATTTGGGGAAGGCCCATACATACAGGGATAGGT
>JAFPVA010000208.1 GCA_017413105.1 Butyrivibrio sp. | reverse complement strand
TCTTTACTTGTTCCGAACACTCGTCTTTACTAGTAACATAGAAATCATCATAATCAGAAGCTGTTCTGATACGTTCCATCCCCTGGAAAGCGCTCATATCACCTCGGTCAAAATACTCAGAAGGAACATGAATAAACTCCATGTTAAATGTTTTAATTACCCCATTATGAGACTCTGCATCCTTACCTTTAGCAGCAAGCGCTGCCTTTATCGCCTTTTCTGCCGAATAAAATGCTCTATTATTAGCAGATTTATAGTGTTCATCATTTAGCATTTCTTCTGCCTCTGCTAATAGCTCAACTGCTCTTTCATATCTGACTTTTGCCAAATCTTTCATGTTTTCAGCGTTCATACAACACCACCCCGTCCTTTTCAATATTCATAAAAAATGGATACCAGGTCTTCTTTTCATTAAACTCTTTATATGGCAGACAGACAAAATTAACGACAGCCATAGTATCCACCCCAATCTGAGCTGCAATACTATCAATTCGAGAACTGTATTTTTTAACATTCTCTCTGTCACATTCTGTAAGTATTGCTATATCTACATCAGACTCCTCCGAATAATCTCCTCTTGCACAGGAGCCAAAGAGTATGATTTGCCTACAATCGTCGTGCAAAGCCTCCGGTATATCCTTAACAGCAGCCTGTGTTACTATATTCAGCACTTTATTGAGATCATATTCACTTGCGACATCCGTCATTATCTTTTCAGAAACTGCCTGTTTTATGTATGTCGCCACAGGAAGCCCAGACTTTTCAATCGCAGGGAGAATGTCCTGTTCATACTCATTCTTCTTATATCGCAGCTTTATTTCCTGCTGCTTATCCTTTATATATTTTATAGTTGATTTTTTTGTTGATTCATCATACGCCATAGTCTATCCCTCATAAAACACATGCCTAAGATTTCAATAATATTATAACGATATTATTACTCTGCGTCTATAGGGGACTATATGAAGAATCTTAACCATATACTGCAATGCAACACTAATCTTCCCATCCCATAAGGAAAGCTCATCAAAGCTTTCGCTCATCCCACTCAGGAGCATCCAGCAGATCTCCACTTGTAAAGAACGGATACAGCTCCAGTCCTCTGAAATCACAAACCGCCTGTACTGCAGCACATTCCATCTCTACAGAAATACAGCCATCTGCTTTGTGCTTTTCAAAATTATTTCTTGTCTCGCGATAGAATGAATCCGTAGTCCAGGTCTTGCCTTGGACAAATGGAATGCCATTTGCTTTCATGCACTCAGCAACAATATCCGAATTTTATATGGTTATATAATCCGCTGCTGGGGCGTAATGATATGAAGTTCCTTCGTCTCTGTATGCAGCTGTCGGAATCATTACCTTGCCATGAGCAATCTCTTTATCCAGGCATCCAGCTCCTCCGAACAGGACATACTTGGTACAATCAAGTTCTATTGTTGAGTCTTCTAAAAGACCGACTGTAATAGGCGCTCCAACATAAGTCTTATAAAAAAGCAAACCTATGGCCATTTCTTTCTATCAGGTATATCGGTGTTTTTCCGGTTGCACACCACAAAGCCGCTATTTCAGTAGCCGCATACTTCTCTACTACAGCCTTTTCAATCTGATGAGAAAAAGTGATTATACAGGCATCTACTTTAATCCTATTTTCCTTTTTCACAGGATTGATGATTGCCGGTGATTTGTTATCAAATGAATCTGTTATCATGTACTGCTTCCTCCCTTCTTAACATATCCAATCAGCCTATTGTGCAGAGCTTTCCTCTCAGGACATATCCTATTTTTTCATAGCAGGCATTTGATGCAACATAATCCGCATTGGTATAAAGCATAGGCGTATAACCTGAATCCTGCGCTATCTTAGTGACCTGATATACAAGATGCTCCGCATAGTGTTTTCTGCGGTATGTCTCCCTTGTATATACCAAGTTGAGTGAGGCCATATCATCCGTAGGCGCATACTGGCAGCTTGCTATTTTCCTGCCTTCCTCATTAACCCAGAAATACAGTCTTCCTGCCTTGGCATAATTTTCAGCATCCTGCCGATACTCTGCTTGGCTCTTTTTGTCTACTCCAACTTCCTCGTGAAACAGATCAATAAAATCAACAAGCTCATCCACATCATTTTCAGTACATTTATATATATCTCCATCAACTTTTGATGCTGGAGGAACTGCTTTGGGACAATCGTATGCAAACATATTCATTGTAATAGCAAGCTCCTGACCTTCACCTGCAGCTCTTTTTATAAAGTAGTCAGCAAGTTCATACTTTACATTGAATGTATGCTTTCCATCGATCAATCCATTCTCTTTTGCCATCCGATATGCATTTTCATATTCCTCATCTGAGGCGCCATCCGGAGTCCATATCCATACTGGATGCGGTGATCCGGTAAAGCAAATAATAAGCCGCTCGTGATCAGTCAAAAGCAGACTACACTCTGCGCCAAGGATCCTTCTCAGAACAAAGAATGTGTACTTATCGTTTTCCAGTAATCTGAAGTCTCTCTCATCAACAAAATTATCCATACGCTGCCTCCTTACTCAAATATATTCGCCATTATGATCTCATCCCTGTATGTTCCATCCTTCAGCTTGAATGCCCTCGGATTCATTCCATATTCTTTAAATCCCATTTTCTTGTACATGTGCCTTGCCCTGTCGTTATCGCTGTATACTCCAAGTTCAACCTGCTCAAAGCCATTTGCTTTTGCCTGCCCCAGAGCAATCTGCATCATGAAGCTTCCAAGCCCCATTCCGGTGTATTCCTGTCTGATTGACATACCAAGATATGCGCGGTGAAGATATTTTAAATGTGGTCTTATGAGTGTTACACCAAGATCTCCGATCAGCTCATCCCCTATATATGCACTTACCATAAAGTCTCTTTCACTTTTAGCAATGCTTCCAAGTATCTCTGTGATTTTATCAAGATTAAGCTGACCATCTTCCGGTTCCCTTGCCATAAAATGCGTTTCTGCAGAAGTTGCTTCCCTGTGAAGCTTTACCTTCAATGCATCCTCCGGGCCCGCGCTCTTAATCGTGATTTCTCGCCCATCAGGTAAAAAATATTTTTGCTCCTTTATTCTCATAGCCACCTCCAAAAAATAAGCCCCATCAAACTCTCGCTTGATGAGGCCTTGTAAACTATATCAGTTATAACGCACTACCTATGCCTTACAAATAATCTTATCCTCATCATACATATCAAAAACAGACCCCTGAATCATATTCACGGATGTTGTAATGACCATGTATGTTGTGACGAGAATAAGTCTTTCCATAGCATCTACCTTTCTGAAAATTATTAGTTGTAAGTATAATTGAC
>JAFPVA010000207.1 GCA_017413105.1 Butyrivibrio sp. | reverse complement strand
TTGGATATAAAATCCAAGAATGTATCAACCAAGCCATTTGAAGGCGACTAACGTCGCAGGGCTTGGTTGACTCTTGAATCATGTTCTCACGAAACCCGCAGCAAGTGCGGATTTCTGTAATTTTATCCAAGAACTCATGCTATTGGGCTATGGACTTAGCATCTTGGCTCTAGTCTCTGGGATCTACTGAATTTCTACTATTCTTGGTTTTGAGCCTATTTGGTACCTGTTTTGCTATGATTTTGGCTTTAAAATGCTTTTATATTTCACAGTGTATGCTTATTTCTAGATTTGGTATCCATATTTCTGCTGTATATTGGTACCAAATCGAAAAAAGCATTGCTATGGTGAAAATACAAAGAAGAGTGGGATTAAAAGAGTATAAAACTGGTACCAAATAAAGAACAATTAAGATATCTTGAATGAAACATTCAAGATATCAGCTAACAAGCCAATTCTAGTCGACTTACGTCGAAGGACTCGTTTGTTTCCTGAATCATGTTCTCACGAAATCTACAGCAAGTACGGATTCCTGTAATTCCTTCTAAGAGCTTATACTTATGTTGAACACAGGTGTACAAATAAACCTGGAATAAGAAGTTTTCTTGATAAACTTATATTCTATTTTCTTCAAAGTAAAAGCTGATCAAACTGTGTATATAACTGATGTCAAGGGGAGATGAGGATGTCTCGTAGGTCAGAATGAGGTTATGACCAGGTACATAATTGCAGCTAAGGTAGCTTCTGATTTTGTTACACATCGTATTCTGGTATGATGGTGAATCTGCTAGACCAAAGTGTTCCCAAATATAGGTTTTTCTTGTAGTCGGATGCAGGATGGTAAAATCAGGATAGATTGTGTAATCACCTATAGTTTGAGCACATTCATATTTGTACTGGAGGTTGTGCTCATATAATGCATGCGCAATTATTGCTTCAGATTTAGAACGGACAAATTGTCCCTTAGGAGCTTTGACAATTAAGGCTTCTGGGTGAGCTGGATTTGTTTCATATTCTTCATCTGAAATCCATTTGTATTTTTGTTTTAGGAATTGAAGATATGGTGAGTTCGGAGAAATAATCTTTTCGAGCTTACATGTTTTTCTTACTCTCAGATATGCGTTTATTGCGGTTATCTCATTTTTGATATCGCGGATAGAATCTTCAAGAAATGCTTTTTCTGCAAGCTTTGAGGCAAAAGCAAATTCTTTTCTGCTTATATATTTCCGATTAAACTTCCCATCATCTGCTTTTGTTTGTTGATACCATTTTGCACCATTGTTATATAATACAAGCGTTCCTTCTGGGAATTCCTTTAAATCTTTTTCGTATTGGCCTAGCATTTCTTCAAGCCTGGCCTTTCTTGAAACATAATAATCTAACATGAATAACCTTTCTTTGTCGTTGAAAAAATAAAAGTGGAATAATTGGATGAATATCCAAGAAACGAATTAGAGAATATCACAAGCGCAATAAAATGTAAAGTTAATCTCTGGTGGAGGAGAATGCTAGATTTGGTACCAGTTTCGTAATAATCTTAACTATAAATGATTGCGGATTTCAACATTGACATGTTTTTGGATAATTGGTACCTAAGAAGCTATGAAAAAGAGATACCAAATTCAATAAAATGAACTCATATTGAAATCTGTACCATTTCAAGCAGTGTGACGCATAAAAAACTGGTACCAAATTGAATTATTCGGCCACATAATACAAGCTTAGCGAATATTCTTTAGGAAAATGCTTGCTTTTTGAAGCTGGCAAAGGTCCAGATTGTTCTTACTTCAACATTTTCAGAAAATTTGAAACTAAAAAACGTCTAGAAATCTAGCCTTTTTCACGGAAAGAAGTTATAATTAATACGTTGGGTTGTTCCATCCCAGATGGTCATCTGGGGTACAAATTTCTAAAATAAAATCGAAAGAAGGGTAGGAAATGGCAAGAGGTACGTTTACGGGCGGTATCCATCCATACGAAGGCAAGGAATTGTCTAAGGATAAGCCCATTAAATCAGTGCTACCAAAAGGGGATCTGGTATATCCTTTGTCCCAGCACATCGGCGCACCCGCTAAACCAATCGTAGCGGTGGGCGATCATGTACTTACTGGTCAGAAGATTGCAGAGGCAGGCGGATTTGTATCTGCCAACATTTTTGCCACTGTATCCGGAACAGTAAAGGCCATCGAGCCAAGGCGTCTGACAACTGGTGCAATGTGCCAGAGCATCATTGTTGAAAATGATGAAAAGTATGAAGAAGTAGAATTCAAACCGGCAAAACCTTATGAGGAGATGACACCGGAGGATAAGATCGCTGCTGTCAGAGAAGCCGGCGTCGTTGGTATGGGAGGAGCAGGTTTCCCTACTGCTGTTAAGTTTGCTCCCAAAGAACCCGACAAAATCGATTATATCATTGCCAACTGCTCAGAGTGTGAGCCTTACCTTACGTCCGATTACAGACGTATGATAGAGGAACCTGAGCTTTTATTGGAAGGTCTTAAGGTGGCTGTAAGTATTTTCCCTAATGCAAGGGGTATCCTTGCTATTGAGGACAATAAGCCAGACGCCATCGCTATTTTCAAAAAAATGACTGAAAATGAAGATAAGATCAGTGTTAAACCGGTAAAGACCAAGTACCCTGAGGGTGCAGAGAGGATGCTGATCTATGCCTGCACCGGAAGAGAGATCAATTCTTCCATGCTGCCTGCCGACGCGGGATGTATCGTGGACAACGTAGATACATTGTGCGCTGTATGCAGAGCGGTAAAAGAGGGGAGACCTCTGATGGAGAGAATTGTAACCATTACCGGTGATGCTATCAAGAATCCTAGGAATTTCAAGGTAAGGATAGGAACAAACTACAGCGAACTTATTGAGGAAGCGGGTGGTTTTGTTCGTGAGCCTGCCAAGATAATATCCGGTGGACCTATGATGGGCTTTGCTATCTTTGATCTTGATGTTCCGACTACCAAGACTGCTTCTGCGATTACCTGTTTTTCAAAAGATGCAGTTTCAGAAATGGAGCCTTCTGCATGTATCAACTGCGCAAGGTGTGTAGAGGCTTGTCCTGAAAGACTGGTTCCCAAGAATCTGGCAGATGCAGTTGAACATAATGATGAGAAGACATTCCTTGATATGTATGGAATGGAGTGCTGTGAGTGCGGATGCTGCAGTTATATCTGTCCGGCAAGACGTCAGCTCACACAGCTCATCAAGGGTATGAGAAAAATACAGCTTGGTAAGAGGAAAAAGTGAGGGGAGGATTAGCTTAAATGAGTGAACTTAGAAGAGTGTCATCCAATCCACATGTAAGATCCAAGACCACCACATCTAATATCATGATGTGGGTTCTGATCTCCCTGCTTCCTGCAGCCGGTTTTGGTATTTACAATTTTGGAATTGATGCACTGATCATAATGCTTTTATCAGTGGCTTCCTGCGTCCTTTCAGAGTTTATTTATGAGAAGGCGTTAAAAAAGCCAGTGACAATAGGAGATCTTTCAGCTGTAGTTACAGGTCTTCTTCTTGGAATGAACCTGCCGTCTACAGTGCCGTGGTGGATCCCAATCCTTGGTGGTATCTTTGCGATAATAATGGTAAAACAGCTCTTTGGTGGCCTGGGACAGAACTTTATGAATCCGGCTCTCGGTGGAAGATGTTTCCTCGTTCTTTCATTCCCGGCGCTGATGACCAATTTCGTTACAGATACTTACACAGGAGCAACACCTCTGGCAAATCTTAAAAACGGCGTTGAAGTAAACGTTATGGATATGCTGATCGGTAAGACCGGAGGAACCATAGGCGAGACTTCAATGATATGCCTTGCAATCGGAGCTATGATCCTTTTTGCAGTAGGTATTATCGATTATGTAATACCGTTTACTTACATAATCACTTTCGTTATTTTTGTAGCTCTTTTTGGCGGATATGGATTTAACTGGACATATATTTCTGCTCATCTTGCAGGTGGCGGACTTATGCTTGGTGCTTTCTTCATGGCAACTGATTATGTCACATGTCCTATCACTCCAAAAGGACGATTTATTTACGGCCTTTGCCTGGGAATTCTTACAGGAATCTTCAGAATCTTTGGCGCTAATGCTGAGGGAGTTTCTTTTGCCATCGTAATCAGCAACCTCCTTGTTCCACTTATTGAGAAGGTTACGATTCCAAGGGCCTTTGGTATTAAGAAAATAGCAAAGAAGGAGGCGAAAAAAGCATGAACGATACAAAAAGCATGATTAAAAACGCCCTTATTCTTTTTGCTATTACACTAGTTGCAGGTGTTCTTCTTGGACTTGTTTATCAGGTTACAAAAGACCCGATCGCTTATCAGGAAAAGCTTGCACAGGATAAAGCTAACCAGTCTGTTTTTGCATCAGCTTCTACATTTGAAGATGTAGCTGTGGACGCTAGTGGTGCAGCAGCGGCACTGTCAGCTTATCCCGGTGTTACCATTGAGAGTGTTAAAAAAGCTGTAGACGGCACAGGAAGTGGTCTTGGATATGTAATACAGGTTAAGTCCAAGGGATATGGTGATTTCATTGAGTATACAGTGGGTATCACAAATGAATCCAGTATAAATGGAATCTCCATAATTAAAATATCCGAGACTCCCGGACTTGGTATGAATGCAGAAAAGGTGATCTCACCACAGTTTGTTAACAAGGCTGCTACTGCATTTAGTGTTGTTAAGAATGGTCAGCTTTCTGATGCAAATACTCAGATAGAAGCAATTTCAGGTGCTACGATTACATCAAGAGCTGTTACTAATGGTGTAAATGCTGCAGTTACATATTTTAACAACGTATTGAAAGGAGGACAGTGATGAGCACAGAAGCAAAAAAAGGCGCTTTGGGCTTTAAGGCAGATACGCCGGCTGAACGATTTTTTAACGGCCTCATTGCTGAAAACCCTACTTTAGTACTTATGATCGGTATGTGTCCGACCCTTGCCGTTACTTCATCAGCAATAAACGGTCTTGGAATGGGACTTGCCACAACATTCGTTTTGGCACTTAGTAATGCGGTTATCTCGGCGCTTAGAAAGACAATTCCCGGAACGGTCAGAATCCCGTCTTTCATCGTAGTAATCGCATCCTTCGTTACATTGGTTGAGCTACTTATGAAGGCTTATGTTCCGGCGCTGAATCAGGCGTTGGGAGTATATATCCCTCTTATCGTTGTTAACTGTATTATCTTCGGTAGAGCGGAAGCATACGCGAGTAAACATGGTATCGTTCCGGCATTCTTTGATGGAATAGGTATGGGAATAGGCTTTACCTGCGCTATTACTGTTATCGGTCTTATCCGTGAGTTCGTTGGTGCAGGCACTGCTTTTGACGTACAGATTCTCGGCGAAGGAACCGTTGTTCCGGGACCTGTAGGTGCTTTCCTTTCAGGCTATCAGCCAATCAGTATCTTTATCCAACAGGCGGGCGCTTTCTTTGTTCTGGCATTTCTTATTGCTATCATGAACAAGGTTAAGGCTAATCTTGCCAAGAAGGGAAAAGATACTTCTAAGTTCGGGCAGGGATGTTGTTCTTCATCAGAAGAGAAGGCAGCCGATAAGATTCTCGAAGACAAAAAAGCAGGAAAGGAGGCTGAATAATTATGGAAGTGATCTTAAACCTTGTGGGACTTATGATAACAGCCTCACTTGTAAATAACGTAGTTCTCAGTCAGTTCCTTGGCCTTTGTCCTTTCCTTGGTGTATCCAAGAAAACAGATACAGCTCTTGGAATGGGCGGTGCATGTATCTTCGTTATAACACTGGCATCACTTGTTTGTAGCATCATCTACAAATTTATTCTGGCGCCACTTGATCTGTCATATCTTAGAACCATCGTGTTTATCCTTGTAATTGCCATGCTGGTTCAGTTCGTAGAGATGATCCTGAAAAAATATATTGTTTCACTTTATCAGGCTCTGGGTGTATATCTTCCACTTATCACTACAAACTGTGCGGTTCTTGGTGTAGCAATCAACAACGTAACTGATGGATATACAATTCTTGAGAGTACAATTACCGGCTTTGCTACAGCAATCGGATTTACCATTGCCATCGTTATTTTGGCAGGTCTTCGTGAGAAGCTGGAGTATAACGACATTCCGGTACCTTTCAAGGGAATGCCTTTAGTACTTCTCACATCAGGACTTATGGCAATCGCGTTTACTGGATTTAGCGCACTCAAGTGAGCATGGCGGGCGATAAGCGGCATCATTCGCATATCGCTACAAACAATAATAGGAGATGATTCATATGATAGGTGGAATAATCATTGCAACGTGCGTGGTTGCCGGTGTCGGAATTGTAATCGGTATAATTCTCGGCATTGCAGACATGAAGTTGCATGTAGAAGTAGATCAAAAAGAAGCTGCTATCCTTGAAGCTCTCCCAGGTAACAACTGCGGAGGCTGTGGATTCCCGGGATGTTCCGGCTGTGCGGCAGCAATAGCCAAGGGAGAGGCAGCTGTTAATCAGTGCCCTGTGGGCGGTGCTCCTGTTGCAGCAGCGATTTCCAGCATCATGGGAGTAGAGGCGATAGAAGCCTCAAGAATGGTAGCATTTGTACACTGCGGTGGCGACTGCGAGAAGGCTACTCAGCAGTATGAATACAACGGAGTTTCAGACTGTAGGCTGCAGACACAGGCGCCTGGCGGCGGCTCCAAGACTTGTTCCTATGGATGCCTTGGCGGTGGCTCTTGCGTATCTGTATGCCAGTTTGATGCGATACATGTAGTTAACGGTATCGCCGTAGTTGACAAAGAAGAGTGCAAAGCCTGCGGTAAGTGTATCGAGATATGCCCTCGTCACTTGATTGACCTCATTCCTTATGAGGCAAAAGAGGCTGTGGCCTGCAAGTCACAGGATCTTGGTAAGGCAGTTAACGGCTATTGTAAATCAGGATGCATTGCTTGTCACATCTGTGAAAAGAACTGTCCGGCTGGCGCTATCACTGTAGAAAACAATGTAGCGACTATCGACCAGGAGAAGTGCACACACTGTGGTACCTGCGTAGAGAAGTGTCCTAAGAAAGCTATTAAAGCAGTATAAAGCAGCGAATTGAACATGTTTTTGTTTACTGCTCATTCGCGGTAAAACTAAAGATTACATATAAATGGCTCTCAATTTCATGTTATTCATAGAAATGGGAGCCATTTTACTGTAGGATTGTATTTATGAAAATGCTGAAAAAAGACGACATGATTCTTATAGGTGTTCTTTTGGCGGGGGTGGCGGTAATCCTGTGTGCTTTGCTTCTTGCAAATAGAAATGGTGAATACGCTGTAGTAAGCGTTGATGGCGTGGAAGTTGCCTCTTTTCCCTTAAACAGTGACACAGTATATGAGATCGAAGGCTATAATGGTGGACACAACACACTTATAATAAAAGATGGGAAGGCACATCTTGAGGATTCTTCCTGCCCGGACCATTTGTGTGAGCACATGGGCAGGATTGACAGAGAAGGCCAGTCCATAATCTGTCTTCCTAACAGGGTTGTGGTAGAAATACAGGAATCAGGGAAAAATCCGGTCTATGATACGATCTCTTCGTAGATTGTTCGGAATCCAGATTTTGGATTTTATGACAGCTTGGATTGAAATACAGTAAAAGATGTCATTATCTTCTTTTAGAAAACGGCTTTGACTTAAGATAAGGTGTATAAGGATATGACAACCAGAAAAATTGCGACATACGGAATGATGGTGGCGCTTGCGCTGATAATGAGCTATATAGAAGCTCAGATACCGGCTTTTGTTGCTGTGCCAGGAATGAAGCTTGGACTTACAAACATTGTGGTGGTTGTAGCTCTTTATCTCATTGGACCTAAAAGTGCGATGTTTATAAATGTTATTCGAATTATTCTGGTGTCGCTCCTTTTTGGGAATACCATGAGTTTTGCCTTTTCGATTGCGGGAGGCATGATCAGCACTGTTGTTATGCTTTTTCTAAAGAAAATAGACAGATTTGGCGTTATTGGTGTCAGCGCAGCGGGAGGAATCAGCCACAATATCGGGCAGATACTGGTTGCAATGGTTCTTTTACATACGAGTGCTATAGCCTGGTATCTTCCGATTTTGTGGATATCCGGGATAGTATCCGGAATAGTGATAGGTGTGATTTCGGGAATAGTCACTAACAGGCTTAAAACAATATCTTTGTAAGAGAAATATATTTAAAACCTATTTAGGACACAAAAAGTTCACAAAAATCATTCTTGAATTATCTATCTTTCTGTGTATAATAATTTTTCGTCGACATTCTGCCGACAAGATATCACGAGAATTCTCTCGTTGATTTTCCACTATTTTTTAAATTTAAGCATGCATGGTAAATGCAGGGGCTTACTGTCTCTTTTTTGCTGTGCAGCAGAACACAGAAAGGGAGAGAAATGAAATTCAAGAAAAGAAATGACAAAGCAAACAATTCAATCCGTGCGCTTTTGAAAAAACTCAAAAGACATGACACTATGGTTGTGGCCATAGCTGTTGTTTTAGCTCTTGCACTTAGTGGTGGTCTGATTTACGTCAGTACTCCGGTTGTGGCAGGCGCTGCGAAGGAGGAGTTTATCGAAAGTGAGCGGGAAACAAACGAACTGACAAAAGAGAAGTTACAGGAGATTCATGACTATCTGGAAGAACTTGACAGGGTCGTTACCAGAAATCAGGACAGTCTTAGTGCAATTAATGAGAAAACAGAAAGTACTGAGACAAGGGACTCCATAAATAATAGCCTTAGTAGCAGTACTGAGAAGCTTCATACTCAGTCAAAAGAGATTAAATCTGACACTCAGAAGATCATTGTTGAGACTGAAAAGATCACAAACACAATCAGTGAAAAGGTTACAGAGCTTGATGGAAAGCTTGATGATGTCCATAAGAATATAAATACAACAATCACAAAGATTGAGGAACTTAGATCTGAATTCGAGGAGACAAACAGGCATAATGCCGAGCAGATAAAGAAGAGTTTCGAAGAGATCAACACTGAATTGACAACAATTCAGAAGGATTATGAGGATGCGACAAAGAAGACCAGAGAACTTACAATAAAGCTTAATGCTGAGTTGGAGAAGCTTGTAAAGGATGGAAATGAGGATCTTGCCAAGGCCCTTAAAGAAGATAAAGAAAGCCTTGAGAAGTCCATGAATTCTAATAAGGACAGCCTCGAGAAGACTATGAGCTCTGACAAGGATAGCCTGGAGAAGACTATGAATTCCAATAAAGACAGCATAGAGAATTCAATCAAATCCAGCAAAGAAAGCATTGAAAGCACTATGAATTCAAATAAGAATAGTCTTGAAAATGCTGTAAATGATGCAAAGAACAGTCTTGAGGGAACCATGAATTCCAGCAAGGACAGCCTTGAGAATTCAATCAAGACCGGTAATGAAAATCTTGAGTCAACCATGAAGGCCAACACAGACAGACTTGAAAAATCTTTGAAGGATAAAAATGAAGACCTTGAAAAATCTGTGAATTCAGCAAGAGAGAGCCTCGAGAATTCAATCAAATCCGGCAAGGACAGCCTCGAGGGAACCATGAATTCCAATAGAGAGAGTCTTGAAAATTCAATTAAGTCTGGCAATGAGAATCTAGAGTCAACCATAAACGCCGATAAAGAAAGCCTTGAGTCAACCATGAAGGCCAACACAGACAGGCTTGAAAATTCAATGAAGACTGGTAATGAAAACCTTGGTAAAGCAGTGGATTCAGCAAGAGACAGCATAGAGAATTCAGTCAAGGCAGGAAAGGACAGCCTCGAGTCATCTATGAATGCCAACACAGACAGGCTTGAAAATTCAATGAAGACTGGTAATGAAAACCTTGGTAAAGCAGTGGATTCAGCAAGAGACAGCATAGAGAATTCAGTCAAGGCAGGAAAGGACAGCCTCGAGTCATCTATGAATGCTAACACAGATAAGCTTGAAAACTCAATGAAGACTGGAAATGAAGGCCTTGAAAAGGCAGTTAATTCCGCAAGAGAGAGCATCGAGAATTCAGTCAAGAACGGAAAAGACAGCCTTGAGGGCACTATGAATTCTAATAAGGAAAGTATTGAATCATCCATCAATGCTAACACTGACAAGCTGGAAAGCTCTATGAAGGCAGGAAATGAAGGCCTTGGAAAAATTGTTAATTCAGTTAAAGAAAGCATCGAGAACTTAATCAAATCCAACAAAGACAGCCTTGAAGGAACGATGAATTCCAACAAGAAAAGCCTTGAGAATTCGCTTAAAACAAACAAAGACAGTCTCGAAGGAACGATGAATTCCAACAAGAAAAGCCTTGAGGATTCGATGAAATCAAACAAGGAGAGCCTCGAGGGCACAATGAATTCAAATAAGAAGAGTCTTGAGAATTCAATGAAATCCAACAAAGACAGCCTTGATAGCAGCATCAGTAAGAGTAAGACAGAAATCATGGGCGACGTGAACACCAAGTATGTTGTTATGCTGGAAAAGCTCAATGAGATGTATCAGGACATGGAGAGCTTCAACACAAGTACTCTTGGAAGCTTTAGAAAAGATATCTCTGATCTTAGCAAGAGCCTGACTGCGCAGCTTATCAATATAGACAACGACATCAAGAACTACAATACCGAGGTAAATAACAAGTTTGATAAGGTAAATACAGATGTAAACAGCAAGTTCGAAAAAGTGAATTCTGCAGTTAACAGCAAGTTTGAAAGCGTTAATTCTTCCGTTGCCGATAAGATAAAAAGTGTAAATGATTCTGTGGGTGATAAGATTACATCCTCCAGCAATACCACAAATAAGAAGATTGAGGATGTGAATTCATCAGTCAACAATAAGTTTGGCGAAATGAACGATAAGTTCAATGATATCAACAGCAATGTTGAAAACGTAAATAATAATGTGAATTCTCAGATTGAGTCTCAGACCACAACAATCAATAACATGATATCCGATAGTGTAAATAAGTCAAAAGAGAATACAAAAGCACTTGATGATAAGATGAATACTATATATTCAAAGCTTGAAGAGGTTTTTCTGCGTGTGAGTAAGGGTAAACAGCTGTTGGCATCCACTTTGCTCACATATAATATCACTGTTAAAGAGGATGCCAGTTTTGAAAAATTTAGCGAAGCAATAAAAGAACTGGGCGACCAGAAAGCAAACAGAGACATAGTCATCGAAAAAGCTAAGACGAATATTACTCCTGATAAGATCATTGCAGGGCAGAGCGTTGTTGTGGACAATCTGACTATAGAAGGAACGGCAACACAGGATGCAGATGCATCCGGAAGCGACATCCTTTCAGGAAAAACTGCTTATGTGAACGGACAGAAGGTTTTTGGTGAAATACCTGTGAGAAGTTTGGGAAATGTAATTCTGACTTCTTCAAATAACACGCAACATTTCGAGGCGGGATACTATGAGGCATTTACTGTTACTGCAGATGAATCTTCTATCGCAGGTTCAATCAGGTTCCAGGTCGGACATAAGCATACAGGAAGCGAAACGACCGGTGGTGGATGCTATGGTACTGTAGATGAGTCCAGAAGTTGGCGCTGCGGTAACAGAGTGGATCTTCACAATACCACATGGCCGGATAGTTCCGGAGTACAGCACTATAACAAAGAAGGCGATTGTGACAGATGTGGTGCTCATTACACATACCCACCTGATGGACCTGATACTATTGACTGCGGCAGAGGTGAAACCTATTATATTATGTCCTGCGGCCATGAGGAAGGCGAACTAATGCGTGAAACCAGCGATATCAGTGATGTGGGAGAAAATGAGAAACTAATCTCTGCTATCATATCCATGGATTGAGATTGAATTAATTTTCCCTGTGCTATACAATGTAGGTTGTTGTAGTATGTATAGCACAGAGAAATGTCTTTAGAAATGGAGTGATTAAAATGACAAAGATTGATATAATTTCAGGCTTTTTGGGAGCCGGTAAGACAACTCTAATTAAGAAACTGTTAAAAGAGGCACTGGCAGGAACAAAGGTTGTTCTTATTGAGAACGAGTTTGGTGAGATCGGAATCGACGGTGGTTTCCTTAAGGAGGCCGGAATTGAGATCACTGAGATGAATTCAGGCTGTATCTGCTGTTCACTGGTTGGAGATTTTGAGACATCCCTTAAGCAGGTTATGGATCAGTACGCACCTGAGCGCATTCTTATCGAGCCATCAGGAGTAGGCAAGCTTTCAGATGTTATGCGCGCTATTCAGAACATTGCTGAGGGCAGTGCAGAGATGGAACTCAACAGCGCTGTTACTGTTGTTGATGTTTCCAAGGCTAAGGTTTACATTAAGAATTTCGGTGAGTTCTTCATCAATCAGATTGAGAATGCAGGAACCATCGTACTTACAAGAGTTGATAAGGCTGATCAGAAGAAGATTGAGGAAGCTGTAGAGCTTATCCGTCAGCATAATCCAAAGGCTACAATCATCACAGCACCACTTTCTGATATTACGGGAAAAGAGATCCTGGATACCTTCGAAGGCAACAATGACCTGGAGGCTGAGCTTCTTAAGATGGTTATGGAGGAGCAGGAAGAGCACCATCACCACCATCATGATCATCACAGCCACAAGGTTGTAGCAGAAGACGGATCCGTTGTTTATAAAGCTCATCACCACGAAGATGGTGATGAATGCGATGACGAGGAGTGTGAGTGCCACCATCATCATCACGATCATGACGAGGATGAGCACGAACACGAGCACCATCATCACCATGATCACGATCATGACGAGGATGAGCACGAACACGAGCATCACCACCATCACCACGATCATGACGATGACGAGGATGAGCACGAACACGAGCATCACCACGATCATGATCATGATGAAAATGAGCACGATCATGACCATCATCATCACCATGATCACGATCATGACCATCATGATCATGCTGCTCACGACGTATTTACAAGCTGGGGAATGGAGACTCCTCTTAAGTACACCAAGGAAGAGCTTGAGACTATGCTCGGACAGCTTGAGGATGAAGAGAGATTTGGTATCGTTCTTCGTACAAAGGGCGTTGTTCCCAGCACTACAGGCGAATGGATCGAGTTCGATTATGTTCCCGGAGAGGCTGATGTCAGAAACGGCGCAGCAGATGTTACAGGTAAGTTCTGTGTAATCGGCTCAGAGCTTAAGGAAGAGAACCTTGAGAAGCTCTTCCGCAGACTGTAAATAGGAGTATGCAGCCCGGCAAAGGCCGTGGAGGCGTCATATCATGATTCGGAGAAATTTAAAAATGAAACCTGTATATATAATCAATGGATTTCTTGATAGTGGAAAGACAGATTTTTTCCGCTACACAATTGCGCAGCCTTACTTCAGAACAAAGGGCAAGACTCTTCTTATCGTATGTGAGGACGGCGAGAACGACTATGAGGAGAAACTCCTTAAGTCCACTAATACAATAATAGAGCGCATTGAGGATGAAGAAGATTTCAATCCGGATGCTCTTGTGGCACTTGATGCCAAGTACAATCCTGAACGTATTCTTGTGGAGTACAACGGAATGTGGAACTTCAAGAATCTTCGCCTTCCTGTAATGTGGAATCTTGAGCAGCAGATCACCGTTATTGATGCATCAAGCTTTGAGCTGTATTTCAATAACATGAAGTCTCTTCTTGCAGAGCAGATCCGTAATTCAGACCTTATTCTTTTCAACAGATGCGATGGCATAGAGGACCTTGCTTCCTATAAGAGAAATGTTAAGGCCATCAATCAGAAGGCTGACATTATTTTCGAGGACAAAAACGGTGAGGTGGATGTAACTCTTGACGAGGACCTTCCATTCGACTTAAACGCAGATCCTATAGAACTCAACAACTACGGCTATGGCATGTTTTACTTGGATGCCCTTGACCATGTTGAGAGATATGAGGGAAAAAATGTCAGATTTAAGGGCATGGTTCTTAAGCCTGAGGAATTCCCTGATAACAGATTTGTTCCGGGAAGAATGGCTATGACCTGCTGTGCAGAGGATATGCAGTTCTTGGGCTTTGCCTGCGAGTACGACAAGGTTGATTCTCTCAAGGAAAAAGACTGGGTTTTGGTAACTGCAAAGGTTGTAAAGCAGTATGTTCCCGAGTATCAGGGAGAGGGCCCGGTTCTTATCGCAAAGTCTGTGGAGAAGACATCTGCGCCTGAGAATCCTGTAATTGATTTCTCAAATCCAAATCAGTAATACCGGCAGCAGACAAGCGCTGCATAAAACTAACAAAATAACCGAGGTGGACGATGTTTAATTATATACCGACACAGTGGCTCTTTTTGTTCTATTTCTACAGCTTTGCCGGATGGTGTTGGGAAACCTTATATGTATCAATATTAGAAAAAAGATTTGTAAACAGGGGCTTTATGAGAGGCCCCTTTTTACCGTTATATGGATGCAGCGGAATAATGATGCTTGTTATTTCGAGGCCTTTTTATGACAATATTTTTCTTCTTTATATCGCAGGATGCATAGGCGCCACGATTTTGGAGCTTATTACAGGAATTGTGATGGAAGCTCTTTTTAAGGTGAGGTACTGGACTTATTCCCACAAAAAGTTTAATTTCAAGGGCTATATCTGCCTTGAATCATCGCTTTTTTGGGGTGTACCAACTGTTGTTTTTACCCATTATCTGCAGCTTCCCATTGAAAAGATGCTTATGATGATCCCTTTCAGAGTGCTGTCAATTATGACCATAGTGCTCACGGCATATATAAGCTTTGATTTTGCAGTTGCTTTCAGAACCGCTATCGAGCTCAGAGATGTACTTATATACATGGAAAAGGCTAAGGCTGAAATGTCCAGAATGCAGAAGCGCCTGGATGTGCTTATTGCTTTTAAGGGTGAAGAGGTTAAGGAAGGCATTGAGAGCAGAGTTGACGGAATAACTGAAAAAGTCGGAGAGATCGGATCCGGCATTGGTTCAACTGTGGAAGCCATCAGTTCCGGTATCGGCAGCAGGCTGGATGTGCTGAGCTCATCTTTGGAGAAATCCTTTAATGCTGCAAAAGAAAAGATCTCCCTCAACCCCTCTGCTTACGTCAAAGAGGCTAAGGACGAGGTCTTCGAGCTCTACACCAAATATCGCATTATGTCTGAGAGATTTACTCCAAAGCCCATAAAGAGCTTTTTTGACTGGTATAGAAACCGCACCCTTCTGGACACCAACATGGACTCGGATGAGTACAAGCTGAGCCTGCAGGAACTGAAGGAACGTGCATCTAAGAATAATAACAAAACAAGGTGACATATAAAGAATTCAGAAAAAATAAAGTTCTGTAAATCGTTGCAAAAACAGTGATTTACAGAACTTTTTTATTGAATAATGCCAAAAGACATCAATCAGTGTTGTCGAGCTTTAAGACGCTAAGGAATGCTGCCTGCGGAACTTCAACATTTCCAATCTGGCGCATTTTCTTTTTACCTTCCTTTTGCTTCTCAAGGAGCTTCTTCTTACGGGTGATATCACCGCCGTAGCACTTGGCCAAAACGTCTTTTCTATAGGCTCTAACGGTCTCTCTTGCGATAACCTTTCCGCCAACGGAAGCTTGAATAGGAATTTCAAAAAGATGCCTTGGAATCTCTTCCTTGAGCTTCTCACACATCTTGCGGCCTCTCTCGTAGGCACCGTCCTTGTGGACGATGAAGGAGAGGGCATCAACCTCTTCTCTGTTGATAAGAATATCAAGCTTAACAAGCTCAGATCTCTCATAGCCCTTAAGCTCGTAGTCGAAGGAAGCATAGCCTCTTGAACGGGACTTAAGCGCATCGAAGAAGTCGTAGATGATCTCATTAAGAGGAAGCTCATATTTAAGGATTGCTCGTGTCTGTTCAATGTAGTCGGTGCTCAGGTATCTGCCGCGTCTCTCCTGGCAAAGCTGCATGATCGCACCGACGTAATCTGTCGTAACCATGATCTCGCCGCTTACGATGGGCTCTTCCATGTACTCAATCTCTGAAGGATCAGGAAGATTGGTGGGATTGGTCAGGTCAAAGACTGTGCCATCGGTCTTGTGGACCTTGTAAACAACGGAAGGAGCAGTGGTAACAAGGTTAAGGTCGTATTCTCTTTCAAGTCTCTCCTGAATGACTTCAAGGTGAAGGAGGCCAAGGAAGCCGGCTCTGAATCCAAAACCAAGAGCCTGAGAGGTTTCTGGTTCATAGAATAAAGAAGCATCGTTGAGCTGGAGCTTCTCAAGGGCATCTCTAAGGTCTGAGTAGTGAGCGGAATCTGCAGGGTAAAGTCCGCAGTAAACCATTGGCATAACTTTTTTGTAGCCAGGAAGAGCTTCGCTGCAGGGATTTGCCATATCCGTAACGGTATCACCCACGCGGGTGTCCTGAATGTTTTTGATGGAAGCGGTAAAATAGCCTACGTCGCCGGCTGTAAGCTCATCGCTGGGTATGAACCTTCCTGGACCGAAGTATCCTACTTCAACCACCTCTGCCTCGGCATTTGTAGCCATGAATTTTACTCGCATGCCCTTTTTGATAACACCGTCGCGAACTCTTACAAATACGATTACACCTCTGTAGGAGTCGTAGATACTGTCGAAAATAAGAGCCTTAAGATCGCCGTTTACGTCTCCGGTAGGAGCAGGAATCTTCTGAACTACCGCCTCAAGAACGTCCTCGATGCCAATGCCGTTTTTGGCTGAAATAAGCGGAGCGTCCTGGGCCTCGATTCCGATAACATCCTCAATCTCGTCCTTAACCTCCTGAGGCATTGCGCTGGGAAGATCAATCTTGTTGATGACAGGGAAAACATCCAGATCATGATCCAAAGCCATGTAAACATTGGCAAGGGTCTGAGCTTCAACGCCCTGGGTTGCATCAACTACTAAAATGGCGCCGTCGCAGGCAGCAAGAGATCTTGAAACCTCATAACCAAAGTCAACGTGTCCGGGGGTATCGATCATGTTGAAGGTATACTCCTGACCATCTTTTGCCTTGTAGATCATACGAACAGCCTGAGATTTGATGGTGATTCCGCGTTCTCTTTCAATATCCATATTGTCCAGAACCTGATTCTGCATCTCGCGAAGAGTCAGCACGCCGGTCTTCTCGATCATTCGGTCCGCCAGGGTGGATTTGCCATGATCTATATGTGCAACTATACAAAAATTTCTGATTTTACTCTGATCCACTATAAATTCCTCTTTTCATGATCTATAATGCAAAAATAATGATGTTATCCAAAACTTGTGCGCATCAACGATAAAAGCGTCGCAAGTCACTTTTTTATTTTCAAGCCCTATAATAATAACATGTAGTAATCCAAAAATCTATTGACAGTTTATAGTTTTTAATCTAAAATATTCCTACGTATGTGGCATTAACTGTCCGTGTCCGGCTTAATGCGCACACGAACATTGAACAATAATAACATTACGTATTATCGGAGGTAATTATGGCAAATATTAAATCCGCCAAGAAGAGAGTATTAGTTAATAAGAAGAAGGCTGAGAGAAACCAGATGATCAAGTCTGCAGTTAAGACAGAGATCAAGAAGGTTAGAACAGCTATCGAGGCTGGTAACAAGGACGAGGCTGCTAAGGCACTTCTTGCTGCTACATCATCAATCGACAAGGCTGAGTCAAAGGGTGTATTCAAGAAGAACACAGCTTCTAGAAAAGTTTCTCGTCTTGCTCAGGCTGTTAACAAGATGGCTTAATCTTAATTTAGTAAATATATCTATTAGAACAAGTAAAACCTCGTGTCTTCTCACCGATACGAGGTTTTTTTGACCCTATGGTAAATTCCTATGAATAGAGAACTCTCGATTTATGTTCATATTCCGTTTTGTGCAAGGAAGTGTTTGTACTGCGACTTCCTTTCTTTCAATGCGGGTAAGGATGTGATCGAGAGTTATTTTTGTGCCTTGGAAAAGGAGATTGAGCTTTGGGAAGAGAAACTTAATGGTAGAGAGCATCATAGCAAAGAATATAATTACAAAGAATTAGAGAACAAAGAGTTCAAGGATGAAGAATTCGAGGTCATCTCCATTTTCTTTGGTGGTGGAACACCGAGTTTTGTGGATTCGAAATATATCGCGAGAATCTTAGACCAGATAAAGAAGCATTTCAAAGTCCGGGAAGATGCTGAGATTACTATTGAGGCAAATCCGGCTTCAGCTATGTATGAAAAACTTAGGGATTACCGGGAAGCCGGAATTAATAGGCTCAGTATCGGAGCCCAGTCCCTTAATGATGAAGAACTTAAAAGACTGGGAAGGGTTCATGATTCCAAACAGTTTTTTGAGACTTTTGAAAATGCCAGAAAGGCTGGCTTTGACAATATCAACATCGATGTTATGAGCGCACTTCCGGGGCAGAGTCTGGGATCTTATCTGGAAACTATTAGGAAGGTTATTAGCCTACGGCCAGAGCATATTTCGGCATACAGCCTTATCATTGAGGAAGGTACCCCATTTTTTGACATGGACCTTGAACTTCCGGATGAAGAAACAGACCGGCGGATGTACCATGAAACCTTGCAAATTCTGGGGGAGAACGGGTATCATAGATATGAGATTTCCAATTATGCCCTGGGGGCGGAACACGCTCAACGAGGAGGCTTAGAATCGAAGCCTGGCGGGGATAGTACGACAGGCGAAGGATGCAAATCATACTGTGAATATGAGGATGACAGCCAATTTGAATGCCGACACAACAAGGTATATTGGAGACGTGGAAATTACCTTGGGGTTGGGATTGGCGCCGCATCGATGGTAGAGAATACCAGGTGGAGCAATACGAGAAACATCAGCGAGTATATTGAGGCTTTGAAGAATGTTCCTGACAATGGAGATAATTTATCCCTGATACGTCGGAACGTGGAGGAACTTGATGAAAAGTCTCAGATGGAAGAGTTCATGTTCCTTGGGTTACGTCTTATGAGTGGTATCGATACAGGGAAATTCCGTGAATGCTTTGGCAAGGAAATAACTGATGTGTACGGCGATGTTATTACGAAGTACGTAAAAATGGGGCTCCTTGAGAAATGGTATTCTCATGAAACGGGGACCACTGATGGTGGAAAAGAAATAAAGGAATCCGGAATTACAGCAGCTCCCAGAGAAATGCTCCGCCTTACAGAAAAAGGTCTTGATGTCAGCAATACGGTGATGGCGGATTTTTTGCTTGATTGATAAAGATGTGTTTATTTAGAAATAAATGATGTTGGAGGGATGTTACATGGCAGAATCATTAAAGAAGAGAAACGAAGTTCCCGAGGAGCTTAAGTGGGATACTTCAAGGTTATATAAGACCAAGGAGGATATGCTGGGGGTTCTTCACGAGTGCACTAAGCGCAGTAAGGAAATAGAAGATAAGTACAAAGGCAAGTTAAGCTCTGGGATAACGATCAATGATTGTCTTGAGGAGCATGCAAAGCTTCTTGAGAATCTTTATCTTGTCTCCGAGTATGCCAGCCTTAACGTATCTGTTGATTATACAGATGCAGAGGCAAAAAAGACTGAGTCCATAGTTACTTCAGAGGCTGTGCAGGCCTTTAGCCGGCTTTCTTTTATTTCAAGCGAGATATCTGATGCTCCTGCTGAAATTCTTAAAGAGGCTATCAAAACAGCAACTATTGGCAAAGGGTACCTTGAGGACGTTCTTAGGGATAAGCCCCACAAATTAGGAGCAGAGACAGAAGCTGCGCTGGTATCTTTAAACGAGACTATCGGTGCGCCTTATCAGCTTTATGAGACGACTAAGCTGGCAGACATGCAGTTTCCGGATTTCGAGGTTGAAGGGAAAAAGTATCCGCTTGGTTATTCTCTTTTTGAAGATAATTATGAATATGAAAAAGATGCAAAGGTTCGCCGGGCTGCTTTTAAGGCTTTCTCGGATAAGCTTAGGGACTATATGTACACAACAGCTGCTGAGTATGGTGCGCAGATAAGGACCGAGAAAATCCTTGCTGATCTCAGACATTTTGACAGCATTTTTGATTATCTTTTATTTTGGCAAAAAGTAACTAGAGAAATGTATGACCGCCAGATTGACCTTATCATGGAAAAGCTTGCTCCTCATATGAGAAGATATGCAAAGCTTCTTCAGAAGGCTCATGGGCTGGAGAAGATGACTTATGCGGACCTTAAGATTACTCTTGATCCTGATTATGATCCCAAGGTTACAATAGAAAAATCAAAAGAGTACATTCTGGACGGCCTTTCTGTGATGGGACCACAGTACAGGGAGATGCTTGAAACAGCCTATAAAGAGAGATGGATTGATTTTGCTCAGAACGTAGGCAAGTCAACGGGCGGTTTCTGCGCAAGTCCCTACAGAAATGGCTCTTTTATTCTCTTATCATGGAATGAGAGGATGAGCGATGTTTTTACCCTTGCTCACGAGCTTGGGCATGCAGGACACTTTAAGGCTTGCGGCGATGCTCAGAGTATCTTCGACACTGATGTATCTCAGTATGTTGTGGAAGCTCCGTCAACTATCAATGAGCTTCTTATGGCTGAGTATCTCAAGAAAAAGAGTGGAGAGGACAAGAGATTCCGCAGATGGGTTCTGGCTTCGCAGATTTCCAATACCTATTATCACAATTTTGTTACGCATCTTCTTGAGGCTGCTTTCCAGAGAGAAGTTTACAAGATAGTTGACAGAGGCGAGGCGGTTCCTGCCGAGAAGCTTAACGAGATATACAGGAGCGTGCTTGAAAAATTCTGGGGCGATGATGTGGAGCTTACAGAAGGCTGCGAGCTTACATGGATGCGTCAGCCACACTATTACATGGGGCTGTATTCCTATAGCTACAGTGCCAGCCTGACAATTGCAACTCAGGTCATGAAGAGGATTCTTAACGAGGGACAAACGGCAGTTGATGACTGGAAAAAGACCCTTGCAGCCGGCAGTACCGTAGATCCAATCGGATTTGCCAAGATGGCAGGTGTAGATGTTACCACAGACGCCGCACTTCTCGATACAATCGATTACATTGGGGGAATCATTGACGAGATCGAGACACTGATGGACTGATTGTAACTGACTTAAAAATGTGTGAATTTGTAACTGAAACGAAGTACATACGAGCAAACAGTAACTATAGGTTACTGTTCAGACAGAAATGCGCACTAAGCTGCGCATTTCGTGAGAACTTGATACAGGAGTGAGCGCATTCCTTCGACGGAGTCGAATTGGAATGAATGCGCGAATTGGTTACTGGAGCGAGCTGCAAGCGAGTGAACAGTAACAACTATAGAGGAATGGTATGAATTACAATTTTTTTGCACTTATTTCCAGAATGAAATACATCAACAGATGGGCGCTCATGCGCAATACAAGGGAGGAGAATCTCTGCGAGCATTCAATGGAAGTTGCCATGATTGCTCATGCTCTTTGCACTATAGGAAATGTCAGGTACGGCAAGCATCTTGATGCCAACAAGGCGGCGCTTATAGGCCTTTATCACGATGCCTCTGAGATAATAACAGGAGACATGCCAACTCCGGTAAAATATTATAATGATGAGCTTAAGCATGCATATAAAGAGGTGGAGGCTATCGCTGATGATAAGCTTTTGGAAAAGCTTCCTGAGGACCTTAGACCTTCCTTTGAGGAGATTTTTATACCTGAGGATAGCGATGATGAGCGATATATGCGCAAACTTGTCAAAGCGGCGGACAAACTCTCGGCACTTATTAAATGCATTGGGGAGATGAATGCCGGAAACGGCGAGTTCAGAACTGCCAAGGAGAGTACGGGTAAAGCAATCAGAAGCCTTTACAAAGAACTTCCTGAGGTTGTGGATTTTGTTAACGAATTTTTGTCATCCTATGGCAGCACTCTGGATGAGCTGACCTGATTTTTTTAGATAAAAATTTTATGAAGCTTTTATATTCATTGACTGTATGACATTGATTTTTTGACGCTTTAGCGAGATAATTTATATAATACCTTTTGCTGAAAATCTGAGGCAAGGTGACAATCGGTTTATACGCTCAAGAGGAGAAAAAATATCTATGTCAGTGATTCAGGATATTCTTAGACAGGCAAAAGAAAAAGGCGCATCCGACGTTCATGTAACAGTAGGACTTCCGCCTAAAATGCGTCTGCATGGGAAACTCATTCCCATGGAAGAATTTGGAAAACTGCTTCCCCCTGATACCTGGGCAATTGCGCAGGAAATTATGAATGAAAAACAGTTGGAGAAGCTTGAAGATAATGGACAGCACGATATGTCTTTTTCCATTCCGGGAGTAGGAAGATACAGACTTAATGTGTTTAAACAGCGTGGTTCTGTTGCCATGGCTTTTCGTGTTGTTGCATCAGAAATTCCTTCGGCGGAAAGCCTTGGAATACCTGAAGCAGTGTCTGAGCTTTACAAGAAAAAGAGATGTCTGGTGCTGGTTACGGGACCTACGGGAAGTGGTAAGTCTACAACACTGGCGTCAATCATCGATACAATAAACAACAATCGTGAGGCCCATGTTATTACCCTTGAAGACCCTATCGAATTTACGTATCAGCACAGAATGTCTATCGTAAATCAGAGAGAGATTGGGACGGATTCCAATTCCTATGCCAATGCCTTGAGGGCAGCTCTTCGTGAGGATCCGGATGTTATTCTTGTGGGTGAGATGAGAGACCTTGAGACCATAAGTACTGCCATCACAGCTGCTGAAACAGGTCATCTTGTGCTTTCAACAGTACATACCATCGGAGCCAGCAACACGGTGGACAGACTTATCGATGTTTTCCCTTCTCATCAGCAGCAACAGATAAGAATTCAGCTGGCAAGCGTTTTGGAAGCCATAATTTCCCAGCAGCTTATTCCTGCTACAGATGGCGTGTCCAGAATCGCAGCTTTTGAAGTTTTGCAAGTTAACAGTGCTGTAAGGAATCTTATCAGAGAAGGAAAGTCGTATCAGCTGCTTACAGTCATGCAGACTAATCGAAAGATGGGCATGATATCAATGGATGATGCGATTCTGGAACTGTATAGGGCACAGAAAATATCCAGGGAGATGGCAATTCAGTTTGCGCAGGACCCGGATACGATGCAGATGAAGATGCTGCGATAAAAGAAATGATAGAGACGGTTTTGTTACTGTACAGACAGAAATGCGCACTAAGCTGCGCATTTCGTGAGAACTTGATTCAGGAGTGAGCGCATTCCTTCGACGGAGTCGAATTGAAATGAATGCGCGAATTGGTTACTGGAGCGAGCTGCAAGCGAGTGAACAGTAACACGGTTTCTTGTTCTATGGATTATAGGACCGGAAACCGTCTTTTTTTGTCTCTTTTTCCAATGTGGAAAAAATCTCCTTGCCGATTCTCTGTATCTTGTAGTATAATTCTCGAGTCGAATTTGTCTATGCAAATATTAACAATTCTGTGGAGAAACTAATTCTCAGGTTTCTCATTTCCCAATTTTGGAACTTATATAAGAATTTGTTAGGAATACTTTGCGCTTTTTTGCGCGATTTTTGAAAGGAATAAATATGATCAGTTCAGTGGTATCAGGGGCTGTTCACGGCATTTCCTCGTATCTTATGCAGATAGAGGTGGATGTCTCTGACGGCCTGCCTGGTTTTAGTATGGTTGGGTTTCTTAGCAGTGAGGTAAAAGAAACCATTGACAGAGTGAAGGTTGCCATAAGGAACAACGGTATTAAGCTTCCATCCTCTAAGTTCACTATAAATCTTTCTCCTGCGGATATTAAGAAGGAGGGTGTTATCGTTGATCTTCCGGTTGCGGTGGGCATCCTGGTAGCTATGGGAGAGATAAATGAGGAGAGCCTCGAGGGTACAGTGATTCTCGGAGAACTTGGACTTGACGGCGACGTGAAGCATATAAACGGAACACTGCCTATCGTGATCAAGGCAAAAGAATGCGGCTTTAAAACGGTTATTCTTCCAAAAGCCAATGCCAGAGAGGGAGCTGTTATCGATGGCATCAGTATCATAGGAGTGGAAACCCTTGGAGAAGTTATTGCATATCTGAATGCTGAGGCTCAGGAAAAGAGCCTTCTTATTGCTCCGACTTTTCTTTTTTCAAAAACTCAAAGTTTCCCACGTTATCACTCCCAGTTTAGTTTGGAATTAGCTCACGAAAAAACAGTTACACTACTTTTATTATATCAGAAAACAGATTTTTTCTCAGAATGCAGTTATCTATCAACAAAAAGAATTTGTGCTTAATCGTAAGCGCTTCATAACTTTTGATTTGTCGAGTTCTGCTATCAATTGCAGACGGGCTGCTGAATTTGCTGTGAAATGGATGTATTCGGTTGACCGGGATTTGGTGATGCCTTACCAGGATAATTTTGTCACTCTTATCAACACAGACGAATTTCGTGGTATTGTAGGCAAGGATATTCTCAAATGTTTGGATTTTGTTCGTAAAGTTGGAAATAGTGCTGCGCATCAACCAAAAAATGTCACCAAGGATACGGTTTCCTTATCGCTGAAATACCTCCATACATTTTTAAAATTCGTTGCATACAGCTATAGTTTAATAGAATTTGACGACTTGGAGTATGATGTATCTTTAATTGAAAATATATCAGAAAAGACAATACCTGTTATCAGCGAGGTAGATTTTGCAAAGCTGAAGCAGGAAAATGAAAATCTGAAACTCCAGTTAACTACCATTCGTTCTCAGAAAGCCCATGAGTATCAACCCCACGTTAACTTTACTGAAGACGCAACAAGAAAAGCATACATTGATGTGATGCTTACAGATGCAGGCTGGACCAGAGGTAAAGACTGGGAAGACGAATTTTATATTGAAAATATGCCCAATAAATCAGGCTATGGCGCAGCTGATTATGTTTTATTTGATGACGCCCATATTCCTTTGGCTGTAATTGAAGCCAAAAAGACCAGCAAAGATGTTGCTGTTGGACGTGTTCAGGCTAAGTTATATGCAGATGACATTGAGCGTAGATTTGGTCGCAGACCCATTATCTTTTTAACAAATGGCTTTGATACTCGTATCATAGCAGATCAGCCGAATGGTTATCCTGAACGTAGAATCAGTTTTATCTATTCAAAGAAAGATTTACAAAAAGAATTCTTCAAAATTGAAAACAAGATTCCTCTGGTTAATGCTGTTATCGACGATAAAATATCTGAACGTTATTATCAGAAAGAAGCAATCAAGGCTGTTTGCGAGTCTTTTGGTAATGGCAACAGAAGAAAAGCCTTGCTTGTTATGGCAACCGGGAGTGGTAAGACTCGTACAGTTATTTCTTTGGTAGATGTTCTCCAAAGGCATAACTGGATTGAAAACTTCTTGTTTTTGGCTGACAGGAACAGTTTGGTTACTCAGGCTAAGAGGGCTTTTGTCAATTGCTTACCTAATGTAAGTGTAACCAATTTGGTTGAAGATAAGGATAATCCCAAAGCAAGAGGTGTCTTTTCAACCTACCAGACCATGATGGGCTGTATTGATTCCAGTAAAGATGAACATGGCGAGAAACTGTATACCAGTGGCCATTTTGACCTGATCATTGTTGATGAAGCCCATCGCAGTCTCTATAAAAAATACAAAGCAATATTTGAATACTTTGATGCCCTGCTGATTGGGCTTACTGCTACGCCAAGAGATGATATTGACAAAAATACCTATGAGATTTTTGATTTGGAGAGTGGGGTGCCAACCTATAACTATGAGCTAAGTAAAGCCGTTGAAGATAAATTCCTGGTTGATTACAATGTGGTTGATTGCAAGTTAAAGTTCTTGCAAGCTGGAATTAAGTACAATGACTTGCCGGAAGAAGAAAAAGATGAATATGAAAAGACATTTGTGGATGAAGACGGCGAGCTGATCGATAATATTAGCAGTGATGCTTTAAATTCATGGGTATTCAATGAAGATACTATCAAAAAAGTCCTGAACACCTTGCTTATGATGGGCTTGCGTGTGAATTATGGCAATGACATTGGCAAGACGATAATCTTTGCAAAAAGTCACAGGCATGCCGAGAAAATACTGGAAATATGGAATAAAGAGTTCCCTTCTTATCCGGATGGGTATTGCACTGTCATTGACAATTACACCAATTATGTACAAAGTGTCATAGACAGTTTTTCTGACAAGAAAAAACTCCCGCAAATAGCCATATCTGTTGACATGCTTGACACGGGTATTGATGTACCCGAAATCCTGAACCTTGTCTTTTTCAAGAGTGTATTCAGCAAAGCAAAGTTTTGGCAGATGATTGGTCGTGGAACACGTCTATGCAAAAACCTGTTGGATACCGGGGACAAAGAAAGATTCTTCATCTTTGACTTCTGCGGAATTTTTGACTTTTTTGATGTGAATCCAAAAGGTGTCGAAGGAACTGAGGCATTAACATTGCAGGAGGTTTTGTT
>JAFPVA010000206.1 GCA_017413105.1 Butyrivibrio sp. | reverse complement strand
TTTCAGTTGAACTAAGTCGCTGCGCGACGGCCTGCCAAGGCTGTGGCACAGCGTTTTGTTTTATTCAAAAGGCAGTAGATAGATTGATAGTTACATGTTATTGTTAATCTCGCCAAAAACCAACAATTACAACTAACAATTTAACTACTGCTATGATGAGAGTATCATTTTCTAGATATCCACACAAGGTATATGTGTGCAGACCTCCTCCATAGTGTTGTTTGATGTGCCAAAGGACAACATATATATGGAGGATTTTCTATGAATAAAGAATTATTGGAGCGTTTGAAGGAAGAGTGCTTTATAAGAAATTTGTCGGCCAAGACATGTAAAATCTATGAATATCATATAGATAAATATCTTGAATGGGCAGATAAGCCTGTTGAGGATTTAACGCTGTATGATGCCAGGAGCTACATACTTGAATTAAAGGCTTCTGGTAAATCAGCTTGGTATTGTAATAATAAAAACGCTGCCCTTACTTTTTTCTATAAGCGTGTTTTGCATAGACCATGGAATTATGACATTGTTCCACGGATGAAGTTGGAATGGACTTTACCTAAAGTACTGACACGGTCAGAAATTGAAAAACTTGTTGATACAGCCAAGACCACCAGAAATAAGGCAATCATTGCATTGATGTATTCATCAGGATTAAGGGTTGGAGAAATTGTAAGACTGGCACCAGGAGACATTCATATGTCTACTATGCAAGTGCATGTAAGAAATGGTAAAAATCGTGGGGATCACTGGACAGTCCTTTCTGACCGAGCCCTTACGCTTTTAAAACAGTACTGGCATGAGTGTCCGGAAGACAGAGCTACTTTATTTGTATCATCGAGAAGACCGCATAGACCGCTTGCTACAGGCGGGGTGGAAATAATGTTAAAGAAAGTAGGACAGGAAGCAGGAATTGATGTGCATCCACATACACTGAGGCATTCCTTTGCTACTCACCTTATCGAAAACGATGTTTCCAGAGAATGTGTGCAGACAATGCTTGGGCATAGATCTCCAACTTCTACTGCGGTTTATGTTCATGTAACTAATAAAAGAATAATGGGAGTAACCAGTCCATTTGATCTTCCGTTAGAAGAGTCTAATAAACCAAAACCGGATTCGTCTAAGGAGAAAGATAATGGATGAAATCACTATACAAGATGTATTGGAGCAGTTTCTTCCTATGATTGCTGACAGATCATTTTCAGATGAGCAATTCCGGGCAATACAGTGTATAAGATCCTGTCGCACTGCTGAAATGGGTGCGCATGTAAGCGAGTGCAAATCCTGTCATTCAAAGTTTATACATTACAACTCCTGCAAGAACAGGCACTGCCCCATGTGTCAGGCAATGGAAGTTGATGAGTGGATCGACTTAAGGCGCGAAGATGTACTGGATGCGCCATATTTCCATACTGTTTTTACTGTGCCAGGTCTTCTGTATCCCTTGATCTATGCCAATCAGAAGCTTCTTTATGATGCACTCTACCATGCAGCCAATAAGACTTTGGCTGAGCTTTCCAATGATGCTAAACATTTTGGGGCGAAGATAGGGTATATCTGCATTCTACACACATGGGGATCCAAGCTTAATTATCATCCACATATTCATACGATAGTTCTGGGTGGTGGACTTGATGACAAAAACCATTGGAAAGACAAAGGTGATAAATTTTTCCTACCGGTAAAAGTCATGTCTGCAGTTTTCAAGAAACACTATCTGGAAGAACTGAAAAAACTTCATGAATCTGATGAACTTGCCTACACAGGAAGTGCAGAAAAGTTGAGAAATATCTATGAGTTTAAGAGTCTTCTAGATAAGCTTTACGCTATGGATTGGGTTGTATATTCCAAGCGGACGTTTAAAGGGGCACAAGAAGTCTTTAAATACCTTGGTAAATATACTCACAGAATTGCCATAAGCAACAGACGTATTCTGAGCATGGATTCTGAGAATGTAACCTTTGCAGCAAAGGATTATCGCACAGATGGTAAGTACAGACCTATGACTATCTCAGGAGAAAAGTTTGTGTCTCGCTTTCTGCTACACATACTTCCCAAAGGATTTGTGAGAATACGATACTATGGGTTACTTGCTTGTAGATGTAAGGCGCAGAAAATGACTCTATGCAGGAATCTTCTTGGATGTGAGCAGTATCTTTCCAAGCTCAGAGGTAAGACGACTGCTGAAAAGATCAAGATTCTTTATAACCACGACATTTGCAAATGTTCCAAATGTGGTGAACCTCTCATCACTTTTCGCATTGACGGAAGATATATGCTTTGTTGAAGAAGTGAATCTTATACTGCTAACCAAGCCTTTTTTGAAGGCTTATTTGTCGTGGGATTAAGACAGATATTCAGGAATTAAGGATGTCAAAACAAAGTTGTAGTGATAAGATTTGTTTAGAGGGTGGCAGATTGAAATTCCACAGCCATCCGGACGCGACTTAGTTCAACTGGATGAAAATCGGTCTGAAGCCCAAACAAAAGGACAGATTTTGGATATATGAAGTCTGTTTTTTTGTTTGAGCTTACACCGATTGTTCACGTAAAAGTTTTATTTACCATGGGGTATTTATATGATGGACAGCCAGATGCAGAGTCTTCCTGAAGCAATTAGAAAGTATATTGAAGGTAGAGAATACACGATAGATGATATGGGTAAGTCAGAATCGAAGGTACTTATCTTCGAGGATATGGTGCTGAAGATCACTGATAAGCCTTGTGATGATAAAGATGCAGTCGAAATGATGTGCTGGCTTGAAGGCAAGATCCCTGCACCTCAGGTAATAGTATTCGAAGAAGATGATTCTTACAGTTATCTTCTTATGACCAGGGTAAGAGGAAAGATTGCCTGTGACAAGTATTATCTGGAACGTCCGAAGGAACTTGTTCCGCTTCTCTCAAAGTCGGTAAAGATGCTTCAGAGTATAGATATAACGGATTGCCCTGTCGTAAAGAATCTGGACAGAGAACTTAAGAAGGCTGAATACAGGGTAAAGAATGGTCTTGTGGATATAAGTGACGCTGAGCCTGATACCTTCGGAGAGAACGGCAGGTTCAGGGATCCCGAAGAGTTGCTTTCCTGGCTTCAGGAGAACAGACCTCCCTATGAACCCGTGTTATCTCACGGAGATCTTTGCCTTCCCAATATCCTTATTGAGAAGGGTGATATAAGCGGTTTTATCGATATGGGTAACTGCGGTATCGCAGATAAGTGGGAAGATATAGCAATATTATACAGAAGCCTTCGACATAATTTTGATGGGACATATGGCAAGATATATCCAGGCCTTGATCCCGACAGCCTTTTCGAAGAACTGGGGATAGCCCCTAATCGCAAGAAAATCGATTACTACATCCTTCTTGATGAACTCTTCTAGGCGGAAGTGGTAAGTTATTCCGGAATAAGGAAAAGTGACTATGAATATAGAAACAGAAAGAATCATTATAAGATCAATCCAACGCGGAGATGAAAAAGTGTATGCCGAGATGGCTAAGGATGGGAGCCTAACTGAAATAGGGTTTGATGAAAACTTTTCAGATTGGGCAGAGGATTGGATAAACGAAGCAGTTGCACTTACTGAAAAGGATGATCCAAGAGCTGATTATATACCTTGCACCATAGTGCTCAAAGCCACAGGGGAAGTAATCGGAAACGTTGGATGTACATACTATGAGGATACGGATAGGATAGGTATTTGTTATTTTGCCGGAACGGAATATCGAAGACATGGATATGTCAGTGAAGCAGTTCAGGCATACATTTCCTATTTCTTTGATCATTACAACGAGAAAGAAATCATAGCCACAATTAAAGATATAAATATTCCATCATGGAAGACGGCAGAAAAATGCGGATTTGAGTTGGTTGAAGCCAAAAAGTACAAAGATATTGATGATGAGAAGGAAGAACTGTATAGGTTCTATAAGATAGCTCGATGATAGATTATACCGGAAGTAAAAATGCTCACGAGGGTGAGCACTATGCATTTGCTATAGCGGGTAAAATCGCCTTATCATCTATGTAATAATCGCAGGTGCTCTTCCGGGAATTGTTGCTGTACATTTCAACGATCTCCGGGAGATTGTCATTTACGGCATCGAACTCCAACTGATGCTCACGGCACCAGGAGACAGCTTTATCCAGGGCATCTCCGGCGCGGCAGGTCCAGAGGATGAGTTTGTTGCCGGATCTTTTCTGATCAATAAGGTATTCGATCAGTGGTCTGTCGGGTTTGCCGAGCTACGGCCACTTGCTGAAGCAGAGGGTTCCGTCAAAGTCTACGGCGATGATCTGATATGATGTTGTACTCATGATGGGCCTCCTTTCTTTTGGACTATGTATCAAGCCTTCCTTTGTGTACCTGCGCGTGCTGCAGTTTTCTGGGTATGTCGTATAGCTTTCCGTCTTTTATAAGTTTTGCTCCGGTCTGATGGTAGTTGAAGCTTATCCCGTTTTCGATGCATGCATTATGTAATATCTCCACTGCTTTCATTGTCTTGGTGCGCCAGGCTAAAGAGAATTTTTAATTCTTTGCCACCTTCCTGCATACCACGTTTGATCCATTCCAGCATCCATCCGTAAATGCCATATGCCCAAAAAGATTTCATGTATGCTTCAAGGTTGGGCATTTCAGGCATTATCTGAATGGTGCTAATTATGGTTTCCATCATGATGGAAGACATACCTGCGTTATAGAGAATCGTATAAAATTCTCTATGATCACGGTAAAAGTCGAATAATGAGGGGAACAAACTCTCCGGCGTTGATTCGGGGTTAGACTCATATAGCTTTCCCCATTCCTTAATGAGCCGGTCCGATTCTTCTTTCAAAATATCCTCTTTGTTCTGATAGTTGCGGTAAAAAGAGACACGTCCGATTTCAGCTTTGCTTGTTAGTTCGCTGACAGAAATATCGGAGAGAGGTTTCTCCTTCAGAAGATCAAGAAGCGCAGTTAGGATCTGCTTTTTGACATATGTATTTTTTTGTTCATTGTTCATGTTCATGCGATGAAACAAACCTCCCGAATATGTATCATTTTGCTGAAACACTTGTATCATCAACGATTTTATGATACATTTGTTTCAGCAACTTGTCAAGGAGGTCATCATGAAAAAGGTCATGAAAATTGTCGGCATTACTATAATTGCAGTTGCGGTGATTGCAGCGATTATTGTAGGAGTGATACTTAGCAAAACTGTTTTTGTCAAACATCCGGAGCTCAAAGGCGAACCGGAGATTGGCAAGTGGTATCGTATCACCCCGGAGGGGACAATATCTTCTGATGGAAGCGAATGGCATGGACTCATCAGACTCGGATCTGAGAATAAGGTCGTGGTGTACTTTTTCGGCGGTGGTGCAAGCATCAACGGATATACTTCCGAGCACGGTAAAGAATTTTTTGCTACGACAGCAAAAGTCCAGGATTTCGTTGCTTCCGGAGGAATAGGAAGCACTTCGGAAGAGAATCCTTTCCGTGATTGGACTTTTCTTGTTCTGCCATATGCCTCCGGAGATTTTCACAGCGGAACAGGCGAGTATCATTACATGGACGGCAGCAAAGAGAGGGTGGTTTATCATAACGGGTATAACAATTATTCGGCTTTCATGGATGAGGCTATGCCTTATGTTGGCAATCCGGACACTTTACTGGTAACAGGTTTTTCTGCGGGCGGATTTGCGACATCTCTTTTGGCGGACGATGTGATTGACAGGTTTCCTTCTGCGGAAAATATCACGGTATGTGTGGACAGTTCACTGCTTCTCTATGACGGATGGCATGAGACGGCTGACGGATTATGGAAAACACCAACAGTAATTGCCGATCGACTGGTTAGTGATAATCTGGTACTTGATAGTCTTACCGCTTTATGCAACAAACGGGGTGATAACGTTAAAATCCTGTTTGACTGCTCCTATCGTGATGATACATTGCAGGAGTATCAGGCGTATATCAGAACCGGGACGATGACAAGAAGCAAGGAAAATGGAGACCTGTTCCAGAAGGATCTTGCAGAGATGGTTGATGGCTTACAGGAGAATATCCCCAGTGTTGGCATATTTATTTGGAAATATGGTGAGGATCCGGAAACGCATAATACGCAGCATACTATCATATCCAGTAATGTATTTGACAAACTCGAGGATGATATCAGTGTTGCGGATTGGATTTATGCAGCTGTGAACGGGAATGTTCAAAGTCATGGATTAGAGCTCCTCAAATGATAGAAAACAGTAGGAGGTCGGAATGCGAAAGGTCATGAAGCTTGTATTGATTTTGCTGGGTGTCATACTCATCCTGCTTATAGCTGGATTTTTTTACATTAAATCAAAGCTTCCAAATGGGGGCGGAAATAATGACATCACGGAAGGGTATTATGAGCGCTTTCAGTCCGATGCACCGCTGGAAATGCGATATGCAAATCCGGGCGCATTTGAGACAAGCTATACCGAGTTCGTCTCTGACAATGAATCCATCGGAAAGGTGAGAGTCTGGTATCCGACAGAATTGGAAGGCAGTGATAAAATGTGGCCAATGATCATGGTCGTCAATGCCAGCGGAACGCCTGCTTCATCCTTTGAACCATTCTTTCCGCGTCTTGCCACATGGGGGTTTGTAGTGGTTGGCAATGAAGACGGGCAGACCGGAAACGGTCAGACAGCCTCTATTACATTGGATTTCATGCTGCATCTTCCATCTAACAGTGTTCTTGCAGGAAAAATAGATTACAGCAACATGGGCATTATTGGATATTCTCAGGGAGGTGCCGGTGCGATCTGTGCAGTTACGAACTATGAAAATGGTGCGCTTTATAAAGCTATATTTACCGGAAGTGCCGCATATCCTACTCTTGCTAAGAACATGGGATGGGAATATGACGCCTCTAAAGTGACGATCCCTTATTTTATGGTAGCTGGAACGGGAAAGTCGGACGATTCCGGGTCTGATCCTGAAACAAGCTATGGAGGTGTTTCCCCGCTTTCAGCACTTACATCGAACTACAACAGTATCTCTGATGATGTGCAAAAGGTGCGTGCAAGAGCTGTTTGCGCTGAGCATGAGCAGATGCTGATGCGTTCGGATGGATATATGACAGCATGGATGCTGTATCAGCTTGCGGGAGATGAAGAGGCGGCTGCAGTCTTTGTTGGGGAAAATGCAGAAATCCTGCATAATAATAACTGGCAGGATGTGGAGAAGAATCAATGAACGAGAAAAAGATTCGGAAAGTTTTGATCATATTTATCGTTATACTTGCGGTTTTGGCAGGAGGGATATTGTTTGTCCTGACACATACGCAGATCATCGTTGGTACGATTCAAAAGCTTTCGGCAAGTACAGTGAATACGGCCAATGTCTATGAGCCGCTTGGTGAACCTATGGAAGGCTTAAAGGACAATGGACAGTATGTCATTACGGAGGTTAAGTATTCTGAAACCTATCCCAACAGCTACCTTGATATCACTTATCCCAATAAGGACAGGGATGCGACAAATCCGACACTTATATACTTTCATGGCGGAGGTTTTTTCGGAGGGAGTAAAAGCGTTGGAGATCCGCTTGCGGAGAGTGACGCTACGGTGCTGCTGGATGATATCTGCGCAGAAGGATTTAATCTTGTAAATATTGATTATGTACTGGTACCCGAATATCATTTTCCTGATCCCTTAATTCAGGCAAATGAAGCATTCCTATTTTTGATGGAACATTCGGAGGAATATCATCTGGATATGAATTGTGTGGTGATAATGGGTTCATCTGCCGGTGCAATCATGACAAGTCAGTTGGGAAGTGTTATCACTAATCCGGATTATGCCGATATTTTAGGAATCAGCCCGGTATTGAAGCCAGAGCAGATCATGGCGGTTGTGCTTGATGATGCGCCTCTTGCATATGACAAGTTTTCTTTAGGGACGAAGATACTTGTCGGAAACTATGTGAAGGGTTCTATTTTTCTGAGCCAGAAGGAGATACGCAGATATAACAACATTCTATGGGTTGATTCCAATTATCCGCCTAATGTTCTTTTGGGGAGTGAATATTATGTGGATATGCGCGATATGGATGAAGCCCTGACAGCGGCAGGAGTAGTACATGAATTGATCGATCCTCTTGCAGAAAGAAATATGGAGATGCAGCATTGCTTTGTTGCATCGGAACGAGTGAACGATGTTGCGAGGGATGCATTTGATAGGATGATAACGTTCATTAAAAGTCAGAAGAATTGATTTTGAAAAAGGTCAGAAAACTGACATAGCAAATAAATTGTTGAGAAGAGTCGAGAAATCGGCTCTTTGAAAATATAGTGGCAATAGAACTTCTCAGACGCGGATACGAAGTATACGTGGGAAAATTATATGAAAAAGAAGTGGATTTTGTCGCAATCAAAGAAGGCGAAAAGGTCTACATTCAGGTATCTGATGATATATCCAGAGAGGATACTTTTAAGCGAAAAGTTGCATCGCTTTTAGGGATTAAGGATGCTTATCCAAAGTTGCTGATAGCCAGGACAAAACATGATGAAAGCCAGCATGAAGGAATAAGGATTATCGATATCGCCAGATGGCTTTCTGATTCGCAAAAATAATAAAAGTTCAAATTTGCGAAATAAATCAAATTGCAAGCAGCTATGAGCGCAGTCACTTCTTCTGATTCTGCCGATATTCCTTCGGTGTCATTTTGTATTTTGCTTTAAAAACATTCTGAAAGTAGCTCTGAGTTGAGAAGCACAGATATTCGCTTATCTCACTGACAGTCTTATCCGTGTAGGTGAGAAGACTCTTAGCTTCTTCAAGTTTTCGGCGCATGATGTAAGAGCTGATATTAAAACCAAGAGCTCTCTTAAACTTCTTGGACAGTGTAGTTCTGTCCATGTTCAGGTGTTTTGCTATCTCTTTTACGGAGACATTCTGGTTTACATGATTTGCGATGAACTGGATTGCCAGATAGATGTCCTCGGGCATTCCTTTTGGTATTCTGGCTTCCGCCACGCGGCTTGTAAAGTCAATTGCAGCAGTTGCGTTGAGAGCCAGGACTGATGCCTGATCAGACATTTTTTCAGCCTCCTGGATATAGGAGTCAGAGAGCTGATAAGCTGTTTCTATATCAAGGCCGCCGGCTATTGCACGACGGGTTATTATTGCAGTGGATGAAATGAAAATGTTTTTTGCCTGACGCAGCGAATCGTTTGAGGTACGTCCCTCTGTAAATGAGGGCACTTGCTTAATGAACTGCTGAAGACCGTCAAGGTCTCCTCTTTCTATGTAGCCATAATACTGTTGTTCAAAAAAGTAGGTGTCGTGGAACTGAGAGTGTTCTTTGTTTTCAATCAGGGCGTGGGAATGATGTTTTCCAACGCTCTGTTTTTTTGTCGTATCAGTAAGACCAAAATACATGAAAGGATCTATTATATTTCCATTTAATTCTTTATTGAGAAGGGTCATTATATTCAGAAACTGCGACATGGTAAAACGTGGAGTCATGTCGTAAAAATCCCATATCTGATTCTTGCAATCCACAGGCAGGCAGTAGCTTGCTATCAGCGAGTCAATATCTGCTTCAGACAGGGCTGTAGTAGATACAGGCCCTATTATGATATCCAGATCATTTGTATCTCTTTTTATCATTCCCACAAGTAAGAATTCTTTTGTAGAATAATAATACAAAGATCTGTTGCTGGAGATGAGATTGTTCCTGTATGCAATTATAAAATCCTCAGGAAGCTCAGAAGCCGGTATTGAGCAGATACACTTACCATTCTCAAATAAGTGGATCGGCATAAATGTGGAATTATAGATAATCTGCAATGTGCTTATAACGTCTTTAGTATTATTCTTCATATTATTTACCGCACGATTATAATCGCAACATAATTACAATAATATTCACATAACTGCAATAATTATATTGCCTCCAATCTTATAATGTCAACATAAGAGCTACTTAAGTTAAACGGAGGGAAAAACTATGTCAAAGAAACCATTAGGGTTAGACAAATATGGTGTACAGAAAGTTATGCGTACCGGTGATTATTTTGCGGATAGTCTGGGACAGTTTTCACTTAACATTATTTCCGGACTTGTTGGCCAGCTTACTTACTTCTACACAGATAAAGTGGGAATTGCTGCCGGCGCTATAGCAACAATGCTTCTTATATGTAAGATGATCGATGCTTTCACAGATATTTTTATGGGGCACATTGTTGATCATACAGCTCCCGGAAAAGAAAAGTACAGACCATGGATACTGAGGATGGCTATACCTGCAGCGATTGTTATTATTTCTCTTTTCACTGTTCCAAAGGGCTGGGGAGAGACAATGCAGCTCGGATATCTGCTTATAACTAATGTTTTGCTGTCAGCAGTTATTTATACAGCCATATGCATACCGTATTCTTCGATACTTGTTGTCAGAACCAACAGCCAGGAAGAGCGTGGAAATATGGGAATCTGGAGAGCTGCATCCGGATATGTATCAGGTATGATAATTGCAGTAGCTGT
>JAFPVA010000205.1 GCA_017413105.1 Butyrivibrio sp. | reverse complement strand
GAATATAGCCAGGCGCCAAAAGTTCTTTTGCCTTTGCTGTATCTCCTGATACGAATGTTCCGATGAGTGCTAATGCTTTTTCCTTATTTGTCATGATTATTTTCCTTTCCGGGCTCTGCCCTGCGAGGTAATTATCCTCGAATGTAAAAAGTTCATTGATGTAACCACCGTGGTTTCATCTGATAGTGCAAATATATCACCTCTGAGATGTAATGTCAATAGTTACATCAAAATAATTTAAAAAAATAGTGACCATAAATCTTTCGACTTATAGCCACCGTTTTGTATCAATATATTTCTACTTTAATAATCCCTATCCCATGCTCGTTTTCATCGCAAACTTCCATTATTTTAGAGCTTTACCAAATTCGAAAGCTTCGTTTAACTCTTCAGTTTTTTTCGATGCCTCACCAATATCGCCTATGCCTCCACAGAATAAGGAACCGGAGAATTCTGCCTTTTCAAAACAATCAACCCATCCCTGGAGTCCGCTTTCAGCCTTTTGGGGCACAAACTCTTCATCCTCAGCCGCAACAGAGAGCATATATACATTCCTGAACTTATAGTCTGAAGGATACAGAGGATTGAGCCTGTCCAAAAGAGTCTTCATCTGCCCGCTCATCTCGTAATAATAAATAGGTGTTGCAAAAACGAGAGTGTCTGCATTCTTTACTTTTTCTGCAATCTCTACCGCATCATCACCTAGCACACATTTCTGCGAGCTCTGACATGCCAGGCATCCTATACAAAATCCTATATTTTTCCCTTTTAGGCTTATGTGCTCCACGTCATGATCTGACGCTTTTGCTCCCTCTATAAGCTTTTCTGTAAGTATATCCGAATTACTTTTTACACGAAGGCTTGTTGAAATAACTAATACTTTGCTCATATCATCCCATCCTTATTTCAAATTCTCCTTAAAGAAGCTCTCCAGCTTATCAAACGGAATATAATCTTTATCCCCGCCATCGTAAAGATCTGTATGCACCGCATCAGGGATTATCATAAGTTCCTTATTGTCTGCATACTTGCTGTCTTTGATCATATCTGCATATGCATCCTTTGAGAAATAGCATGAATGTGCTTTTTCTCCATGTACAAATAACACTGCACTTCTGATCTCATTGCTGTACTTAAGGATTGGCTGATTAACGAAGGACTCACAGCCAATCACATTCCATCCACCGTTGGAATTAAGGCTTCTCTTGTGATATCCTCTGTCAGTCTTGTAATAGTCATAGTAGTCTTTTACAAAGAAAGGTGCATCCTCAGGAAGCGGATCCACAACACCGCCACCAAGCTTATATTCACCAGCCTTAAGGTCCTCAAGCCTCTGAGCACACATGGCAGCTTTCTTCTGATATCTTGCTTCTTCACTGTCTTCTGAGTCAAAATATCCCTTGGCGTTTACTCTTGTCATGTCATACATTGTCATGGCTGCAGTAGCCTTGATCCTTGTATCAAGAGCTGCTGTATTGATTGACATTCCGCCCCAGCCACAGATACCGATTATTCCGATTCTGTCAGGATCTACCTTTTCATTAAGTGAAAGGAAATCAACTGCTGCCATGAAGTCTTCTGTATTGATATCAGGAGATGCCATATATCTTACATTTCCACCGGACTCTCCTGTAAAGGAAGGGTCAAATGCTATCGTCAAAAAACCTCTCTCTGCCATTGTCTGAGCATAGAGACCGGAACACTGCTCCTTTACTGCTCCAAAAGGTCCACATACAGCAATTGCAGGAAGTTTGCCCTCTGCATTCTTAGGAACATACATATCTGCTGCCAGGGTGATTCCATATCTGTTTACGAATGTTACTTTACTGTGGTCAACCTTATCACTTTTCTTAAAGGTCTTATCCCACTCGGTTACAAGGTTTAGTTCTTCTTTTCTGATCATT
>JAFPVA010000204.1 GCA_017413105.1 Butyrivibrio sp. | reverse complement strand
TTCATGATCTGATCTCTGCATACAGAGGCTTCTCTGATCTCTGCATATACACCTTCCGGCAGATAAGAAGTTGAATATCTTCCTTCTTTAACCAGCATAGCGATTGTTTTAGGATCCTTTAGGTCACTCTTTTCCGGGCTGTTATCATCCAGTTCTTTGCTTCTGTTTACAGTAAATGGATTTACTGTTACAAGCTTTACATCATGATCCTGTAAGAACCTCTGAAACGTAAGCCAGTAGCAACCAGTAGGCTCGCAGCCAACAATAACCTTCTTCATTTCGGTCTTATTCATGAGTTCCTCTGTCCATCGAAGAAATGTAAGGAATCCCATTCGGTCGTTACTAAACTTAAACACTCTTCTGGATAGCTCAAATCCCCTCCAGTCAAACGCTCTACAGAAATGTGTCTGTGATCCAACATCAACCCCAACAATCAGTGTATCTGCCGTAACTTGCTTAAGTCTGTCATTCTGTGTAAAATTCATTTTGAGAAACCTCCGGTTAGCATAAGATGTTTTTTCATCCGCCAAGATGAACACCTTTATCTTACTTAGAGGTTTCTTTTTATTCAATTGGCGTTATTTCTGAATTACAGGAATGCTCCTATTGCAAATAAAGATCTCATATAGTCCTCTTAGCAGCAGATTCTGCTCATAATGGACTTTTGCATCACACTTTATCCAAGGTAATACTACTTCACCGAGCCCACCAGTAATCACAACCTTCAAATCGTTAAAACGATTTACGGAAAGCTCTCCATCCTCGGCTCTAACAGCATTATTAGTCACATCCCCACTCTTAAGCCTGTCAGCCAGCTCAGAAATCATCATTCCACATCCGGCAACCGCACCTGCTAACATGTTTGAAGCTGTGTCTTTTCCCAATAAATAACCAACGTTATCTGCAGTTAACTGAGGAAGCTGCGAAGCACGCCTGGCTTCCGCATCCAGGGATAGCTGTACACCGGGACAGATCATTCCACCCACAATCTTTCCGCAAAGCCCATTAGTGGTCTTTTTTCCGTTTACATCAATCATTTCGGCATTATCATCTACATTAGCTTCCACAACTCCTGCAACCGTGATGGTTGTACAGGTGCCAAGATCGCACACCATAACAGGGGTTCCATACAATGCCAGCGCTGCAGACATATCTACAATACGATCCATTCCAATGGCTCCCTGTTCATAATCAGATACATCAACCCCTGTATAAAGAAAAGGCCCCATTAAAAGAGGCCTTGTTCCCGTAATATTTTCCAGTGCAAATAGTACTTTGTCAGTAATTTCAGGAACAACAGAAGACAATATTGCCCCCTCATAGGCATTTACAGACTCGCAGGCGTACTCCTGTATTTGCTCCTTCAAGGAAAATATCAGCTCTTTGACCGTATAATCCTTTTTTGTAAGGATTCTGCCTATATGAATAAGAGCCTCATTCTCCCACAATCCAACCACGATATTTGAATTTCCAATATCTACAGTTAATATCATTTAAATAATCCTATTATCCTCTTTTTAAAACCTTGGATAATACAACTCCAAGAGTTCCGGCAAGCAGACAGCCGATTACAGCCTCAACAGTAGCCTGAACACCAACCATAGCAATCACAAAAGCAAATGGATTTGTTGCGTTGTACTTGGAAACAAGTCCCTGTACATACTCAGTTTTATAGAAGAACAGGCATAATGAGCCCATGAAAAATACTGTGTTAAAAAGTGGCATCAGAGCGCCGGTAATGTAATATGAAGCCTGCTTAAGCTTGCCTCTGTTCATAGCCTTGAACAAAAAACTTACCAAAGTAGCATCAAGAAGTCTTGCAACCACTGCTGTGAAAAATACGCCCAAAGGACTGATAGTGAAAAGAGTTGAGAGCATTCCGCTTGCACCTGTTAATGCACCTGCAAAGCTGTTAAGACCAAATACGATACCACAGATAATACCTGCAGTAGGTCCAATGAGCATTGCTGCCAAAGCAACCGGAACAGTTACGATAGAAACCTTAAGAAATGGTGTCGGAATAGTACCAAGTACTGTATTGCCCATGATCAGTACGATTGCGATCATAAGAGCAGTCTCCACCATTGTACGAGTTTTGCTGCTAAGTCCGACTGACTCCTCTGAAGTCTTGCGGCCAAGCATTGATGTGTTATCCATATTCAATTCTCCTTTTGATAAAAAAGCTACCGTTTCGAACCATTTCGAATACAGTGCAAACTTAATATATCAGTAAGGAGTTCAGATTGCAATACGCTAAGCCTCACTATCTGATTCTTTATCCAAAATTTTGGGTTCGAGAGCCTTCTCCTCGTTCTTGATTTCCCAATGAATCAGGAAAGTAAGGGTTGCCCTTAAGGCAATGATGGCTCCAAGAATTCCCAGTTCTGCCCATTCACGAACCACAACAGTTCTAAGCACCTCTCCCCCAAGCTTAAACTCAAGAGCAAGTGCAATTCCCTGGGCCAGTTCAAGCCTTATGGAACCATCTTTTTTTATCCAGAGAATAAAGCTTTTTATACCGGTGTATACCAATATGCAAATGCCGAAAAATTCCAACAATAGTGTCGAAAATTCTACAACATATCTAAGAATACTTTCAGCATTAAGATATACGTTTTCCATGCTTATCCCCTTTCATATGCAAATCATCTAACCTGCAAATACTTATCGTCCGGTCCTGTTTAGTAACATCACGCATCCCCTGAAATCAGAATCCAGATTTGACCCAAAGCTCTCAATCACTTCTCTGCCCTCAAGATACTTATTTATCGGAGGGTTTGCGCCGCCTTCAAAAGTATGAGCAACAATCAGCTCCTGATTTCCAAGAGTTCGTCGAACTATCTGATACCCCGCAGGTGCTGAATAGTCTTTTACATTTGTTTCTATAACATCCGTTATCCCATCTCTAATGATTTTCTTTACCCTGTCATAGAATTTAATAGAATCTATTGCCAACTGCCACATATCATCTGACAGATCAAAAATATCCCCGGAGAAGCATAATCGTCCCAAAAATGCTGACGCTATCGTATAATTGATCCTGTGAATGTCGTCATTAGCCCTTAATACTGCCCATATCTGGCTCTGTTCAGGCCTTATAAGCCTGTGGGGATTGGCCGCAATAAGAGGAATGCACTTACACTCATGTGCATCAGAAAAGCTTGCCTGAGATGAAAGCTCCATCATTGATGGCTCAAGTCTATGACCTCCACTGGAACAATTCTCTATCACAAGTCCCGGAATTTCATAGGTCATCTCTTTAAAAAACTTTCTCGTTCCTTCAACAGAAGCTCTTACGCCTTCACCATAGCTCTCTGCCCCGTCAACTCCGGCTCCGAAGGTCTCATTATAATCAACTTTGATGTAGCCAAAGCCATTATCTTTTAGAAGTCCAATAACCCTCTCCTTAAGATAATCCTGTACCCACTGCTGTCTCATATCAAGGAATCTGGTACCTCCCACTGTAACCGGAACCCCATCCCTTTTATGCAAATGCTCTACGTCATTAAATATCTTGGATTTAACAGCTACATTTTCAAACTCAAACCATATCCCGGGGATCAAACCGTAGCTCTTGATCATATCAGCCACTTTTTTTATCCCATCAGGGAAAAGAGCTTTATTCGGCTCCCAGTCTCCTATAGTCTCATACCATTCATCCTCAGCATTCTTGTACCAGCCACTGTCGATAACAAGGTACTTGACGCCACTTCCCTGAAGCTTTTTAGCAATTCTCTCAAGGTTCGGAAATGTGGGATTGCCCCAGGTAGTACAATACTCGTTAAATACCACCGGCATATCCTTATCCACTTCTGATATTCTCGGATTCTGTGCCTTAACAAGTTTGTCGCACACCTCCAGAAGAGACGAACCCTCAGCCACAACAGCCTTTGGAGTCTCGAAGCTCTCTCCCGGAGCTACATTTTTTGTCCATTGACCATAATCTCTGTCAGCTATACCACCCTGAATGTAAAAAGTATCTTCTTTGCGAAGAACCTCTATCTGCCAACTGGATGCCAGATAGAGTTGAACCCCCAAAAACCTACTGTTTACTGAGTCTTCCAACACCAGAAATGGGAACCATTTTCTCACAGGCATTGTTCCGACCTGACCAAACTTCTCGATCCTTATACCATGCCTAGCCCATGACGGCTCCATGTCCAATTCTGTCAGATCCTGAGAAAGCAGCTTTCCCTCGCTGCTCCAGAAACTGGTAGCCCTGTGGATTCTGTCAGCCTTAATTCCTTTTATGGCAAAACTGGACAAAAGCTCCAGCTTGGCCATTTCACCTGTAGCATTCTCAAAGATAGTCTTACACTGTGTCACAGTTCCGTTGCCAACACTTTTTTTCTCATGAAAACAATGGAGTAAATGTCCCTTTTTTCCTTTAAAAACAGTCTCTTCTTCTGAAGAAGAGACTGTTGTCATTTCTTGTACGGATTCACCCCCGGAAAGAGTAAAGCCATTAGTGTAGCAATTATTGTATACGTCACCGTGAAGTCTGAATTCTACGTAATATTCCATATTCCCATCCGTTACAATCAATAATCTGCCTCAACCGATACTGCATGGAAATACTCATCGGAGCCTCTCATGCATACAATCTTGGCATTCTTTCCAACAAGGAGCACCGGACACTTGGTAAATCCTGTGGAAGAATCAATCCTTATCTGCATGGTTCCACCGTTAGTGTCCAAATAAACCATACTTTCATTCGTATTATTTGCAATTGTTCCTGAAACAGTTGCTTTACTACCCTGATCCAGATTTGCCACATCAGATACACTGGAAGAATTATTCACAATCTTTGATACATGATTCCACGCGTCATCTCCGCGATAAAAACTTACGGTAGCACTCTGTCCCGGCACAAGAGCTCTGCACTGAGAAATATCCGAAGCCAAATCCAGGACAAATTCCATGGTTCCAGCCGATGTTGAAAGGCGAAGCAGCGAAGTTGTGGTTCCTTTATCAATGGTTCCTGTTACACCTGTAGTTGAAACAGTCCCTGATGAAGTAGAAACTGTGCCTGAATAATTAGAAGCGTCTGTTATTGTAAGCGCATGCATATACGCATCTGATCCTCTTGCACATACAACATTTACCGTCCTGCCAATTATCAGATATTTACATCCGCTTATATCAGTATCGGAATCAAGCTTGATCTGCATTGTGCCGTTTTGAACTACCAGATAAAGAAGCTCCTCTGATGTTCCCTTAGCAATGGTTCCCTTAACAGTAGCCTTATTTGAGCTATCAACTGTAACTTTTCCGGACGAACTGCTTCCTGTAATCTTGGATGCATGCCAGTACTCATCATTTCCGGTATATATTGAACAAGTTAGTGTATTCCCCGGTAAAAGAAACTTCGCCCCACTGGTATCTGTATTGCTGTCCAGCTTTATCTGCATAGTTCCGCCAGATGTGTTTAAATACAGCACATCCTGCGTAGTACTATCAGTAACCGTTCCGGAAACAGTCATTTCCGCAGCTAACGTCATTGCCGGAACTACACTGGCACACGCCAAAACACTAATTACCATGAGCAAAACACTCATCAGGCAAGATAGTTTTTTCCTCATAATGAACCCCCTTTTATAACACAATATATTCTATTTCCCTATAATAATTATACATCATATTGTGTATAGAGGAAACCCCACATCCATAGAGATTACTCATCATCCCTTGATTTTGTTAATTCTTGTATCGTTTTCCACTCGTATTTCTTCAACGCTCTTTCGATATCATCCATTATTTTTTTATCGTCCGATGGCAATCTGTATTCATCGAGCTTACCAATTATCTGCTCCAATGCGTCAAAATCCATCTGCTGCGTATATTCAAAGATTGCTTTATAGGCTGCTTTTAACTCCTCCGACGTTATATTTCTTGACACCTTCGTAACATCGCCTTCTAAATTAGCATTCATCACGCCCGAAAGACTATCAGTAAATGACCTGTATTCTTCTATGAGCAAATTATGATTATCATCTATATAGGCTATGTCATCGTTCTTTCCTGCTTTTTCCAGATCTTTTGCCATTTCATAAAGCTTCATGGCTCCAATTATCTTTGCAGACGTTTTAAGTCCATGCACTTTTATCACATACAATCTTAAATCCCGGTCAGCGTACGCTTTTTCCAAAACATCCACGTTATCTTCAATCGTTTCATAGAAGAACTTTATAGAATAGGCAAATGGTATTGCACCGCCACTATTTTTGAGCCCCTCTCTCAGATCAATGCTACTTACATTTCGTAGCCATTGCATATCCTCGGGAATATCTTCTTCATGAGTCCCCACATGATAAGTATCTGCCTGCAAAATGACCTTTTCGGCCGGCAGATTGTTTATTATAATGGTTTCCAACTCCTCAGAGTTTACAGGCTTTGGCAGATACCCGTTAAATCCAAAGGAAGAGTATACTTCCTCCGCATCCTGAAAATAATTAGCCGTAAGAGCAATCACGGGATTTTTATATCCGGACTCCCTAAGACGTTTCAATGTCTCTACTCCACCAATTCCCGGCATCATGTGATCCAGAAGGACCATATCGACCTTTTTTTCCCGAATAGTCTGTAAGCATTCCTCTCCGGAGGATGCGGTTAATACCTGAACCTGAGTAACCTGTAAAAGTCCCACGATGACATTGAGATTCATTCTATTGTCATCCACAATAAGAATTCTGGCTTCCGGCGCAACAAATTTGGGTAAGTAAGGACCTCTTGGAGCAATATCAACCTGTTCTTCAAACTCTCCGATAGGTTCATCCACAACTATCTTCTGTTCCACCTTAAAACAAAAGTTGATCCCTGGCCATATTCACTCTCACACCACAGTTTACCTCCCATAAGCTCCGCAAACTGCTTTGAGATAGCAAGTCCAAGCCCCGTTCCCTGGATACCGCTGTTTTTAGCCTCATCAACTCTTTCAAAAGCAGAAAAGAGTCTATTCATATCCTCCTGCTTTATTCCATTTCCTGTATCCTTCACAGAAAAATGCAGCCTGCAGACTCCATTCTCTTTTCCAAGAACTTTTATCGACAGCTTAAATCCGCCTTTTTCCGTATATTTGACAGCATTTGTCAAAAGATTAAGCATGATCTGCTTTATCTTTCCCGCATCACCATATAGCTTTTGAGGGATAGTTTCGTCAATATCGAGGTCAAAACGCAGATTTTTCTGATTGCTCCTAACGCTGATCATTGTATAAAGGCTTCTGATCTGTTCTGTCACATCATATTCCTTTTTCACCAGATTCATTTTCCCTGATTCGAGCTTGGAAATATCAAGAATATCATTTATAAGACTGAGCAGAGTCTCGGAAGCTGCCTTAATATCATACGCATATCCCACAACAGACATAAAATACGGTTTTGGAACCCCTGTAGGGTTCTCGCGAAGAATCATCTCATCCATTCCCATAATAGTATTGATAGGCGTACGTATCTCATGGGAAATATTAGCCAGAAATCGAGACTTGGCATTACTGGCCCGCTCTGCTTCTATCCTTGCCTGTAGCTGATTATTCATATTAATGATCTCAAAAAAGTACAGCGCAACGCACATACCGACCATGCAGATATTTATAATTGACAGGCCATAGAAAAAATACTGAAGAATCGCCCCCAAATAGGGAATTACAGAAAATAGAATTATCGGCGTCAGAACCATGTTGTCCAGGGCATCCCGATATCTGACTATAACGATAAATTGCAGCATCATTATAAGCAAAGGGACACAATAGCTGACTGCATACCCTGCCGCTCTTTGATAGTAGTTCTGCGCATCGAAAGTATAATACAGCCCGGTAAACTGCGAAATAACGACCAGGATAATGCCAATAGTAAACAAAACTTCGCACAAAACCAAGGCTTTTGGTATCTTTTTTACTTTTTCAGAGTGAGAATAAAGATCCATTAAATATATATCAAATGAATGGATTACGAATAAAGACAATTCAAAGACAAGAAAATTGGTGATCCTTACCATATAATATCCGGTTGTACTGGCATCACCCCTGTATATATAAGCAAGACGGTCCGCAAGGAGAAGCAGCATTGCCTCTGCTTCCATAGAAACAAGAGCCTGTCTGCGCCTACGAGACAGAGTTCTGGTAGAAAGCGATAGAATTACAAGCACCCCGCATCCGCCGCTCAAAAACAGCATGAAACTGAGTTGGAACTTCTGTAAAAACTCCAACATTATACACCCCACTTCAAAGAACAAGCCTTCTTTTTATATTCTAACATATCTTTAAATTCGAAAGATATTTGCATCCGCTTCGCTTACCACGAAAACGTTTGAGATGCAAGTAAATCAAATGATTTTTAATAGTTTTTTAAGAAATTGTAAAATATTTTATGAATTCTTTATTGCCATGTCAGATATATTACACATTTTTGCGTTATGATTGATACATCGTAGAAATAGGATGGTAAACGGCCATGGATAATAATACTTTTAAGAAAAACACCAAAATAATAGATACCGTCAGTTATAACGGCAAATATATAGATGTCTGCACCTTCAGAAACAGGATCATTTCCGCCGCCATTGCACTTGCGGCGCTCGCATCCTTTGGCCTTATCTTGTGGTTATAATTTAGGGAGAGAATACTTTTTTTCAAGTATTCTCTATTTTTTTGCCATTTATTCTGCAATGCTCTCCAGCGCTTTTCCTCTAAGAGCTGCACATACCAGAAAAACATACACAAAGCCGATACAGGCTGTAATAAACTGATAAAGCGAAAATGTTGTCTGGAATACAGGAAGCTTATTTCTGAGAGGACTCTCCACAGGGATAAAGGTAGGCAGTAACCATAGTGAAATGGTCAGCCCCATAAATGCTCCCTTAGCTGCGGAACAGATAACGCCAAATATCATACTTTTTATACATACAAAACCTTTAGGCGACTTCACAAAATCCTTTTTCATCAAAAAATGAACTGATAATGCCAGTACACAATTCCCCAACATAATAAAAGGAATCAGCAACGGCACTGCACTCATCACCGGAGATGCAGCGATAATATATGCAGTGATCGGCGTCAAAACACTTAATATGAGTCCACAATAAACATTTGCCAATATCACAGCCAGCACTATGCAAGCATTAATTATTGGTCCTGTAATAAAAATGCTTAGATTCTTGAAAAACTGACTAATTATGCATATTGCAAGAAGAATACCTGTTGTCGCTATCTCTTTTGTCCCAAAAGCTTTTTTGGCTTTTCCCATTATTACCAATCTCCCTTGAATCATAATCTTTTTGAAGTTCTGCCCCAACATTATTATTTTACCACACAAAACGCATATATATGCGGTTATTTACTCCGAACCGGACTATAAAAAAATTTCAGAAATATAAACTATTATTTCTGATATAATAATCTTACGTAGTTTATGAAATGTTATAACGTTTTCTTTCAGCGTTACTAACAGAAGTAAAATACATTACAAGGAGGTATTGGTAATATGGCAGACAGATCAGATCTCATCAACCAGCTTGCAGCTTCCATGGGTGCGGGGCAATTTGCGCAGACAAAGTATGAAGAATCAAGATATGACCCTCAGACAGGAACCCTGTATTGCGATGGCATGGCAATCTCAGGTTCCGTTGGTGATCAGGCCATTAAGCATTTTTCCACATTGCTTACAAAATGTGATTTAAATGAACCATCCTCCAGACAAATGGCTATGATCTACAAATGCGCCATTGAAGCTATTAAAGTTATGCAGAACCCCAAAGTAAAAGAAGTACTTAAAGACGAACTGAACGGTACAAATCAGTGATTTTTCTGTAACCATTAAATCTGTCTTTGTTTGCTAATTCTATATTTGAGAAGCTAGCCATGTCCGAATTCAAAAGGCCATTAAAAAGGAGTATGTTCATAGGCAGTTCCATTTTTATTGTGCTTCTTTGCCTTATACTCAGCATCCTTACCTATAGAACTTATACTCAATCCCTTTACCAATCATATAATGACCGTATGACCGACATCATCAATTATGTATATGCCCATATTGATGTGGAGGATTTGTCAACTTGCGTAAAAACAGGAAATGAATCAGAAAAATATAAAGAGCTTTTGACCTTCATGGATGGCATAATGGAGGAATTTAATATACATTACCTCTATATTGTTTATCCATTAAGCGCAGAACCACCCCACATGTTAAATATCCTGACTGCAGATACAGCATGGGGCCGGGAACATGAACCGGATGGCTATTATCTGGACTATGTGATCGAAGATGCATATAAACCAAGTGATATACAGCTTTATATAACTGCACTTAAACATGACAATATCTGTTTCTTTAAAAACTTCAGTTCCTGGGGATATGATTACACTGCTTCGAAAGCACTTATAGACAATTCCGGTAACAAATTTGGTCTTCTTTGCGTAGATATAGAAGTATATGAAGTTGAACGTGCAATCAGAACTTATACCATAATAAATATCGCTCTGATAGTTATACTTGGCGTTTTCTTTATCACGCTTTTCCTTGTCTGGATAACCAAAAATATCACCGATCCCATTAGCCGGCTTGAAAAAAGCGTTGTTTCCTTTGCAAAGGTTTCACACCAACAGAAGGATCCTGAAAAACTCTCTTATGTTCCACCTTCAATTCACACCCACAACGAAGTGGAATCACTATCTAATGCTGTTGCTCAGATGTCCAAGGATATGAAGGCCTATGTAAAGAGCATCTTAGACGCCGAGGATAAAGTTAAAGACATGCGGTCTCAGGTGAGCCGAATGGATATGCTGGCTTATCAGGACGCGCTCACTCATGTTAAAAACAAAGCCTGGTACGATAAAACAAAAGAACGTGTCGATGGTGATATCGCTGCTCACCGGGCAAGATTCGGAATCATAATGGCTGATCTGAATCATCTGAAAAAAATAAATGATAATTATGGACATGAACACGGTAATGACTACATCTTTGGTTCCTGCCATCAGATCTGTGTAATATATGACCATTCACCTGTATTCAGGGTTGGTGGAGACGAGTTCGTAGTTCTTCTGGAAAACAGGGACTATGATAATCGCGATGAATTGTTCGAGAAAATAAGGACCTCATTTGAAATATCATCAAGTAGTGAGGATAAAGAGCCCTGGGAAAGATATTCTGCAGCCTTTGGCATGGCTATATTCGATCCGGAAACAGATAAATGCATGGATGATGTATTCAAACGTGCAGATTCGTATATGTACCAACATAAAATGGAGACAAAAAGCGGCAGGGAATCATAAACCTGCCGCTCTATTTTTCATATCGACCGATATTTAATTTATGGCATTTCTACCTGATATTCAATGTTTCCCACCGTAATACTCTTCACATCGGCAATTGAACTAAATATCTTTTCATCTACATAATTGTATTTATCAGGAGAATTGCCCTTTTCTAAAGCCTGTATAAGCGCCTCAACTCTCGGACCATGGAGCGGATTACACTCTGCTATACAGGAAATTTTGCCCTCTCTGGCATAGGAAAGCGCCTGTTCATTTACTCCATCAAAGGATACAACCATTATTTCGCCATTGGCAATATCGGGCCCAACCTTTTTTCCTGCACTTTCTATTGCATCTATGGCTCCGATAGCCTCGTTATCGTTCTCACAATATACCACATTGATATTGTTAAAACGCTTTAAAAGCGCCCCCATGACTTCTCTTCCCTTGGTCTCAGTAAAATCGCCTGATACCTCAGCCATGAGATCCCAGCCATATTCCCTCGCCGCGTTTGCCAGTCCCCTTGTACGTCCAATCTGAGCTGTGGAACCTATGCTTCCCTGAATGTTGACTATATGTAAATCGCTTGGGTCAATACCTTTTTGCTCTGTATATGCCTTTATCCAGGCGGATACTTTTTTCCCTTCAAGTTCAAAGTCGGAGCCCACCCAACAGGAATATAGATTCTTATCTGCTGCATTAACTCTGCGGTCAACAACAATAACAGGAATCTTTGCATCCCGCGCTTCCGAAAGCACTGAGTCCCAGCCGTCTTCCGTAGCAGGGGCAAGAACAATATAGTCAACGTCCTGCTGAATAAACATTCTTATTGCAGTTATCTGATTTGCCTGCTTCTGCTGTCCATTTTTATAAATAAGTGAATATCCCTTATCCTCAGTAAAAGTAGAAAGCATTGATTCTGTATTGGCACTTCGCCAGTCAGACTCAGCCCCCAACTGAGAGAAGCCGACAGTTATATAGCTGTCGGCTTTTGATATACTTTCATCCATTGCGCCCCCATCAGGTGCGGCACTTTTTCCGCATCCTGCTACAAGGCATATTAAAAGCAGCATTTCTACTAGCTTTAACAAACTTTTCTTCATGTACTTGCTTCCCTTTAAGCTTTCAGTACCTTCTTTTTCTGTGCCATTACAACGCTCTGGATGATCAGGAAAATACACAGCATTGCTGCAATTGTAATACCGGTCCACCATGCCTGATCAAGTCCGGCAGAAGCTACTATATTTTGTATGGTACTAAGGGAAAGAACTCCAAACAACGTACCGATAATGTTTCCAACACCACCGGTAAGCATTGTTCCACCGATGATAGATGATGCAATGGCATTCATCTCCATTCCCATGGCGTGGCTGGCAGATCCGGAGCCAACATGAAGGAAATAAACATAACCGCCAATACCTGCCAAAGTACTGCATATAAGGTGTGACAGGAACTTAGTCCTTCTTACGTTGATACCCATCATGAGTGCGCTCTGCTTGTTGCCGCCTACAGCGTAAAAGCTTCTTCCAAGTTTTGTCCATCTAAGTACCAAGAACAATAATACCACAATAATAAGCGCCACGATTACACCAATTTCCACATAAGCCGGCACATATATTCCCTTTTTGTTCACCGAACCCATAAATGGAACATTAATCCTTGTAAGCTTAAGGGCATTAAACTCTTCATCCGCAACATTGAAGGGTGCAGTATTAACGATAGTAGTCATACCTCTGGCAAAAAACATTCCGGCAAGGGATACAATGAAGGGCTGAATATCAAGATATGCAACCAAAAATCCCTGTACCAGTCCAAAGGCAAGACCAATACCAAGAGCCAGTGCAATTGAGCCTATTATACTCCCTCCCTTGTAGTCGAGATAAACTGCGCAGCTCATTGAAACAAGTGCCACAACTCCGCCTACAGAAATATCGATTCCACCGGAGATCATTACTATGCTCATACCGCAGGCAGTAATTATAAGAGCTGCATTGGCGTTCAAGATATTAAAGAACATCTGAGGCTTGGTAAATCCGCCGCCCTGTATTACAACAGCTCCAATATACATAGCAAGAAAGATTACAATTGTTATTGTAAGAAGAAGGTTCGTGTCGTTCATCCTGTTAAAGATACTTTTTTTCTCTTTATTCATCACGCTGCCTCCTTCCTCTTAGCAATATCTTTTCCCAGTTTTTCCATGTACTCTCTTACCTTAGGCGCCGAGAAAACAACAAGGATTATTACTACAACTGCCTTGTATGCAGCAAGTGCATCGGACTGAACATTGAACTTATAAAGAGTTGTAGTCAAAAACTGGATAACGTATGCTCCAAGTATTGAAGCCCACATATTAAATTTTCCACCTGACAGAGCATTTCCTCCAAGAGCTACTGCAAGAATCGCATCCATCTCAATGTCTTTTGCTATAACGGAATAGTTAATTGTCGAAAGACGGCTTACCTTGATAAGAGCTGCCACCGCAACACAAAGTCCAAGGATAACAAATGCCAGGAACTTGATAAAAGTTGGATTGATTCCGTTGAGCCTTGAAGAATTCTCATTGATACCTACAGCCTGAGTGTACAACCCGAGGTTTGTAAACTTAAGCACCAAAGCTATAATAATAATACATATAGCCACAATAAATACTGTTGTAGGAATCGGTACTCCCGGAATAAAGCTTCCGAAATATGAGAATTTTGGATCAGGAACTATTGGAAGCTCGTTATTGTTGATCCAGGCCGCTATTGACCTTCCAGCAGTAAAAAGAATCAGTGTTGCGATCATTGGCTGAATCTTGAATATCGCAACAAGCATACCATTAAACGCTCCACAGAGCATTCCAACAACGCAGGCAACAAGAAAAGCAACGATTATAGGCGCCTGAATTGTATCAGGTCTTGAATTTCCACCACAAAGGACTCTCAGCATAGCCGAGCCCGCAATAGCAATAGTTGCACCTACTGAAATATCCTGTCCACCAGAAGCAGCGGTAACCAGCGTCATACCAATCGCAAGAATTCCAAGTTCTGAACCATAATCCAGAATAGTGATAAGATATCCTGACAGAACAGGGTTACCTGCATTATTTGTACCAAGTGTTATCTTAAAAAATCCCGGATCATTTATAAGGTTTATTACTGCCAGAAGGACCAGCGCAATCAGCGGAATAAACAACTGATTCGAAGTCAGCCTCTTTAAAAAACTCTTTTCCATACCTTACTCTCCTCCTGCGATAGTGCTCATTATCTTATTCTGTGTAAGATCATCCCCCGAAAGTTCTCCTACAACTTTTCTATCGCGCATAACTACAAGCCTTGAACAGGTTCTGAGCATTTCGTCTGTTTCAGAAGAAATAAAGGTTACGCTCATGCCCTCTGAAGCCAGCTCAAGTACAAGCTTCTGAATATCAACCTTAGTTCCTACATCAATACCTCTGGTTGGCTCATCCAGAATAAGGTATTCAGGATGCATAAGGAGCCATCTGGCCAGGATAACCTTCTGCTGATTACCTCCGGAAAGAGACTTGATCGGAGTGTCTGCTGAAGCAGTCTTAATATTCAGCTTCTTGATGTATTCCTCGGCAAACGCATTAGCCTTAGCTTTGCTGAAGGGTTTAAAGAACCCTGTCAGCACCTGAAGCGCCATTATTATATTATCTCTGACCGAAAGATCCCCGATAATTCCGTCAAGCTTTCTGTCTTCAGGCAAATAAGCTATGCCGTTCTTCATGGCATCCAGAGGCTTGTTTATCTTAACCTCTTTTCCCTTGACCTTAACATTTCCGCCAATAACCCTGTCCGCTCCGAAAATCGCTCTTACGCATTCACTTCTTCCGGAACCCAAAAGTCCTGTAAATCCGTTAACTTCACCTTTTTTAATATAAAAATCAAATGGTTTGATACCGGCATCACTCTGAAGCTGTTTTGCTTCAAATACTACTTCTCCGGCATCACTTCCCTGATACTTTTCATGCTCACCTTTAATATCAGACAGATCATCCATCTCTTTACCAAGCATCTTGGCAACAAGCTGCACCCTTGGAAGATCCTTGATTTCATACTCTCCTACCAACTGACCGTCTCTAAGAACGGTTATCTTATCACATACTTCATATACCTGATCAAGGAAATGAGTTACAAAAATAATACCTACGCCCATTGCCTTCAGGTCTCTCATGAGTCCAAAGAGCTTTTCAACTTCCTGCTCATCCAGAGATGATGTAGGCTCGTCAAGGATCAGCACCTTACAATCCATGTCTACCGCTCTTGCTATAGCTACCATCTGCTGTACAGCGATAGAACAGTTTGAAAGCTGAGTCGTGGCACTGGTAGGGATATCAAGCTGCTTTAAAAGCTTATCAGCTTCAGCATTCATGAGCTTCCAATTTGTGATTGCCCCCTGTTCTCTTCCTATAAACATGTTCTCTGCCACCGTCAGGTTCGGACAGAGTGTTATTTCCTGATAAACTGTACTAATTCCCAGTTTCTGCGCATCCTGTGGAGAATGGATAGCTACACTTCCTTTATTCTCCAGTTCAATGGTCCCGTCGTCTTTTGTGTACACTCCGGTTAATACTTTGATCAGGGTAGACTTTCCTGCACCATTTTCACCCATAAGTGCATGAATCTCGCCTTTATTTAATGTAAAATCCACATTCTGGAGCGCTTTTACACCGGGAAAAGACTTATTGATGCCCCGCATCTTAAGCACAACATTATTGCTCACTAAGCTCACCTCGCTTAATCTTTAAAAATGGCGCAGAGCACAGCCCTGCGCCGAAATGATTCCCTATACTGCTTGAAGTGATATGCGCATGGCTCCACTTCGTTTCGCCATGCTACATACATTCGGAATCCGCACCATGGTGCTACTTCCTCATGTATGTTCGATCCTCAAGGTCACAAGATGTATCATGCAAGCATGACATCTTGTGACTTTTCGTCTCTATATCACTCAGATGCCATAATTATCAACATCTTCCTGTGTGATTGTTGATGCATCAAAGCCCTTCTCATCCATGATGATTGTCTTCTGTGAAAGTGATCCGCCACTCTCAAGAGTCTTGATGATGTCATCAATGTAGCTAGCCTGGAAAGGATTGCACTGTCCATCATAGTTCCAGTTCTGAGCAAGAAGCTCTTCAAGAGCCCACTTGTTGCAGTCAAAGCCCATAACAACAACGTCTTTGCCAACGCCGTGAGAAATACCAGCTGCATCAAGAGCTGCAACAGCGCCCTTTGCCATATCGTCGTTCTCAGCATAGATTACGTTGAATGCTGTGCCGGCGTCGATAACTGACTGAACAATCTGCTGTGCCTTCTCAGCATTCCACTCAGCTGTCTGCTGCTTAACGATGTTCCAGTTAGACTCTGCAGCAACCTTAGTGTCAAGTGCTCCACTTCTGCCCTGCTGAGCAGCTGAACCCATAACACCCTGAATGTGAATTACGTTGTACTCAGAGAGGTTCTGGCCTGCAAGCCAGTCAACAGCTGTCTGGCCTTCCTTAGCCATATCAGAAACGATAGAAGCCTCATAGAGACTAGCGTCTGCATCAATAGTACGGTCGAAAAGGATAACCTTTACGCCTGCATCCTGTGCATCCTTAAGAACTGAATCCCAACCAGCTGTATCAGCTGCGGACAGAAGAAGATAGTCAACTTCATCCTGAATGAATGTCTGAGCGTACTGGATCTGCTCATCATTCTTTAAGCTGTATGCAAAAGAAGCATCGTAACCATTTTCCTTTGTAAACTTAGCCTTTAAATCTGAATCATTAGCTGTACGATATCCGGACTCGTTAGGATCGTTGTTGATAATACCAACCTTGATAAGTCCGTCTGAACCGCCTGATGTCTTTGCTGCAGGTGCCTGTGAGCTGCTTCCGCATGCCATAAGCCCAAGAGCCATTGCAGATGCCAAAAATACTGCCAATACCTTTTTCTTCATATTTCCCTCCTAAAATATTAAATAGTTTTCAGGGATATCCCCTACGCTTAATATTTTATTGAAACATGAAAAAATAACCATTGAATAAAAACGGAGAATTGTTGAAATTTTTATGATTTGTTTATACAGTTTCATTTTTCTACGATTGTGGTTAAGATTTTCGGGAGCCTTATCGTAACAATGCTCCCTTTTCCATAATCGCTTTCTATATTAATGCCGTATTCCTCGCCAAATCCCAGACGAATTCTTTCATTGACGTTATAAAGCCCGTAGATTGCCTTTGAATCCAGATTACTGTCTTTTAGCCCTTCTGTTACCTCTTTCAGCCTATCTTCGTTCATCCCCATGCCATCATCAGTAACTCTGATAAGCATGGTTTCTCCTTCATCAATGCCGCTTACTGTTATCTTTCCGCCGCCCCTTTTGTTCTTGATTCCATGGTAAAGCGCATTCTCAACTACAGGCTGTATTGTTATCTTGGGGATAGCATACTCAAAAAGAGATTCCGGAACATCTATTTCATAGCTAAGAATGTCCTGATATCTTATCTGCTGAATTTCCAGATAACTTCTTACATGTTGAAGCTCGTCGCGGATAGAAACAATCTCTTTTCCCTTGTTAAGAGACGATCTGAAGAAATCAGACAGACTCCCTACCATTTTAACTACCTGTTTCTGGTTTCCCGCTTCGGCCGACCATACGATAGCATCCAGCGTATTATATAGAAAATGAGGATTTATCTGCGCCTGCAAAAGTTCAAATTCTGCCTTTCGAAGCTGCTTCTGTTCCCTCGTTACCTGCTCTTCTATAGGCCTCGTTATCCAAAGCGGTCCAACTATAGAAACTGCAATGATGGCCACAAGAATAAAGCAGAAAATAGCAAGTGATATTTTTGCGGTGTTGAGATAAATCTCCCTATTTGCTGCCTGGGCACTCTGTATCTGCTTATTTTCAAAGTAAATATACTCGTTTATGGTCTCCTGCAAAAGAGATGTAACTATCTGGACATCATTCTCCCAGATAAGCATATTCTTTTCATATCTGTTGCCGTTCTCAAGGTTCGACTTTATCTTTTCGATATACCCCTCGAGGTTGTTGAGGTATTTTAGCGCTCTTGATAGCCTCTGTCTGTTATCCTCTGTATCCGTGTACTTATCCAGCCCCTCAACGACTCCTCGCGCATCCGCTAAAAGACTTGGAATCCTGGATCTGTCCGGAGTAACATTACCGACGATTAGCAGATATGTCTCATAGTCAAAATCCTCTTTGAAATCAAGGCTAAATTCACTGGCCACAACGACAGAATTAAGCATATCCTGATATCTCTCATTGATAAGCCATAGATTATAGAACGCATAAAGCATGAACACTATATTAGGAAGAAGGAGCACCAGATACGATATACGGATCTGAGTTGCCAAAAGAGACTTCGCCTTCCCTTTTCGCTTTTTTATGAACTCCCGCATTATGCTTCCTCCGCAAAGGACCCGCCTCTGTACTGAGTAGTGGTCACTCCCTGTGTTTTCTTAAACAGATAGGAAAAATAATGAGGATCCTTATATCCAACCAGGATACCTATCTCATTGCTCTTTTTAGAGGTGGATGCAAGCAGCTCTTTTGCCTTCTCCATCCTGAAATCCGTAAGGTACTTAATAAAGGGCTGACCGGTTTCCTGTCTGAATACTGCGCTCAAATGATTCGGCGAAAAGTTAACATGGGCAGCCAGCTCATTTAGAGACAGATCTTCCTCACTGTAATGTTCTTCAATATAGTTCTTAACTTCTCTTACCACCTCTTTGTAGTGACCAAGAGAGTTCTCATTTCGCAGAGTTATAGCCCTGTTTACCAGCTTAAAAAGATATTCACAGGTCTTTTCCTCATCTGCCAGAAGTTCAGCAGCCGGAATGAGCTCATCAACGTCATCTCTTGAGAGCATAAGCTCCGACTCAACAAACTCGGTAACACAGAAATATATATCCATGGCAATATATTGTCTTAGCATCGTGGACTTCATGGCATTTTTTCCCATACCATTAAAGAACTCCCGCATAAAGAACTCTGTCTCCGAAGCATCTCCGCGTCTTAAGAATTCCCGAATAAGCTTTCTGTCAATGTGTTTTGGGTCCACTTCTGACAGTATGACATTATCCTGATTAGATCCAAGCCTCTCCTCAGAACCAATCATAAAATCCGAGTCATCAGACAGATACATGTGTGCAAAAGCTCTCGCAGCCCAATTAAAGGAAGCCGGAATATCAGTGATTCTCTCAACTATCTGCCCTACTCCGCCATAGTATCTGAGGTGTTCATTCTGGGAAAAAAGCTCCTTCAGTTCAGCCAGACCGTCTGCTATATTACTGTTTATCTCCTCTTCAGATTCGCCTCTGAAAAGAAGCGCCTTTCCATTAATATTTATATCAAAATCTATAGCATTGTATTTTGCAGCAAGCTCCGGGATCCTCTCATCAACGCTGATCACGCTCTTTGAATACTCGCCGGCATCATGCTTTTTAGACCATACTTTGATGAGAACTATATTGTATCTTGGCGCAAGAATATCCAACGAAAGCTTGTGCGCAGTGTTTATCAGATAAGAAATCTCGCGATTGCCGGTAATGATGTCATTAAAAAGCTCCTGCTTCTCCAGCTCGACCCTTTCTTTCATATCTTCAGCATATCTTTTAGCTATTTCACGCTCTCTGTTCCTCTCTATTATCCTCTTTGCCACATTATCAATCTCGCTCAGAAGATTGTCACCACTAATAGGCTTTGAGAGATAAGAAGCAACACCTATCCTTATGGCTTCCTTAGCATACTCAAAGTCCTCATATCCGGTAAGTAATATTATCTCTGCTCCTGGAAATTCAGCCTTGACCAGACGGCTCAAAGTTAATCCGTCCATAAACGGCATTCTGATATCAGTAATGAGAATATCCGGTTTCGCCTTTTGGATCATGGAATACGCCAGTTCCCCATCACCGGCTTCTCCGCAGAAATCATATCCATGGGCTCCCCAGTTAATATTGTTCTTGATCCCCTCGCGGATTACAAATTCGTCCTCCGCCAAAAAAACCTTCAGCATACCTTCTCTCCAAACTCCCGCATTTTTTGTGCTCTTTCGAAATATATTCTACCATAGAATACAGATTTTGCCGAAAAAACCGCCACTGTTTTCAAAACAGTGGCGGTCGATTTACATAATGACTTATTTAAGTGTTGAATATCCAAATCCGTTACAGATAGCATCTACCGGAACGCCTTCCTTACACAGTGGGCAGCTGTCAGAAGTGTAACTTGCGTAATCCGGGAAATCTCTCTTTGTAAAAAGAGCCCTGATCGGAATATTCTCAATCTGTGTAGCGATAGAGAATACTGCCGAAATTCCCACAATCTCGCCCTGATAGAATCTTACGGAGTTAAGTGCCGTCATAAGAGTCCCACCGGTGGTAGCAGAATCGATAAGAATAAGCACTTTTTTACCGGTGATCATGTGCCGGTTATTATCTCTGAACATCATCTGTCCATTTACGTTATATTCCGGTGATGTAATGTACATGGTCTTGTGAGAATTCATAGAAATAATACCGGCTTCTGTCAATTTATTAGCCAGGTATGATCCCACAACTTCCATACCATTAAGGCATAGAACCGTATCAATGACATCCGAAGCAATGTACATCTCAGCCAGCGCTTCTCCCGTAGCTCTTGCTTCTTTCATTCTAGCCTTGGTATCACATAAATCCATATAATAGTTTACGTGAGAATGGGGCGTAATAAAGTGCCCTGGTGTGATACGAAGAATAACATCATTGTGTCCATTGTACTGAATCTTCTGGTAGTTTTGCATACTGTACCCCTCATTCGTTAACAATGCAAGTCATGTCACTACACTAATATGATACCACATTTCCCATCGTTTGCTCACTATTTTGTATTTCTTTATATTATTATACCGTCAAAAATCCATCACTTACTTCCGACACATCTAATCTGTAAATTATTCGGCTCTCCTTCAAGGATCTTGACCCGCTTCTCTTCTGCATTAAGATCAAAATAATTATCCGACAGGATAAGATCATCATTCTCATTACGAATTTCTACGCACTTAGCATAGGCCTTGGATCTGACAATAATCTCATCACCATCACACGTGCAGGTAAGCTCAGGACTTGCGAACCTGAAATGCTTGGGCGGGCAGAAAAGAACTGTTCCTTCAGAAATTATCTCTCCTTCATCCACGAGCTGATAACTTACATAATTCTCATAAAGATCAGCCTCGTCCATGCTCATCTCGTCCAGCCAAAGTGCTGAAAGCGGCTCAGAAACAATCTCTTTTTCCCAGGATTTAATAACATCCGCTTTGCTATTTCTAAGCTGCCAATAGATTGTCAGGCTCCTTCTTTCCATGGTTTCGTTCTGGACATTAAGTCTTATGGACTTGTAAATGGGATCCTTTTCATCATTTACGCTGACTCTCTGGTCAAGATAGCCCTTCTCCTCGCAGGATAAAAGTATCGGTGCAAAAAATCTCTTTGCATAGTACTGAAGAGCCTTCCATCTTCCGTAATAGTCAATGGAAGCCCAGGATGCAACAGGCCAGCAGTCATTCAGCTGCCAGTATACCGTTCCCATGCATCTACCCCTGTTTCTGCGGAAGTGTTCTACGCCGTAGCGAATAGCTTCAGCTTGCAAAAGCTGTGAATAATAAACCAGTTCCTCCAGACTCTCAGGGTAAAGAAATGTCTGACTCATGTAGTTCATTATCTTGCCGTTGGCAGCATTATTTCTCTGATGTTTTTCCATAACATAGGAAAAAATGTTGCGATCTTCAGGTTTCGTGAAGCTCTCAATCGTCTTTATTGAAGGGAATGACTGAAATCCAAATTCCGACAGGTATCTGAAGTGGAACTTGCGATACTCCGTAAACGGCTGATTTCCATGCCAAACATCCCAATAATGCGCATCTCCGCGATTCTCATCATTCGGATTATCAAAGCCGCCTCCTGAAGACGGACTTGCAGGCCAATAGAAGGTCTGTGGGTCTTCTTTCTTTAGAATCTTAGGGAAAAGATATTCATACATCTTTACATAATCTGATTTAAGAGTGTATTTCGCCCCCCAGTGCTCCTGACCGACAAAGAGCTCCATCTCATTATTTCCACACCACAGTCCAAGGCTGGCATGATGGCGAAGTCTTCTGACATTTTGAGTAACCTCTGCTACAATGCTCTCTTCAAAATCCTCTGTAAGTCTGTAAACAGCGCAGGCGAACATGAAGTCCTGCCATACAACCAGTCCCAGTTCATCGCAAAGGTCATAAAAGTCATCTTCCGGATAATAGCCTCCACCCCAAACACGGATGCAGTTAAAATGCGAGTTCTTACAATGAGTCAGAAGCTCTCTTGTACGCTTTTTGTTAACTCTGCTGAGAATATTGTCCTGAGGAATGTAATCTGCTCCCATGGCAAAGATTTTCACGCCATTAACCTTATGGGCAAACTCTTCCCCGTACTCGTCCTTTTCTCTGGAAATTTCCATAGTGCGCAGACCTATACGCTTCTCCCAGAGATCAAGAATCTTATCATTACGGTCAATCAATTCCACTTTTATGGTATAAAGAGGCTGTTCTCCATATCCGTTTGGCAACCATAACTGAGGTTTTTCAATAACAATCGTTTCTAATGAGTTTCGTCTGTCCGCTATTGTTTTGCCATCCGGAGAGATAACAGTTACAAATACCTCGTATGGTCCGCTTGTCTCAAGCTTTGCATCAACAGACAGTTCAACAGTGTCTTTCTTATGTTCCTGCTTTACATATACAGAAGAAAACCGTGTTCCTTCCACTCCCTCAAGAAAAACATCCCTCAAAATGCCGGCATCGGGAAGCCTTGGCCCCCAATCCCATCCAAACATATAATGAGCTTTGCGCAGTTTTGGAAAGCCCATACTGCAGTCCTCGGATCCAAGCACAGGATCCTTTTTAAACTCTTCCTTAATAAATTTGTTTGGAGAATGAAGAATAACTTTAAGCTCATTTTCCGGCTTCAAAAGCTCTTTTACCAGATATTCATTAGTCAGATGCATGTTACAGACATGCCCAAGATGGCTTCCATTCAGATAAATATCAGCGACCGTATCGATCATATCAAATCTTAGAAGCACATCATCACACTTATCAAAGTCATCCTCTGATGACAATGAAAACTCAGTAACGTATTCATAATCATAATCCATCAGCTTAAGAGCGGCATCCTCATTATCCCTGTAATAAGGATCCTCCATGCAGCCATTTTCCAAAAGATCTGAATAGACAGTTCCCGGAACCTTCGCAGGAATCCAGTTGTCATTATCAGTTCTTCTCATTTTCCATCCATTGTGAAGAAACTTCTTTACCATAAGCGTTTCCTTTCTATAAGCAATATAGTATTATTATAATACATTCTATGTTAGATGTGATTGAAACTAGTTTTTTGGGAGGTTGTATGGGAAAAAAATCAATTAAAGAAAACAAGAATATTTTCTTTGAAAGTCGTGAAGAAGCAGGGCTCACAAGAGCTCAGGCCAGTGAACTTATAGGAACTATCAGTGAAAGCCGCCTGGAAAAGATGGAAACTGAAAAGACTGCCATCTATCCTGAAGACGTAGTAGATATGGCAAGAGCATACAAAAAGCCTGAACTCTGCAATTATTACTGCACACACGAATGCAGAATCGGCAAAGATTCTGTGCCTGAAGTAAAGATTTCATCACTTTCTGAAATTGTACTGGGAATGCTTTCTGCCCTCAATTCTTTGGACAGACAGAAGGACCGTCTTATTGACATCACTGCAGACGGCGAAATCTCAGATGATGAGTTGCCTGATTTTGTTCATATTCAAAAAGAGCTGGATCAGATAGATCAGACTGTTGAATCCCTTAAAATCTGGGTAGCAAGCACTATTGCCGAGGGCAAGATCAACAAAGACAGACTTGATGCTCTTCAGAAAAAGCTCGATAATTAAGTCCTTAAATAAGGCCTCCGGATTAAGATTATCATCCGGAGGCCATTTTCGTTTTTATCATCCAGTTCTTGAACATTTTTCATTCATGGACTCATATAGATTTCTTCTCAAATATCCATCAGTGACAATGCCGCATCATCTGCAATCAGCGTGAAGTCAGGATGAAGCTGAAGAATTGAGGCTGGAATAAGCGGATTTATCTCCTTTGAGAATGCTTCTCTTATAATTGATGCCTTCCCTTCGCCATTTGCTATCATTACGATTTTTTTTGCCTGCATGATGGTTCCGATTCCCATTGTAATGGCCTGCCTTGGAACCATAGACACATCCTCAAAGAATCTCTTATTAGCCTCAATTGTACTCTCTGTAAGATCAACTACATGTGTTTTCCTGTAAAAAAGATTGTCAGGCTCATTAAAGCCAATATGACCATTGTTTCCAATTCCGAGAAGCTGAAGATCTATGCCTCCCAGGTCATTTATAACTCTCTCATATCTTAAACACTCTGCAGCCGGATCAGCATTCATTCCATTGGGGATATTTACATTCTGAGGATCCAAATTTACCCTTGAATACAGGTGTTTCTCCATGAAATATCTATAGCTCTGATCATTATACGCAGGAAGTCCTACATATTCATCCAAATTTACTGTTTTAACCAAAGCAAAATCAAGATCTCCTTTGCCGTACCAGTCCACAAGCTGATCATACAAGCCTATGGGAGTTGATCCGGTAGCCAGGCCCAAGACACAATTTGGTTTCAGTATTATCTGCGCTGATAGTACATTGGCAGCCTTTCTGCTCATATCCTGATAATCACGGACCTTAATTATTCTCATTTTTCCACCCTCTTTGTCATCAATAAATTAGGACAAGAATTCATAATACTATTATAAACCCTTGTCCATTATATTGTTCGTTTTATCGTTACGAATTCATCTCATTATAATCAAAGCCCTTGAGCTTGAGCTCTTCTGCATGAATACAAGCAGCGAAATGTCCCGGTTCAAACTGTGTGTACTCCGGAGTAAGCTCTTTACACTTCTGATCACAATATCTGCATCTTGTATGGAAGTAACATCCACTTGGTGGATTAGCAGGGTTCGGAATCTCTCCCTTAAGAGGAATTCTCTCCTGGATGAAATTAGGATCTGCTACAGGAACCGCTGACATGAGAGCCTCAGTATATGGGTGCTTCGGATGAGTGAATATCTGCTCTGTTTCGCCGTACTCAACCATCTTTCCAAGGTACATAACACCAACTCTGTCAGAGATATGTTCTACTACAGACAGGTCATGAGAAATAAAGATATATGTAAGCTTCATCTCTCTCTGGAGGTCCTTTAAGAGGTTAATAACCTGCGCCTGAATTGAAACATCAAGAGCTGAAACCGCTTCATCACATACAATGATCTTTGGTTTTAAAACCAGAGCTCTTGCAATTCCTATACGCTGTCTCTGTCCACCGGAAAAAGCATGCGGATATCTCATAAGATAAGCAGGGTTAAGACCAACCTTCTCGGCCATCTCTTTGGCCATCTGATCCATCTGGCTTTCAGGCATTTTAGGAAAATTTGCCTTAAGTGGCTCCTTAATGATATCAAGAACCGTCATTCTTGGGTCCAGAGATGAATAAGGATCCTGGAAGATCATCTGAATCTCTTTACGGATGGATTTCATTTTCTTTTTATCAACCTTGAGGAAATCCAGCTCCTCTCCAGCCTCTGTGCGGTACATAACTTCGCCCTCTGAGGCATCATAAGCTCTTACGATACATCTTCCAAGGGTTGTCTTTCCACATCCGGACTCACCAACGATACCGATGGTCTCACCTTCTTTTACGCTGAAGGATACATCTGTTACAGCCTTAACGGTAACATTTTTGGAGGTGAAACGCTTATGAAGGTGTTTTACTTCAAGAATATTATCTTTTTCCACGCTTCTTTCCTCCTTCCTCAACAGGTCCCCTTGCCTCTTCTTCCTTTATTCTGGCCTCAGCTTCCTGTCTGTGCTTTTGGCATGCCGGATTATTGCAGGCAAAACATGCAATCTTATGTCCCGGCTCGATTTCAACCAGCTCAGGCTCTGCCTTATCGCAAAGTCCCTCAATACGAGCATCGCATCTGTCATAGAATCCGCACTGCCTTGGCAGGTTCATGGCAAGAGGAACAGTTCCTTCGATGGAGAAAAGTCTCTCGTCCTTTCTTCCGCCAATCTTATGTACGGAACCCATCAGGCCTCTTGTGTAAGGGTGCTGAGGGTTTGCATAAATTGTCTTGGAATCACCGGTCTCAACAACCTTTCCAAGGTACATAACAGCTACTCTGTCACACATTCTTGCAACAACACCAAGGTCATGTGTAATAAACAAAATAGCCATATTGAACTCCTTCTGGAGTTCTTTCATAAGCTCAAGAATCTGAGCCTGAATTGTAACGTCAAGCGCTGTTGTAGGCTCGTCTGCAATAAGAAGCTTAGGATTGCATACAAGAGCCATTGCGATAAGTGCTCTCTGAAGCATACCGCCTGAGAACTCATGAGGATACTGGTTGTATCTCTTTTCAACGTTAGCGATACCAACCTTTCTCATAACTTCCATAGAAATCTCTTTTGCCTTCTTCTTATCCTTGGTGATATGCAAAAGAGTACATTCGTTGATCTGGTTACCAATTGTGTACATTGGAGAGAAAGCTACCATAGGCTCCTGGAATATCATTGATATCTGTTTGCCTCTGATATTGCGGATTTCTTTCCCCTTTGGGTCCATCTTGAGGATATCTACTTCAGTGTCATCCTCGTTTCTGAACATGATCTCGCCGTGGGGATAACATTTCTTGTCATTGATGGCAAGTATAGACTTACAGGTAATGGATTTACCACAGCCTGACTCACCAACAAGACCTAAGGTCTCACCGCGCTTTATCTCAAAATTAACGCCTCTTACAGGAGTAAGAGTGCCCTCCATCATCTTGATGTCTATATGGAGGTCTTTTACTTCCAAAATATTATCTTTTTCCATAATGCCTCCTGAATTACTTGTATGGATCCGCTGCATCTCTCATTCCATCTCCGAGGAAGTTAAATGCAAGAACCGTAATAGTTACAAAGATGATAGGAATAAGCTTGTGAGGGTTAGCAGCTACGTCAGTAACTGAGCTGGCTTCCTGAAGAAGAACGCCCCAGCTTGTTGCCGGTGACTTGATACCAAGTCCAAGGTATGACATTGATGTCTCGCCGACAATTGATCCGGGAATACCAAGTGTAAGGGAAACAATAAGGTAACTCATGAATCCCGGTACCAGGTGCTTCCAAATAATCTTCCAGGTAGATACGCCTGAAATTCTGGCCGCCATTACATAATCCTCATTCTTAAGGGAAAGGAACTTGCCTCGAACAACTCTGGCCATTCCGGTCCAGTTAATGAATGAAAGGATGATTGTCATGTAAAAATACATCTTAACAGTTGAAATTCCTGCCGGAATAGCTGCTGAAAGAGCCATCCAGAGAGGAATCTGCGGAACAGCACCAATAACCTCGATAATTCTCTGAATTATCATATCCAATACACCGCCAAAATATCCGGAGATTGATCCGATGGCTATTCCCAGGAAAAAGCTTATTATAGCACTGGCAAACGGGATTGAAAGGGATATTCTGGCTCCAAGGAGAACTCTGGAGAAAATGTCTCTTCCGAGGGAATCTGCTCCGAAAAGGAATACTTTGGCTCCCGTACCGCCTTTAGAACCTTCACCAACTCCAAACAAATGAAGATCACATGGGAAAAGACCTAAAACCTTATATTCTGACCCGTGTACGAACCATTCAATCTTGTAATACTCAGAAAGATCAGGCTCTAAACTAACTTCAAAGGTCTTTTTGTCAATTGCCTTTGTTAACTTATACACATGAGGTCCTACATGCTGATCCTCAAATATTGTGTAAATCTTTGTAGGTGCAGAGTTTCTGTAAAGTCCATCAAACTCATCCAGTGAGTATGGAGCAAGGAAATCTGCAAATAATGCTGAAATATACAAAACAGCCAGAATAATAAAGGAAACCTGCGCCAGTTTATGCTTTTTCAGCTTTCTTGCCATCAAAGTCCATTGGGAGGCAAGATAATAATCTTCTTTTGATTTCTTCTTAGCCATTATCTGTTACCTCCTGAATAACGAATTCTAGGATCAAGGAATGCAAGAGCTATATCAGAGAGCAGAACTCCGATTACAACCAGTACTGCCTGAATCATAACGATTGCACCTGCAAGGTACATATCCTGAGACTGAAGAGCCTTATAAAGAACCGGGCCCTGAATCTGCATGTTGAGAACCATCGCTGTAACTGTTGATCCTGAGAACAAACTTGAAAGAACGCCGCCAAGCCCTGACACTGTAGGGTTGATTGCAGCTCTGAAGCAGTACTTCATGATGATCTTTCCTTCAGATACGCCCTTAGCCCTAGCTGTCAGAGTGTACTGTCTTGCAACCTCATCAAGCATCTGCGCACGAACAGAACGGATAATTCCACAGGTTCCGCTGGTACCGATAACTATGATAGGGATGATCATTCTCTTTAAGAAATCACCAAAATTGTATAAGTGAATGCCGTTCTGCAGCATCTCCTGAGTGAACAGACCAACATTTGCGTTCCCAGTCCACTTATAGGAGAGATACATCAGCACAATTGCCAAAATAAAGTTAGGTATCGCCGTCCCAAGGAATCCAATAACAGCCGATATGTAATCTCCTGCTGAATACTGGTGCGTACTAGCATAAACCGCAATAGGAATAGATACCAGATACTGGAACAACATGATAATTGCCGTAACACCAATGGTAAGTCCGAGTCTATCATTTACAACGCTCCAAACATCTCTACCATAGGCAAATGAATACTTCCAGTTGTGATGTGAATGATAAAGTCTGTAATATGCTGAATCTGTGGGAGTCCAGATAATATCTTTTACCCACTTTATATATTGCTGCCATACAGGCAGATCCAGACCGTAGTCTGCTCTCATTGATGCAGCATAGTCTGCATCAACCAACTCTCCTTCTGTAGCCAATGCCGCAATATGTGCTGATACATAGTCCCCAGGAGGAAGTTGTATAACGAAGAAAACCAGTATTGAAATAAGCAGCAATGTAGGAATAAACCAAAGAATTCTCTTTATAATATACTGAACCAGATCTCTTCTATAGAATTCCTTTAGAGCATCCACAAAGCTGTTTTTGCTTTTATTTTCCTCCATTAGAAATATCCCTTTCTAAATCAATTATTTCCTTTTCATAAAAAACCGGAGACGTGGAAACCCCCTCACGTCTCCGGAATAATAACTATTGAAAAAATGCTTTATTCTGCCTTGAAAAGAACCTCATAGTGTGTCATGTTAGCATACTGATAGCAGTCTGCCCATACAAGGTTATCAGCGTAGTTCTTAATCTTGGAGCTGATAAGCTCATATGAATTCTCAGCCTTAAGATAAGCAAGAGACCAAAGATTTTCTTTGTGAATCTGATATATCTGATCCTGATATGACTCTCTCTCTGTCTCATCTGATGTCAGACGCCACTTGTCATAAAGCTCAACAAGCTTTGCCATATCACCTGTAGGCTCAACACCCTGAGCACCCTTTGTTACGTAATATGTGCCATACTCACCATACCACTCAGCTGACTGTGCGATAGGAACGAATGGAGCTGCTCTGTCTTTAAGTGATGCTCCACCGATTGATGTGTGAGGTCCCATTACTGCAACCCAGTCATTGTTGTCGATAGTCTCATCAAATGCTGCTACTTCGAGATTCTTAAGTGCACAGTTGATACCAACTGCCTTATAATACTGCTCAAATACAGGGTAAGAATCATCTGCGCCGCCATCATAAGCAAGGAATGTGATCATAAGATCTGATCCGTCAGCAAACTTGTAGAAGCCATCGCTTCCCATTACAAGTCCGCAGCCATCAAGAAGGCTCTTAGCCTTATCAACATCATATTCTGTCCACTTTGATGTCCATTCAGCATCATATCCAACGTTTCCTTCTGCAGGAGCGCACTGTCCCGGCTCAAGGAAGCCATCTGTAAGAAGCTGTGATACCTGGCTTCTGTCTACGCAGATACTCATTGCTTCTCTGAAATCAGGGTTAGCAAAAAGTGTTGCATAATTCTCATCTGTATTAGTGTAGTTAAATGTTATCTGATAAGCGCCCCAGTTTGTTGTGCCCCACTCACGAAGAGTAGCTGCATCGCCAAGGTCTGCCAGTGTTGCAGAAATATCCTGCATTGCAATTGTGATAACATCAATTTCTCCTGAACGGAACATCAGAAGATCCTGACCATCCTCAGAAGTTGCATTGAAGTGAAGTGCATCTACATAAGGAAGCTGATTTCCTGCTGCATCAACTTTCCAGAAGTATGGGTTACGATCCATGACGCAGAGTGTGTCATCCTTTGAGCTGTTACCAGGAACAGTTGAAAGAACAAAGGAGTTAAGTGTTGGAAGTCCTGATGTATTCCAGAAGTTGTAAGAAACTGCCTTACCAAGGTCCTTAACTGTAGCTGCGTCAATGTTCTTCTTCTGCGCATTTGCAAGAACATCTTCCTCTGAAAGTCCTGTTGATGGCCAATACTCATTCTCATAGTATGGATAATCCTCAGAATCAGGAATCAGATCTGCAAGATAATGAGCAGGAGCCCAGCACCACTTAAAGTCGCCGTTCTCAATGAAGTCTGCAGGGTACTTAGGATTTACAAAGGTCCAGGTAACTGTGTAGTCATCTACCTTCTTAAGAGTTGCCCATGCATCCTCTCCGTTAACATCTTCCTTAAGAGCTACCCAGCTCTTCTTGCTGTCGTAGTTTGTAAGATGGCACATATAGTACCAGAATGTAATGTCATCAGCATTGAACACTTCACCGTCTGACCACTTCATTCCTTCTCTTAAATGGAATGTCCAAACAGTGTAATCATCATTGTGCTCGTATGACTTGATTACGTTTGGATAATATGAACCATCTGTATTGTAACGGATGATAGACTCAAGTGTTGGTCTTGAAAGTCCCCAGCCGCCACCGGCCTGAGTAAGATTGATAACCCCGCCGTATGTTCCAATCTCAAGAGCACCGCCTGTAGCATCTACAGTCTCAACAAAAACATTATCAGCATTTGGAATTCTCTCTTCTATTGCAGGAAGCTTGCCAGTTGAAACCTGATCAGCAAGCATAGGAGCCTCTGAAAATCCCTCAACCTTTACCTCTTCCATAGAAGAAGCAATGTCAGTAGTTGTCTCTGTTGTAGCCTCAGTTGTCTGAGTTTCAGCCGTTGCTGTAGTGTCAGTTGTTGTCTGACTTGGTGTCGCAGCTCCTCCGCAGCCAGCAAGCATTGTAAGAGATGTTGCTGTTGCCAGAACCAGCGAAACCGCTTTCGAGTTCATTTTCCTTCTCATAATTCCTCCTTTAAAGTATCACTATACCTTACGATAGTCTTATTTTATCAAAGAGTTAGTCCTCTAAATAGCTTATATTTTTACTTTTTTCAAAAAAACATTGCATTTTTTGTCATTTGTATAGTTTTCTATAAAGCTCCTTCAGTACCCCTGCATCAAGCTCTCTTCGTGTATTTGAAGGACTTCCGCTTATCATGGCATCTTCTGCCATCTTGTCAATCTGCGCAAAAAACTCATCTTTTGGAATTCCATATCCTTCAAGGCTTGGAATTTGACATATATCGCATATTTTACGAATCTCTGCCATAAAGCTGTCGGCAGCTTTGCTTTCAGAATCTGGCTCTTTTGCAGCCCCAATAGCCCTTGCCATATCTGCGAATCTGCTCTTGGCACCTTCCTTTGCATATTCCAGGCAAACAGTCAGAAGCATCGCATTAGATATTCCGTGAGGAACATGGAAAAGAGCTCCAATAGGCCTGCTCATTCCATGAACTAAAGTCACGCTGGAGTTATTAAAGGCCATTCCGGCTTCCAGTGCCGCAATCGACATCTGGCGTCTTGCCACTTCATTGCCGCCATCCCTGTAAGCAAGAGGAAGATAATTGAAAATCCTCTTAATTGCAGAAATTGCCAAAGTATCAGTAAGTGGCTGCGCCTTTTTGGAAGTATATGCCTCAACAGCATGCGTTAAAGCATCAAGCCCGGTGGACGCTGTCATCTTCGGCGGCAATGTTATTGTCAGCTCCGGATCTATTATCGCTACATCCGGCATTAACTGCGCACCCTTAAGAAGCATCTTTACTCCGGTCTCAACATCTGAGATTATAGTGAACTGGGTAGCTTCTGATCCTGTACCTGCAGTCGTTGGAATAGCAATCATCTTTGCTTTGATGCCGGTAATCTCTTTTCCCATGTAATCTGATATCTTACCGGGATTAGCATCCATGGCAGCTACAGCTTTCATGATATCAAGCGCACTGCCTCCTCCGATTCCGATCAGGAAATCGCACCCTTCTTTCTTATAAATAGAAAGCGCATTCTCAATCATCACATTGGTAGGCTCTCCCAAAAAATCATCATAAATGGCGAAGGAAACTTTCTTATGATCAAGAACATCAGTGATTACCTTAACTTTACCAAGCTTCTCTGTGATCTGGTCGCATACGATAAGCGCCTTCTTTCCAAAACCATCAACATATTTTGATAACTCTCCAAGGCTACCGCTTCCGGTAACTATTTTCCCCGGAGAAATAAATAAATTTGCCATATATCCCCCCTATAACATCGCAGACCAATTTTACCCTGCATTATAAATTTACCCTTCAACCTCAGACAGTTTTACAGGCCTGTGCTCCTTAACGGAAAGGTTTGCAGCCATAGCCATGAGAACAGGTTTTAATCCATCATCAATGTTTACTACTGTTTCTTTATCATTTTCTACTGCGTCAATAAAAGATTTGATCTCGTCTGCATAGGCCTGAATGTACCTCTCGAGGAAGAAGAACAGTGGCTTTTCGCCAGTGACGCCGTCACTATTTGATAAAATAACATTTGATTGCGAGTCGTTGGCATTCGCAACCATACCCTTTGAGCCAAATACCTCTGCCCTCTGATCGTACCCATAAACGGACTTTCTGCAATTATCAATAACTACAAGAGCACCATTTTTCATCTTTATTGTTATCACGGCTGTGTCTACATCTCCTGCCTCACCGATCTTTGAGTCTACAAGAACAGCAGACTGCACATATATTTCCTCTGCATCACAACCTGCAAGAAATCTTGCCATATCAAAATCATGAATTGTCATATCCATGAACATTCCGCCGGAAACTGCTACATATTCAGGTGAAGGAGGCTCCGGATCTCTTGATGTGATCTTGATTATCTGAGGATCTCCTATTTTTCCTGCTGCAACTGCAGCCTGAACAGCTTTGAAGTTATGATCGAAACGTCTGTTAAATCCAACCTGATACTTTAAATTTTTACCCTTAAGAGCTTCAATAACCTGATGTATCTTCTCTACATCGTGGTCAATAGGCTTCTCACAGAAAACATGCTTCCCTGCATTTATTGCCTCAATTGAAATTGGTGCATGGGTATCTGTTGAAGAACAGATAAGAACTGCCTGAATCTCAGGATCATTGATGATTTCCTTATAATCCTTTGTCACATTCTCTATTCCCATTCTCTTTGCCCATTCTTTTGTCTCTTCATTCATAAATGGGTCTGCAAGAGTCTTGATCTTTGCTTCCGGCACGTTATTAGTGATACTCTGAACGTGCACCTTTCCAATTCGGCCTGCGCCGATTATTCCTACTGTAACCATTTCCTTCTCCTTTTTCCGACCACGCCGGTTTTGCCTTTTTCGTAATATCTTTCTCGTAAAATACAGTGAATTATTATCAAAGACCTGTTTTCTCAGAAATATACTTTCTGGCCTTTAGCGCATATTCAAAGGGATTTGCCTTGGCAGGATCCTGCTCAGCCTCTACAACCACCCAGCCTTCATATCCTGATTCCTCAAGGATTTTGAATAGCGGCGCAAAATCTACATCTCCATCCCCCGGAACAGTAAACACGCCCTCTCTTACACCCTTTAAGAAACTCCAGTTGTTCTTTCTTGCCTCTTCAACCTTCTCTTTTCTGATATCCTTAAGATGTACGTGGCGAACTCTTCCAACATATTTTCTAAGAACCTTCTTAGGATCGATTCCCGCAAAAGAAAGATGCCCCGAATCAAACAGAAGGAATACCAGCTCCGGATCGACCATATCCATGAATCTGTCAATCTCTTCCTCAGTCTGGACCACGGTTCCCATGTGATGATGATAGGTAAGAGTCATTCCGTGGTCTTTTGCCTCCTTGCCCAGACGGTTAAGCCCATCTGCAAGCCTTTTCCATTCTTCATCATTCATTACATATTTGCCCTCAAATATGGGCTGATGCAGTTTACCCTGAGTTGAATAGCTCTGCTCAGAAGCACCGATAACTTTTGCTCCGAGTGCCTTTAAAAACTCAAGTTGCGCCACAAATTCCTTCTCAACCTCTTCATAAGGCTTTGTCAAAAGAAATGACGAAAACCACTGGTTGCAGACCTGAATTCCTCTGATATCCAAAGCCTTTTTTAGCACCTGCGCATCTTTTGGATATTTACTGCCAACCTCGCAGCCTTTAAAGCCAGCCAGTGCCATTTCGCTTACACACTGTTCAAAAGTGTTCTCTTTTCCCAGATCCGGCATGTCATCATTAGTCCAGCCGATCGGTGCAATCCCCAGTAAAACCTTCTCTTTATTAAACATTACCCTCTCCTTTAACCCTTATAATCGTATAGCCAAGTGTATCTCTCGTCGTCAATCCTGCTTGTCCATGGATTACCCGGCAGATGTCTTATCATCCAGCAGGTGTACATCTGAAATCCGGGAGCACAGGACTGCGGATGAACCTTGCCTCCCGGAATAGCAGAAAAGCTGCCATCTGTGCTCTTAAACACATCATCTCCCACAAAGCTGGCTCCAAATCCCTCCGGTCTGTCAAACAGGAAGTAATATGTCTCAGGTTGAGGATGTGTATGTGGAATATATCCGGACCAGTTTCCCGGATCATTTAACACTTCCCCCAGAACCATGTTTGAATAGGGTGCAGTCTCATAGTCAAAAGCTGTACTTACCCTTCTCTTTGCTGTCCCACCAAATTTATCCTTGCAGGAATATATCCATGGAGTGTTTTCGGGATCATAAAATTTTGCATCAAATTCTCTTTCATTGTCTGTGCACTGAACAAGAATCTCCGCATCACTGCCTGCCACAACGCTTACCTCGGTATTTTTGCATACATGAAGCGCATACAGGCCATCAGTGAATACATCCTTCCTGTACACCTTCTTTTCCTGACCGTTCCACTTAAAGGTAAGCTCACCTTTTAGCAAAAGAACTGCCATCTCTTCTTCAGGCTTCTTAAATTCCTTGCTCTGGCCTGCCTTAAGGCGAAATACTCTTATATCCATAAGCATATCTTTGTAGTCATTGTCATAGGTTGTAAGAATCTTTTCGCCGTTTTCATCAAACTCAGGATATCCAAATAACTTACCCATCTGATTTTCCCTCCAAAACCTTTATCTGTAGTTCTCTTTCTGATTACTTTGTCTTATCAGTATTTACGGGCTTCCTTTCGTCCTTCTTCCACCTGTTTTCTGCAATCTCTAACACTCTTACTCTCAGAAACTGCTGCAAGGCCCACATCCCACCAGGATTCATAGCCATCTGTCATGGTCTTTGGCATAACCTTTAAGTCAATGAGGGTAGAAACCTTCTGTTTTTTAGCATCCTTAAGAGCTTCTTCCAGTTCTTTTACATTTCTTACTGTGTATGTCTTAAGGCCATAACCTCTTCCGATCATAGCGTAATCTATCGGAATAAGATTGCCGGAAAGCTTGCCCTTTGAATCCCTGTAACGGAATTCTGTAGCAATGGAGCCGATTCCATGGGTCATCTCCAGATTGTTGATACAGCCAAAACCGCAATTATCAAATACAAGAATGTTTATCTTGGTCTTTTCCTGCATTGCCGTGGCAATTTCGCTGTGCATCATAAGGAAGCTTCCGTCTCCAAGGAATGTATATACTTCCTTGGAAGGTTGTGCCAATTTAACGCCCAGTGCTCCGGATACCTCATATCCCATGCAGGAATAGCCATACTCTGCGTGATAGCCATATCTCTCATCAGTGGTCCACATACGTTGAAGATCGCTTGGAAGAGAACCTCCGGCTGTTACAATGTTTGCATTATCTGCTATACATCTTCTTACTGTGGCAATAGCTGCAGTCTGAGTCAATGTGGCTCCTGTAAGCTCATGAAACTCAGGAAGTGTCCTCTCATCTCTTGCCTCGATCATGGGCTTGAAGTTCTTTCCGGTATATTCGATACCGGCAAGGCGTGTCATTTCCTTTTCCCACTTGCTCTTTGCAAGGGATATTTCATCTTTATAGCTGCTCTTATACTTATTTTTCTCAAGAAGGGTATAAATTTGCTCCAGAGAAGCCTTTAAGTCTCCTACAGCCTTGGTGGCATCCATCTTATAAGCATCGAAGCGATTAGCATTGATAGAAACCACATTTACATTCTCTTTAAATTGTCTCTTTGATCCTGTGGTAAAGTCAGATAGTCTTGTGCCCAGTGCAATTATGAGGTCAGCTTTCTTAGCAATAGCATTTGAAGCTGAAGTCCCCGTTACACCGATTCCGCCAAGACACATAGGATGTGAGGAAAGACATGCACTCTTTCCCGACTGAGTCTCCCCGAAAGGTATTTTGAATTTCGCGCAGAATTTCTCAACCAGTTCACCAGCCTCAGAGTATTTAACTCCGCCACCTACAATGACAAGCGGTTTCTTGGCTTTGCTGATCTTCTCTGCTACATCTTCGATTTCCTCAGGAGCAGCCACCTGCCTTACAATGCGGTGAACTCTCTTTTTGAAGAAATATTCAGGATAATCGTATGCCTCGCCCTCAATATCCTGTGGAAGCGAGATGCACACAGCTCCTGTCTGCGCAGGATCAGTCAAAACCCTCATGGCACTTATCATTGCGGTCATAAGCTGTTCCGGTCTGTTTATCCGATCCCAGTACTTACATACCGGCTTAAATGCATCATTTGTAGTCACTGCAAGGGAATAATCCACCTCAAGCTGCTGTAAAACCGGATCCGGCTGTCTGCTGGCAAAAGTATCTGCCGGAAAAACAAGCAACGGCACATGATTTACAGTCGCATCAGCACAAGCTGTTACCATGTTGGCTGCGCCGGGACCCACACTTGAAGTACATGCAATTATCTTCCTGCGGTTGTGCTGTTTTGCAAATGCGCAGGCTGTATGGCACATTCCCTGCTCATTTCTCCCCTGAAAGACCTTGAGCTTTCCGGGATTCTGATCCAGAGCCTCTCCAAGGCCCACAGCTATGCCATGACCAAATATTGTAAATATCCCTTCTACAAACTTTGTCTCTTTTCCGTCAAAAGAAACATACTGCTGATCCAGGAATCTTACTAATGCCTGGGCAGTAGTCAATTTTATAGTTTTCTCCATCCCCTTCTCTCTTTCCAGACCACATTCTGCTTGGTCTTAAGCCCTGGCGATCATTTCGCCATATTTTTCCTTCTCTTCTCTTATAAACTCCCTGACCTGCTCAGTGTTTGGCAATTCCTCCGAACAGGAATGACTCTTAACCATCATTGAAGCTTCTGCACTGCCAAATTCAAGGCAATCGATCATATCCCACCCCTGGAATATGCCGTACAAAAAGGCTGATGCGTAACCATCCCCTCCACCAAAACCTTTTAATGCCTCTACAGGAAATGGCTTTACTGAATACTTTTCCCCATTCTTCGTATATGCAGTAGAGCCCTCTTTACCATGCTTTATCAGCACAATTTTGGCATTCTGCTCAAACCATGCCTTTGCAGTCTCTTCATCGCTTCTTCCAGGCTGAATAAGCCTTTCGGTCAGGTCGAATTCCTCTCTGGAACCCATGATGATATCTGCATTCCTTGCCACAGCTTCATAGTAAATTGAGATTTCATCAGGGTTCTTCCAGTTATATGCCCTGTAGTCGATATCAAATATCACTCTGGTGCCATTTTTCTTGGCCAAAAGCACAGCTTTTTGTGCCGCCTCTCTTGAGGGACTTGCTGCCAGTGAAGTTCCGGATATAAGAAGAGCCTTACTGTTCTTTATGTATTCCTCATCAATATCCTCGGGACTTAGCTGAAGATCGGCAATCTCATTTCGATACATCAAAATGCTGCTCTCAGTTGGCGAAAGGATTTCCGTGAAGGTGAGCCCCAATTTCTCACCATTTGTGCACCTCGTGATCCTTGAGGTATCCACCCCTTCTTTTTCCATATACTGAGTTACAAAATTTCCAAACTGATCATCTGACACCTTGGCAAAAAAGCCTGCTTTTAAACCGTGTCTTGTTACTCCGATTGAAGTATTGGCAGGAGACCCGCCAACGTACTTTTTAAAGGTAGTGCACTCCTCCAGCGGATGAAAATAATCGATAGGGTTGAAATCTATTGCTATTCTTCCCAGAAAAACTATGTCCATCGGCCTTTTTTCATCAAATTCTATATATTTCATATTCGCCCCCGCGCAGGATATCTTGTCCCGTTATATAACATATATATTTTATCTATTCTCAACCGTCAATCAGAAGTTACTTCTCATATTTCTGATGGTGATAGTATGGTCAAAGCCTGTATAGTCAGTAAAATAGAGAGTTGATGCCCCTGCATTTGTAAGTTCGGAATCCTCTTTTCCCTCCATGAATCTGTGAGTTCCAAAAGCAGGACCAATTGTCAGAGTATCCTTGTTATTGGAAACGGTCACAAGGTTGTCCTTGGCGATAATAGTCTCATTTCCGTGAAGCGCCGTAGCCATATGCTCGTTCTCAATGAAATTTACACCGGTAAGAGACATCTCAATTCTCCAGGGAGCTCCATCAACACCGCTTGTCTTAACTCTTACGTCGATGCCGTCCTTGGCACTGCTCTCTGATACCCAGACGTCAATATCCATGTCAGGGCCCATCTTTTTGTCCCTGTTTGCATTGTCCATCTGCCACCAGTCGTTGGTCTCAGGAATCTTATCCTCACTCCAGGGCAGATAGTACCAACCATGCATAGTCTGGTGAAGATGGAATACTCCGTCTTTTTCTTCCATGGTCTCTGCCTTGAATGCTCTATGCTCACAGAAGCTTCCTGCAACCTTCATCTCAAGCTTTATTGTTCCGTCATGGAAGTACAGGAAATTCGACTTACCATTCATTACCGTATAGGTGTATCTTCCTGTTTTGTTTCTTGATATTCCGGAATTCTTATAAAAAACGTGATAATCAGGATCACTGTAAAGCCCATCATGTTCTACGCTTCTCCACTCCGGATAACGCATAAAATCTATAAGGCAATCCGGGCCATGAAGGTTCTTTTTCTGACAGATATCAATTATCGTATTTAACATCTCGTAGAACTCTGGAACATCGTGCCTCTGAGCCATAAGCATGTACTCTGTGTAATAATCTGTAGGGTACATGAGACGATCTTTGTCAAAACGAGTTGAATTAGCTGTAAATACTGATCCGTCCGGCTCCCAGTAATGAAGCATCATGTGAAGGTTTCTTACAACGTGCTCCTCGTAGGATGCATCTCCGGTCGCCTCTGCCAGCGTGATCATGGCATCATTATTTACACGATTGTAATTTCCGGCAGATTTCTCGGCGTATTCGCCATCCTCGTTACAATCAATTCCTTCTGCAAGATATTTCCTTGCACAAACTGCCATATCTTCGTTGTTATATATCTTTGAGCACTCCATAAGAGTAGATGCAATAGCCCATCTGTGGTTTGGAGTATGGAAGCCACCGGTCATGATCCCATATGCAGCCTTCTCTATGATTCCGTTAAGGATAATAAAAATCTCTTCTTCCTCTTTTGTACGCTTATCCCCCACAACATCTTTCAGGTAAAAGAAATGTGACATGAGCTTCTTTATACAAAAAGCAGTATCCGGAGCCGAACTGAAATTACAGGTTACATAGTCATAAAGACCGCTATCAAGCTGCATCTTCTTTGCAAACCCAAGTCCTGCCATGATTCTCTTATAGAGCTGTGCATCCCTGTATAGCTTGCTTTCGCTGTTGCAATATAAGGAAATCATGGATGCCGTGCGGTATATTGTGAATTTAGCATCCAGAATATGGTTATTATCCAAGAACGCTCCATAATTCTCATTTTTTTCATCCATAATCTGTCTGCACATGGACTCAAATGCCAGTTCTTCTGTATCCTTTAAAATAAATTGATAATGCTTTTCCATAAATCTCTCCTTTAAAATTCAATAGCTTCATCACGCCCAAATGTCACATCTTATCCACCAGTGCAGCACCTATAATACCTACGTCTCCACTGTCCGAAATGCCTTTTGCCAACGTGATTTCAGTGTTTATCCTACTGGCTCTCGAATAGACATCCCTTGCCACTTTTTCTTTTACCTTATCAAGAAACATATCTGCAGCCCTGGTAATTCCGCCGCACAATACAATAACATTCGGTTGTAATATGTTGATCAGATTGGTTAAACCTTCAGAAAGATAATCGCAGTATCTGTCAAGAACTTTGGCAGCAACCGCATCTCCTGCCTTTACAGCCTCAAAGAACTTCTCTCCATCCAGCTCATCAATATTTTCTATGTTCTTCCACAAAAGGGATTCCTTTGCATCCTTCATGGCTTCTTTTGCCTGCTCTACCAAAGCAAAAGCTGAGGCATAATCTTCAAAACACCCCTTTCTTCCGCAGTTGCAGTCACATCCGTCAAAGTTTATGGACATGTGACCAAATTCAGCCGCAGCGTAGTTACATCCCCTAAGAAGCTTGCCATTTACAATGATTCCGCCTCCGATTCCGGTTCCCAAAGTCACCATTACAAAAACGGGCACATCATAGCCGCCCGTTATGTATTCTCCGATAGCTGCAGCATTGGCATCATTCTCAAAAAAGATCTTATCTGCAAGCTCCGGTCCCAGCGTCTTTTTAAGCTCAGTCAAAAAAGGCACATCTTCAAAGCCAAGATTATTGGCATACAGAATCTTTCCTGTATCAAGCTCTGCCGTGCCGGGCACTCCAATGCCGATTGCTTCGATAAGATCACTGCTATCCATCAATTCATGAATTCCATCTGCAATTGCCCGGATCATTTCTTTCGGAGAGCTGTTTTCGCTAGTCTTTATGCTTTTTTTCTCAATGATTTTGTAGGATTCATCCACAAGCCCCATGGCTATGTTGGTTCCACCCACATCAATTCCTATTCTGTACATCCAAGCCTTCCCTTTCAAAGCACATTTCATTTGATGCGCTGTACCAGAATCTTGCTTCACCTTCTCACGAAACCCGCAGCAAGTGCGGATTTCTGTAATTTCATCTAAGGACTCATGCCTTTAGCACTTCAAGCAGGAACAGCATTGCCAGGGCCTGCCCATAAGGCATTGGTCTTATCTCAATCTCCTTGTAGAAATCCTTGCTCTTTCTTCCCATAGGAGTGCCATAAGAAACCTGATTAACAGTACCATCCTCAGAGATGAGCTTTAGAATTGGCTCCAGAGCCTTAAGCCCGACCGCTTTATACTTTTCATCTATAAGCCCAAGTCTTACAGCCTTTAAGATTCCATAGCCAAAACCGCAGGTTGCACTGGCTTCCACGTAGGATGTTGGATCATCCACAAGCGTATGCCACATACCGCTCTCATTCTGGAATTTCTCAAGAGCCTCAACCTGTCCTAAAAGTGCCTCCACAAGAAATCTTCTGTCTGCTCCTTTAACATCAGCAAGTTCAAGATATTCAGGAACTGCGATAGTGAACCAGCAATTTCCTCTTCCCCAAAGCGCCTCTGCAAAGTTATTCTTCTCAAGGAACGTCCAGCCATGATACAAAAGGCCGCTCTTGTGATCCACAAGATACTTAATATGTAAAAGAAACTGATATCTTGCTTCTTCTCTATAGCTATCGTTGTCCTCAATTTCTCCCATTACAGCCAGGAACAATACGGTCATAAAAAGAGTGTCATCCCAAAGTTCTCCTGTATTTTCCGTATCAGAGGTTCTATGCTGAAGTCCGCCCTCCTTGGTCCTTGCAAAATCATTCATTATAGCCTCTGCCCACTGATGGCAAACCTCTGCATAGGAAGCATTCTTTTTATCCTTCATAAGCAAAGCCAAAGTCAAAAGCGGCGCACAGGTATTGATATTTTTAGCAGGAAGCCCAAGAGATATCTCTTTATCATAAAACTCATGGAGAAAATCAATATACTCATTGTTCTCAAGCTCTTTTGCCAGCTGGTACAGCCCATAGAGCCCTACACCCTGCGTCCATTCCCAATGCTGATACCTTGAAATATCATCTCCGGCAAGGTTTTTAGTTTTCATGTTCTCCAGAAACTTCTCGTCATCCTCATAAAGGAATCTCTGGAAACTTTTCGCCAAAACCTCCAGCACTGACAAAATCTGATTTCTCTCCACTTTCATTTGCTACCTCTTTTCATTTCATTTATACTTATTTCATGTTAATCAACGATAATATTTATTATGAAGACAACCATTACATAATCATCAACAACATCCCGAATAACATCTATTACTACATAGACTATGACAAAAGGGATGCCTCGGTTAATATGGAATTCCAGCATCTGCATCCATATTACGAGATTCTATTTTTGCTTGCGCCAAGCGCTTCTCACCTGATCGAAGGTGTTCCTTACAATCTTCGTTCCGGCGACTTTGTGCTTTTGGCGCCATCTGTCATGCACAAATCTGTCTATTATAAGGGTGAGCCCAGTAAGCGCATTATCATCGACTTTATGTATCCGCTGGATACCCCCGATACTTCTGACGCTTATAAAGAAATCCTTTCACCCTTTAACAACGATATCCCCATCTTCAGATTTGATTTTGAGGATCAAAAAAGGCTGACTGACATATTGAACAACCTGTTCCTGTTCTCAAGGGAGCATAAATACTACGGAAATCCTGCAGATGAGTTTTATATCCACACCAAATTTCAGGAATTTCTTTATACCCTTTACGAACTTAAGGACAAAAACCGGTATGTCAATGAGCAAACCTATAATTCCATCGAGCAGAAGATGTATGAAGTTTCTTCTTTCATCCACGCTCATTACGACGAGGATATTACACTGGACTCCCTTTCAGAGCATTTCTTTATCAGCTCCAGCTATCTTTCCCGGCAGTTCAAGCAGGTAACAGGATTTAATCTTTCCAATTACATCCAGCTTACCAGGATAAAAAATGCTCAATATCGCCTTGTGTCCAGCAATGATAAGATTTCAGTAATTGCACAGGAATGCGGTTTTTCTTCGTTTTCCCAATTCAACAGGGTATTTAACAAGCTTACCGGCACATCTCCCAGGGAATACCGGCAATCTGCAACTATCGGCAAATAATCACAGGATTGCTGATAGCCATATTGGTGCAATCATCCAGAACAGTAAAATATATGTAATCATCGTTCAAAGCGGCTTCGCTAAGGCTCATGCTATAGTCATAGAAGCCGTTTTCCTTTTGCCCTTTGAGTTCAAGCTCTTTTCTGACACCATTTTCAGTGCAAATCTGCAGCTTTTCCAGTTCTCTGTTGGCAATTATCTGCAATTCAATCTTTATTTCTGCATTATTATCTGTAACTTTAAGCCTCTCACCGGGTAACTTTCCTCCAACCTTAGGAACAAGAATCGGCCCATTTGTCAAAAAGCTATTTCCCTTCCTCAGGATATTCAGAATGTTCTTAGGTGTATGGGTTGCCTCTTTTGGCTGAGTAGGATCAAAATATACATAAGTCCTGACACATCCGCTTGTAAGGCATGTTTCTGCCCATTTCTCTAATATAGGAAGAAGTCTTTCCCCAATCATAAGCATGACATAAGTTTCGTCTGCATATTCCCTGTCTAAGTCTGATTTGTTTGCCTTAATGGCATCAATGGTATCCATGATCTGATCAAAAAGCACATGATAATCATCAGCGCAGATATTATGGGTATCACTTCCTGTTGTAGCCGGCAGAAACAGACCTTTTTGCATGCATCTGTGCCACAGATCTCTGGCGGCATCATTAGTACTGCCACTCATCATCGGATTAGAGCCATTCCAGATTTCCATGGTCTCAAAGATATCCAACATATCCTCAAAAGCCGGATTCCAGGAAATAGCTTTTTGAAGATCCCTTGGATGATTGATCTGGGCAAGCCCGCCACATTCCTTTATCTCATCTGTAATCCTTACAAACTCGCTCCTTAAGTACTCATCTGTGCGATCCTTCTCCTCAGGAATTGCATAGATCACATCTTTAGCTACTCCCATTGACATGACATGTCCATTAGAAGTTGAAATCTCTTTGGAGATTATTGGCACAAAATTATCCTTTTTCATTGCCTTCCATGCAGGATGATGCAAAACAAGATGGTGGTCAGATAGTGCGCCGTAAGAGAGCCCCATCGCCATCATGGAATTAGCTACTTCCTGAGGTGTTTCTACAACGTCATCATCTCCGTTAAAAACAGGGCTTGAATAAACGCAGTGATGGTGGAGTTCTCCGGCCATCCAACCTTTTTCTTCCATATCTACAAAGCGGTTAAGTTCATACCCTTTTCTGGTAAGCTTGCCCTCTTGTATTTCAATAGCATCAGTTATTATTTCATATTCACTTCCCTTTGAGATCTCTACCACATATCTTCCTGGAGTAAGTTTTCTGGATAAACAACCGTCAAACCCGGTCATATCACGGATCATAGTGATCTTTCCGTTTACCCTGTCAAAGGTCTCAGACGTTTCATTCTCAAGAAGTTTAAAAAGCTTGACCTGCGCAGGCGTTCCTAAACCGTTTTCTCTTGTTTCTACAAAGAAATTCCCAAGAGGAGCATTTCTGTCAACAATTCCGTTAAAATGGAATCTGTTCCTGTCATTTCTCGCCGCATAGTCCACTTCATTGGTCCTGCGGCACTTATCATCTACATATTTTTCATTGACAAATCTGGTATATTTATAGAGCTTATCTGCATTCATTGAACTGATTACAGCATCTTCTCTACCTTCATCCCGTATCATTCCCTGAAGAAGCCCTATTGCTATGCTCAAAAATTTGGTCTCTTTACCCATTTTTTCTCTCCTGTACTTCTTTTAAACGCAAAAAAAGAATGTATGATAAGACATCATAGTTCTATATCATACATTCTATTTTCTTGTTCGTGCATTATCTACGCAGTTTTTATGTCGTTCCACTAAAAAGATTGCATTTTTTGCTCATAGTTTTTTATTCAGAGCCGGATCCGGATAGTCTTTATTTCGAAGGGCTTAAACGTCAGGCATAAGGTTTTCCCGCTCTTTTCATAGGAAGTCTCTTCACCGATACAGTTCTCCAAAAGATCACAGATAGCCACTTCTTTAGGGCAAATATCATAGTCCTTAAAAAGCTTAACATTAGCATTAGTCTCTCTTCCGTAGCCTTCGTACATCCTTACAACAATATCTCTACCATCCTCAGCCATTTTTATCGCCTCAATAAAAATGCCACGGGCATCTGTCAGTTCTACCAGGCCTTTTTCGCATTCCTCCAAGAATCTTATGGTCGCACTTTTCTGAGCATGAGTTCCGGGCAAAGCTTCAAAAGAAGGTTCAAACTTCTTTGGCGCATAATAATGCGACCCGAAATTGAGCGCTCTGGCCTCCTCTATAACCTTTCCTTCCGTCAGATCTCCTTTATGAGGTAAAAGAGAATATGTAAACTCATGAATCCCCTGATCCGCATTGGGATTCGGGAAAATACCTGATTTAATAAGCGTCAGCCTCATGAGTTTTTCTTTCGCATCATAGCCATACTTGCAGTCATTGAGAATTGCAACGCCAAAATCACCGCTGTCATCAGTTATATCAATCCACTTGTGTGCGCAACACTCAAATTTTGCCCTTTCAAAACTATTATCCCTTGTCAGCTTTCTCTTTAAGCTTCCATACTGGATTTCACAGCATATTTCCTTTGATTCCACCGCAACAGGAAACGCAGCCTTTAATAGAGTCTGATGCTCGTGCCAGTCTGCTTTTGTAATGAAATCTATTCTTCTGCTGTCTGCATTAAATACAATACTCTGATGAATGTCTGAATTCCTGAATTTTCTGGAAATCTCAACACTGATCCAGAGCGACGCCTCATCCCCTTCCGGGGCATTGACTTCTATTTTTTCCGCTTTATCAAGGTTCCAGGAAACATTTTCAAAATCTGAATCGATATTCCAGGCATCATAATCCTTTGGCTTGTCTTCGAATGCAATCAACCTGTTAAAAGGAGCATCCAAAGGATTCCTGAGTTCCCTTTTTAGCTCCTTATCATAAAGGCTTACTATTTCACCGTTCTGATCAAACTTCGCCTCGTAAAAGGGCGTAGAAACGCATAAAGAGCCATCTGCAAGTTCCTCATTGGATAATCCTGACTCGGATTTCTCCCGTTCCTTTATATCAATTTCATTGCAAAGAGCATCTGCCGCACTATCAATAATTCCCTGTGTGATAGCAATTGCCTCTTCATACTGTTTCTTCGAATCTTCATAAACTTCTTCTATAGAAGACCCGGGCAAAATATCATGAAACTGGTTGAGCATCAGAATCTTCCAGGCATCCATAAGCTCTTTCTCCGGATACTTAGCACCCGCAGAAACATTAGCGCAAACAGCTAAAATCTCCGCCTCCTTCAAAAGAAGCTCCAGTTTTCTGTTATATTTCTTGTTCTGCCCCATAGAGGTATATGTTCCTCTATGATATTCAAGATATAACTCGTCATTCCAAAGAGGCATATCCTTACTGTCAGAGACCCTTTCGAGGAGTTTATCCATAAACTTTGTAACTGACTCCTGTCTGGTCTTAGGAACGCCGGGAACGCCAAGTTTCAGCCGCCTGTCCATTTCAAGCATCTCCCAGGTAGGACCGCCGCCGCCATCCCCGAAGCCATAGCAGGTAAGCACTTCATCCGTCACGTGCTTCTCCCGGAATGCACGCCAGGTCCCCATGATCTGTGAGGCATTCTGTCTGCCATTATAGGTATATTCCAGGCGATTTCCGGTCTTCATTGCTTCATCAGCCTTAGCATAATCACAGGTAGAGATTATATAAGCCGGAATATTAGTGCCATCAATACCCTTCCAGAAGAAAAGGTCATGGGGCATCCTGTTGGTATCATTCCAGGCAAGCTTTGTCGTGATAAAGGCACGTATTCCACTTTTTTTCAGAATCTGCGGCATCGCTGCACTGTAGCCAAAAACATCCGGAAGCCACAAGATATCGCTTTTTATGCCAAATACATGCTCAAAATACCGCTTTCCATAAAGAATCTGGCGGACAAGAGACTCTCCACTTGTAAGATTGCAATCCGCTTCAAGCCACATTGCTCCTTCCGGCTCAAAACGCCCTTCTTTTACCTTCTCCTTTATTTCCTCAAACAATTCCGGCTCTTCTTCACGGACAAACTCATACATCTGCGGAGTACTGGCCATAAAAAGATACTCCGGGTATCGTTTCATAAGCTCCATTACAGTCGAATAGCTTCTTATAACCTTTTCTCTGGTCTGCTTAAGCTGCCATTTCCATGCCACATCAATATGAGTATGGCCAACACTTGCCACAGTAGCAGGATTGTCACCTTTTCCATATAGACTAGTTAAAAGATACTTCGAAGCCTCCTCTATAAGTCCATCCTCTCCTGCGCCATTTTGTGAAATCTCAGCAGCTTTTATCAGCTCTTTTATGATAACATCCGCTTTTTTATCATCGTCACTGTTATCAAACTCCTTGGCGGCATCCAGAGGCACAATCATGTCAAAATAGAGCTTTTTAGCCGATTCCTCCAGAGCTGCTATTTCCATATTAAGAAGATTTTCATTCTCCGCAAGGTTGGAATAAGCATAAATAGCAATATCCACAAGTCTTTCTGTGCCTTTTTCCCAATCCTCTTTTCCAAAAATACACAGACAGTTGTGATTCATATCCATTCCGCAGCGTCTGATCCCGTTTATATACACCAGCATCTGAGGATTATCAGTATTCCAGATATCATCTGCTCCCGTTGATAGGAAAAAGAACACCTCTTTTCCCGAAAACTTCTCAGGAATCACTACCTTGACCCTAAACAGATAGTGTCCATCTCTGGTTCCCCATTTTCCACCCACAGGAAATCTTTCCCAGGATAAATAATCCCCCATAACCTCATCTCTATGGCCATAGGGGACCTTTTTATAACGAAGCCCCGCTTCATCCATACATAAGTCCAGAGATATTCTTTCTCCAAACATGCGGTTTTTAAGGGTCTCAACAGTTTTGTCCAATTGTTCCAATGTCTCTGTTCTTGTACTCATCTACCACCTGTCATAACGATCCTCGGCATAACCGAGGACATATCATTCATTATTTCAAACAATTTTGGCCAGTTCGGTCCTAATATAGTCCGGAATTTTGTTTGCCAAATCTTCCCAGTCCATATAATCATCCTTGGAAATCTCATGTTCTTCAAACTCCATGCTGGGCACAAACCTAAAGTTCTTTCTTATATAGCTAATAACCTTCTGATTGTCGCTTTCGCTGCAGTCAATATCTTTAGCAAAACGTTCCGGTGCATCAAGTCCGCTTATACCCGCCAGTCTGTCGCAGGAAGTATATAGTTCGGAATACAGATACATGAGTCTTGGATCAGAAAAAAAGGCATGCTTTCCGGGCTGGGAGTACATCACTATTCTTTTCCCTTCCCGAAACTTTTGTCCTTCAAAAGTCCTGTTCATCGCATTTAAGAACCTGCCATGATAACTGCCTTCTGCACCCACAACATCTCCTTTATCATCCAGATAAACCCAGATATGCTCAAGATCATAGAGATGCTGAATGTCATAATCCAGATAATAAACGTATTCCAGAACAGTTACTGCTCCATCAAAGTTCTTGAAATCAAAGCTGCGATTAAAAGAATTACTTCTCGCCCCGTCCTCAAAATACTGCGTGAATCCAACCTTTTTTATGCCAAATGGCTCTTTTTTATCCATGAAAATAACAGGAGCATATTCAAACACAATTGTATCCATAAGGCTTTCCTCAATCATCTTATATCCAGCACGCTTATAATTCCATCAGTTTCCCTCTGTTGATGATATACCTGATGGTGAGATCCTCATCAACAAGGACAATATTCGCAACATAGCCGTCGGCAATACAGCCGTATTTATCATCAATTCCTATTGCCTTTGCCGGGTTTTCAGAAGCCGCCCTGATAGCAGCCTCTTTTTCGATACCCATGCCAATTGCGGATTTCATGCAATCAAAAAGATTGGATGCGCTACCGGCAATAGTTTCCGGATGCTCAGTTAAAACTGCCTTCTTACCGGTGACAGTTACTTTCTGTCCGCCAAGCTGGTATTCACCATCCGGAAGTCCTGTAGCCTCCATGCTGTCCGCAATAAGTATCATCTTATCCTCAGGAAAGTTCTCAAATGCAAATCTCACCATGGAAGGATGAATGTGGACACCATCTGCGATTATTTCCGCTTCTGCACCTTTTTCCATAGCTGCCCTGATTGGTCCCGGCTCCCTATGAGTAAGTCCCGGCATAGCATTAAAAAGATGTGTTATATGGCGTGCACCATTCTCAAAGGCTTTGATAGCTGTATCGTAATCGCAGGCCGTATGAGCTACGGAAACATTTACTTCTCCCGAAAGCTCCTTGATAAAATCCATGCTCCTGGAAAGCTCCGGTGCGATATCCACAAGTTTAATGAGCCCCTTTGCCCTTTCATTTAACCTTCTAAACATCGAAATATCCGGTTCCATAAGGTATTTGGGGTTCTGGGCACCAATCTTCTTAGGACTTATAAAGGGGCCTTCCATATTTATACCAACCAGTTCTGCCATATCCTCTTTAGGAGAAAAAGCCGCAGCACAGTCCATGATTCCCTGAAGGATTTCTTCATTATAGGTCATGGTTGCAGGGCAAATTGCAAGAATTCCGTTCCTTGCTTCATATCTTGCAATTTCCTCAAGTCCTTCAGCATCTGCATCACAAAAATCATGCCCCATTGCCCCATGGAAATGGATATCCACCAATCCGGGAATGGCATAAAGTCCTTCAGCATCAATAATTTCCTCCGAGCTTTCATTCATATTTAAATCATCTGCAGATGACGAGTATAGCTTACCAATTGCAATACCATCCGTTATGATATCTTTTTTCTCAAACCCATGCTCTTTTGTGTAAACAAATGCACCCTTTATAACCATAACTGTCCTCGAGTTATCTTTTTTCGTATCAATCCTGCTTCAGATCGTTCTGAAGGCGCTGAAAAAACTGTCCACTTGAATTATTCCATCAGGAAAGCTTTATCTTGAAACAGATAGGCATATCTGACTTAAAGCTCTCAGATGCCTTGATTATCATTTCCTCTTCAGTTCTTTCGAAAGTAAGCTTCTCTCCGGTTGAAAGAAGAGTCACCTCATCTATCAGCATATCCCTCATAGGAAGTCTCTTGAAAGCCTTGATCCTGGCATCCTGCTCCGCCGGACGCATCCAGAAGGCATAAATACACCCATTTTTGTAAGTGAATCTGTAATCCGCAGCAGTATACGGAACCTCGGCATAATCGCTGAAGGAGCCACTGGAAATAACAGATTCTCCTTCCTTATACTGACTCCAATATGAAGTATCGTAGATTCCCTCTCCATTCTTTGAAAGCCATGCACCAATCTCCGAAAGAGCTCTTTCATCCTCTTCTGTAAAGGTTCCGTCAGGCTTTGGTCCAAGATTAAGAAGGAAATTACCATTTTTGCTGACTGCGTCAATAAGGTCGCAAACAAGCTTATATCCGCTCTTGAACTCGTTATCCTTTATATAACCCCAGGATCTGTTTCCGATGGCGGTATCTGTCTGCCAATATCTTGGAGAAATCTCTGTCAGAGCTCCTCTTTCCACGTCAAAAGTCGCTACATCCGGCGGAAAAGCATGATGCTTGTAGCAGATAGTAACCTCTTTTCCCCATTCAGCTGCGCGGTTGTAATAATATGCGCAGAGCTTCTTAAGATATGGTTTGAAAGAATGGTTCTGGATCCACCAGTCAAAATAGAGCATAGCCGGCTTATATCTGTCGATAAGCTCAGCAGTCCTTACCATCCAATCCTCGAGCCATTCCTTACTAGCGCCCTTTGAATGAGGATCTTCAGTATTCTTTGTAAAGTCATCATCCTTCTCCCACTCAGGGCAAAGAACTGCCGGTCCGTAAAAATCTGCGTATTCCTCATCATTTACATCACTGTCAAATGTACGGCCAAGGTTCATGAAAAAATAATGCTCAGCACGGTGTGAAGAGCCGCAGAAAACAAGCCCCTGCTTTTCGCAGGCTTCTTTAAGTTCGCCGCCAATATTTCTCTTTGGCCCCATATTTGCTGCATTCCACCTGTTAAACTCCGTATCATACATTGCAAATCCGTCATGGTGCTCCATTACAGGAACAACATAGCGTGCCCCGGCGTCCTTAAAAGTCTTTATCCATCTGTCCGCATCGAAATTCTCTGCTTTGAACATAGGGATGAAATCCTTGTATCCGAAATCCTTCTGAGAGCCGTAGGTCTCAATATGGTGCTTGAACTCGCGGTTTATCTTATTGTACATATTTCTGGAATACCACTCATTACCATATCCCGGCACACTATAAATACCGTAGTGAATGAATATTCCAAATTTTGCGCCCTTAAACCATTCAGGAGTCTGATGCTTTGATAAAGACTCCCAATCTGCGCTGTATTTGCCCTTTTCAACTACTTGATCAATTTCTTTTAAATACTCTTCCTTTGTCATGCTATACTCCTTCAAACTGGTTTATAATTCCCCGCAATTTATTCATATTTTATCATACCTGAAACACAATAATCTCATCAGTTTTTGCCATTGCCTATTATGATAAATATATGGTACATTCTTAGTACGAGAATAATTATCGTAATTTCATTTATTTAAAGAGGTTAATATGGAAACCAGTAAGATAATAATCGAAGCAATCGGCTACATTGGTTCTTCTCTTGTTCTGATATCATTTCTCATGGTATCCGTTTTCAAGCTTCGCGTCGTCAACTCCATCGGAAGTATTATTTTCACCATATACGCATTCATTATTCATTCCTATCCTACGGCCATCATGAATATATGTCTTGTGCTGATAAACATATACTATCTGATAAAAATGAGCCGAAAGAGCGGCGTTGAATACGCCTTTGTTAAGACCGATGTAAGCGACAGCCTTTTGCAATACACTATCAAAAAATATGAGGAAGATATCAAAAAATGTTTTCCCGGTATCTCCCTGGATTTCAGTGAAGTAAACAGTTCCTTCGTAATATGTAACGAAGGAAAACCCGCAGGAATTTTACTTGGAAAAAGAAACAGCGATAATCTGGAAATAGTTCTTGACTACTCAATTCCCGAATACCGAGACTTCTCAATCGGAAAATTTCTGTTCTCGAAGCTTCCAGGCGAAGGCATAAAGACAGCTATATACAGAGGCGCTGATGATCACCACAAGGATTATCTTGAAAAAACAGGGTTCATAAATAAAGGCGGATATTACGAAAAAACTTTACGATAAATAAAAACGCCAAAGAATATCAAGAGTTATTCTTTGGCGTACTTTTCATTTACTGGTTGTTTGCGTTTTTCATCATATTTATTGTCTCAATATCATTAGCTGTAAGCTTGATATTTGACTCCAATACTTTTCCATCAGGTGTAGTTACTTTTACAGCGAAAACCGTTCCTTCAGTAACTGCATTCGCACCAACTGCCTGGAAAAATGGAATGACCTTTGGATGGTCCTGCTGAAATAAGCCAAGCCTCTGCTGAAGCTGCATAAGCAACATTGGATTCATGTTCATATTTATTTGTTCCTTTCATCTGTCAAAGTACCCTGTATAGCGGGATGCAAATATCATGTCTGTATATGACATCAGCACTCTTACATTAGCACATGATGTATTTTAATGCAAAAGAGATAGCTAAAATTAATAGGATGGTTAAAAAATAGTCAATCTTTTTTATAAATATTTACTATATTTTTTACCAAATTTGAGTGAAATCAATTTTTTTTGTTTTTTATGGTATTAAAATGGAAGCGCTTACATAAAATTAAAACCTGATCGATTCTAAGGAGGAAAAAATATATGTACGGATTTGGTGATATGATACAGAAGTTAAAGGCAGACCCTAAGACTATCGTCTTCCCTGAAGGTTCTGATCCAAGAATTCTTGAGGCTGCTTCCAGACTTCTTGCTGGCAATTTTCTCAAACCTATTCTTTTAGGAAACCCTGATGAAATCAATAAATCTGCAGAGGATGCAGGCTACAACATTAGAGGCGCACAGATTATTGATCCTGAAAACTATGACAAATTTGATGAAATGGTTGAGCAGTTCTGCGAACTCAGAAAGAGCAAGGGAATGACACCTGAGAAGGCTATCCCGATTCTTAAGCAGACCAACTATTTCGGAACAATGCTTGTAAAGATGGGCCTTGGCGATTGTCTTCTTGGCGGAGCAACATATTCAACTGCTGATACAGTTCGTCCTGCTCTTCAGATTATCAAGACAAAGCCGGAGAACACCATCGTTTCTTCATGCTTCATCCTGGTTCGTCCTTCAGCAACAGGGGAGAACGAAGTTATCGCTATGGCTGACTGCGGTATCAATATCAATCCTAACGAGGATGAGCTTGTTGAGATCTGTGGCGAAACTGTTAATTGTGCTCAGAGATTTGGCGTTAATCCAAAGGTTGCATTCCTTTCATTCTCAACAAAGGGATCTGCTAAGGATGATACAGTAACCAAGATGCAGAATGCTACTAAGAAGGCTCAGGAGAAATATCCTGAAATTCCTATCGATGGAGAGCTTCAGTTCGATGCAGCTGTTTCTCCTCGTGTAGCTAAGCAGAAAGCTCCCGGTTCACCTGTTGCAGGTCACGCAAACACCTTTATCTTCCCTGATATCAATGCCGGCAACCTCGGCTATAAGATTGCTCAGCGTATGGGTAATTTCGAGGCTTACGGACCAATTCTTCTTGGTCTTAATGCACCTATCAATGACCTTTCTCGTGGTTGCAACGCTATAGAAGTATATTCAATGGCAATCATTACTGCTTCTTTGGCATAATAACAAAAATTTAGAGCTATCGTAACCAAAGCGTACGATAGCTCTTTTTCTTATGTATTATGCCTTCTCTCGTGGGTTTTATAGTACTCAGCTTTACTTACATACATTGCTTCATCGGCATTTTTAATCAGGGAATTGATCTGCTTAGAATCATCTGACCACACCGCCCCAATCGAAATGGATATTTTCTTTATTTTCTGTTTAAGTTTTTCCACCATAGCACTAAATATATCTTCATCTACCTCTGGTACAATTGCTATGAATTCATCTCCTCCAATTCTATAACTAAATTTCTTTTTAAAAACAGAAGCAAAAATCTTTGCAGTTTCTTTAATAAGCTCGTCTCCTGTAGCATGCCCCTTCTCATCATTATATACCTTAAGTCCATTGATATCAGAGTAGCACACGCCTACACTCGTTGACATTTCGGACAAGATCAGAAGCGTCTGATTAAGAGCATACCTATTGCCAAGTCCTGTAAGTGAATCGTGACTTCCCATATACATCATCTCATTTGTAAGAGCCCGGTTCCGCATCTCTGCAGCAAAGAAGATTGCTGCGGATTCCAAAACATCTGCAACATTAATGGAAAGTTCGTTTGAATGATTATCAGCGATAAGATATCCTATAACATCCTGCTTATCCTTTAACCTTACCACTATATATCTGGAAATTTTACCTGCCAGAACTTTATGATAAAAGGATTCCTGCGTATCCAAGAGCGTCGCCGTATCATTTATAACAACGATATTCTTCTCTTTTAGCTGGCTCTCCCATATAGAAACAATATCATATTTATCAAATTCCTTCTTAGTTGGCAGTTCTGAGGTTCTTGCACTGCTAAGCCACACATAGGATTCAACTATCTGCTTATCCTGAACTTCAATAACCTCTACTCTGTCTGCCTCTATAGCTTGTCCAATGATCTTTAAAGCTCTCTTGATTCCTTTCCCAAATTCAGCAGAAGAGACAGCGGTCGCGCAGTCAATGATCAGCTTATTAGTATTATATGTTAACGCAGAATCTTCTTCATTTTTCTTGGCAGCTGTCACATCATGAATAATAAATGCGCAAAACCCTTTTTGATATACAGGAACTGCCCAAAATTCAAACCATTTGTCAAACTGTGAATTATATGTCCTCATAATAAATGATTGCCGAAGAATAGCCGCCTGATAGCTATATCTAATCCAATCTTCATCTCTATTTGAAACAGTTTTATAGAATGTACTGCCAATCAGCTCTGCAGATGTCTTGCCAACCATCTGACCATATTTCTCATTCGCAAATAGAAAAAGCATATCCTTAACTGTACCAAAAGGATCTGTTAAAACCTTAAAAATACAGCATGCATCTGGAAGATCCTTCAACATATACAGTATGTCACTAGGTCCAAATTCAACAGATGAAGAATAGCCAATTTTTCCTTCGTTGCCTATATTGTCCATATTCGTGCTCCACATAAGCTTGAAATTAAAGAAGACTAAAAGTTCAGAAAAATACCCATTTCATGATAAATTATACAATAATATAAAAAAGAATGCACTATATTTCATTAAATGGCACTCATCAAAACGGCTTGGTTGACCTCTGAATCTTATTCTCGCAAAAACAAGAGCAGGATATATTGGTCTTCAAAATATTACAATGTAGGTTCACCTAAGTATTTTGCGAGATTATCCCTGTTAAGATTCTCCCCTATAACAATTAAAACAGGCCTTGTTTTGATGACCGCTTTAGTCATTATTTCATTGCGCGTGGTATTTAATTCATAGAAATCTCCAGCATCTGTCTGTATTATTCCCTTTATTCTATGAACCACTCCGCACCCGTTATCATCAAAAACTTTACGACATTGGTCAATTATTTCCGCCTTGTCCATTTTGAAATCAAAATAAAACAGAGTCTGGTATTCACCAGTATCAAAAATCGGCATTTTTACATGATTATATCGATTAAATCCACATATAATTATCTTTTCAAAATCTGATATATCAAGGCTCGTAAACGGTTTATCAATGATGTCCTTCGGTCTTATGATTCTATTACATCCAAACTCACTAAATGCGTCATTTAGTTGGTTTATAGCCTTCTCTTTTTCTTCTAGGCTACACTGTTCCGACCTGCTTAGTACAATCATCCCTGCCTGTGCAGCCTCCGCCATCAAAAGGTATCTTGAATTAACTGTCAGGTTCTCATTTTGTTTTGGATTTAAAACTGCAATTACATTTCCCGCTTCATACCACTTATCTATAGGTTCCTCATACAAAAGATCAAAGAACTCATCTACATCATAGACTCCCGAAGGCTCAATAATAACTCTGGAAAATCCCAGCATTGCCATGGAAATTAGTTTTGTCTTTAGCCTGCGCTTATGTGCCTCTGGCCCATCACCGCCAATTACCATCTCGAGATTACATTGAGGACCTTCCAATTCCTTTAGTAAGACCATGTCAATATTGATTGCTCCAAAATCATTTTCTATAATGCAGATCTTTTCACCCTTTGAAACAAGATACTCTCCATAATGTTTCAAAAAAGTAGTTTTCCCCGCGCCCAAAAATCCAGTTATTAAATCTAGTTTTATCATCTTGCCCCTCAAAAATTTATCATAAGATTATTTTATTTTCACATATTACCAAACGCTTTATGGTAATATTAACTTACGGAAATATGCGGAGGTATGCCATGAAAAAAAGACTATTTTCGATGATCCTTATTTCAATTTTGTGCATCTCTACAGCTGCCTGTGGAAACACTTCCGGAGGAACAGCCAGCACAAACCGTACAACTATCACCATAGCAGCCAGAGATGGCTCTTTTTCAGATGTTATAAATGCAGTAAAAGCAGACTTTGAAGAAAGTCATAATTGCTCACTGAACGTTCTTTCATTCAGCGCCGATGACATAAGAAACAACACGATTGAAGATTCCCAAAAGGAAACCGGTTCCTATGACATAATAATGATCGATGACCCTCTTATGCCGGAGTATATTGAAAAAAATATACTCTGCAATCTCACTCAGCTCGGATATACCGATGACGAAGACTTCGTTGAAAAATCGAGACTTCTTGGCAAGGACCCTTATCCTTTAGGCGCAACCTATGCACTCCCATTCTCAGGTAATGTGCAGCTAATATTCTATAATGAATCCGTTACCGGATCCGATATAGACCTTACTAACTGGCAAAGTATCTATGAAAGCTGTTTAGAAGCAAATAAATCCGGAAAAAAGGGCTATGCCATAAGAGGTCAGTCCGGAAATCCAATCGTTTCAGATTTCCTTCCCATTTTATGGTCCTATGGCGGAGATATATTTGAAGATCATAATGTTATACTAGACAGCCAGGAAAGCCGCGATGCATTAGAATTTTATTGTAAGCTGTATTCTACCGGCGAAAACTATGAAAAGAACGATCTGGTTAACGCCATCTCATCCGGAGAAGCTGGCATTGCGCTTGGCTGGCCATCCTGGTTTATATCCGGTACAGGAGCATCTGCTAAAATAGCACAAATCCCCGGGAAAAGAGACAAGAACTCTGAAGTTCTGCCAACCGGTGAAATAGGAAATTGGTTAATGGGAATCACATCAAATTCTTCCAACAAAGAATTGGCCCTTGAAACCATAAAATACCTGACCAGTAAGGACGTACAGGTCAAAGCCCTCGACTATGGCGGCGTCCCTACCAGAACAAGCATATTCAGAGATAAAGCTATCTTGGATAAATATCCTTTCTTCGAGGCAATCTATTCAGGAACCAATAACTCCAGAGTCCGTCCCAGAACCGCAAAATGGTCAAGCATAGAAGAAGTATTTGGTCAGGAACTGGTAAAATGCATCAACGGAGAACAATCTGTTGATGACACCATACGAATCTCGCAGCAAAAGATAGAAGGGCTCGCATCTCAGTAATTATCACGCCTCAACACAATAGTTGAATTTATAATTAATGCATTGTGCCTAACTCGTTTTTCAAATCTAATAAGGACTTTCCTGTACGATTTGCAATTCCGGCAAGGTCATCATATTCAAGCTTCTGGCGATTTACATTAAAACCAGAAGCTTTTTTTATCCTAACCTCACCATAAGGGGTATCAATTTTGCTTATTTCTCTGGAAAGAACATATCTATTGCAAATGTTTTCTCGAATGCCAAGAGTAGTGGTATGCAGAAACAATCCATATACAAACTTATCCCTGTCTTCCACCTTGCAGATACAATGAATAACCGTTCCCGGCCTATTCTTTTTCATATCAGCTGATACCGTATATACTTCCAACGCTCCATCCCCTAGCAGGGTCTCTGTAGCATATCCAATCTCTTCAGCAGTCATATCGTCTACATTGCACGACAGTTCAATAACCTGCTCGTTTTCTTCGTTTGTTTTTCCAATCAGTGCTCTTAACGCATTAGCCTGAGGGAACTCCTTCTTGCCCATACCATAACCTATTTTCCTGACCGTCATTAATGGCTGGCTTCCAAATGAATCAGCAAAATACTTAATTAGAGCTGCTCCTGTTGGCGTCGTAAGTTCAGATTCAATAGTATCACTCTCATAACTTGGTATATCCTGCAAAAGAAGCGCAGTTGCCGGAGCAGGAACCGGCAATATACCATGTGCACATTTTACTGTTCCGCTTCCAACATTTATTGGAGATACCACTACTCTATCCGGATCAAGGACATGCATTAAATAACAAACGGCTGTTATATCCGCAATGGCATCAAGATTTCCAACTTCATGGAAATGAATTTGATCTGCAGCCACTCCATGTACTGAACTTTCAGCCTCAGCCAGTAACTCATACACCTCTCTAATATCACTTTTTACTTCCTTTGATACATTCAAATTCTCAATAATATCTTCTATCTCATATAATGTTCTATGCTCATGACTATGTTTGTGCTCATGTTCATGGTCGTGATGTTCATGATGATGATGGTGATTGTCATGAATATGTTCTTCTTCATACTCATCAGAATGTTTTTCCTCGGATCCATTTATAAGAACTTTTATATGGTTTCCTTGAATTCCGCATTTATTCATATTTTCCAGTACGTATGTAACTCCTGGTATTCCAAAGCTATTAAGTTCCTCTACTACCGCACTTGCATTCTCAACTAGGCCTAAAAGAGCTGCAGTAAGCATATCTCCAGCAGCACCCATCTTACATTCAAGGTATATTGTTTTCATATAACCTCCAATTCATAAGTCGCAGATGATATATCTTATATGGCATCAATATGACATGCATATTATTTGTGTTATATAACTTATATCATCAATCCTCAATAGTAACATTCTTTAGAACTACGCCTTTTCCTTCGATAATGTGCGCTTTTCTTCCTCCACATTTTGGACAAAGATATCTATTTTCTCTGCTTGGAAGATATTCATTATTACATTCCTCACATAATGCCTTAACAGGAACTTCTCTGCAAATAAGCTCTGACCCTTCCAGAATTGTACCCTTTATAGCATCCGGATAGTATTTATACATGTAATATGGCATAACGCCTGTTGTTTTACCAATTTCCACTTCTATGGATTTTATCCTTTTTGCGTTGTTCTCTACAGCTATCTCACAGGCCATATTTACCATCTTGAGAATATAGCTCATCTCATGCATAATCAATTCCTTTAAACTCATTTATAATATCAAAATAATATCCCAAAACGCCCATAAAATCTATTGTTTTATTATGATTTTTTAATCAGCAGTTTATTGAATCTGCCAAACTGTCATTTGATAATAGAATTGTAGTGTTGTGTATTTCTTAAGGAGAAACTATGTCGCACAATCTTGAAAAAACATGTATAGGCTGCGGTCGCACTTTTATAGCACGTAACAGCGGGATGCCATTTTGCTGTAGAGCATGCAAATTGAGATATTCATATCACTACACTTTCCGCTGCAGAGATTGCAGAAATGCATCCTGCGAAGTAAGAAATGAAAGTCTTCAGGGCTGTGCAAACGATTGCCCTAATTTAAAGTGGGACCCTTGATAGCAGATAATTGACAAATTGTCTTGCGGTTCTCCCGGAAATGCCTCCGTGGTTCAGTTCCCATCTGTCTGCTTCTCTAAGCAGTTCGTCCTCTTGAATTTCCAAGCCTTCTTTTATGGTCAGTTCTTTTACAATTTCGTAATATTCCTGTCTCGATGGCTTATAATACCCAATTGTTACACCAAATCGATTGGCCAGTGAAAGCTTTTCTTCCATAGTGTCAGATCTATGGATATCACCGTCTTGCTCAACATCTCTCCTGTCCTTCCAGGTTTCTTTTATAAGATGGCGACGATTTGACGTTGCATATATCAAAATATTGTCAGGTTTTGTCTCCACACCACCCTCAATGACCGCTTTCAAAAACTTATAATCCGACTCATCTTCCTCAAAGGAGAGATCATCCATATATATGATGAATTTATAGTTTCTATTCTTAATCTGCGAAATTAACTGGGACAAAAGCCTGAACTGATGCTTATATATTTCTATCATTCTAAGTCCATCTTTGTAAAATTCATTAACGATAGCTTTGATGCTGGTAGATTTACCCGTTCCACTATCGCCAAAAAGAAGGACATTATTAGCCTTTTTCCCTTCCACAAATGCTTTTGTATTTGCTATAAGCTTCTCTTTCTGCAGCTCATATCCCACCAGATCATCTAATACGACCGAATCCATATTGTTGATCGGATTAAATTCGACTGTTTCTCCAGGAAGTTCCTTCAGCCTAAAGGCCTTATTAAGTCCAAATGCCCCAACTCCTATTTCCTTGTAAAAAACTGTAACATAGTCAAAAAAGTCATCTTCATTTTTTGCTGTTTCAAGCTTTTCACTTAAACATCTTACTTTTTCACTAACATTTGTATTATACATTAGTTCAGGCTTCTCAATTGCCTTATAATCCGTTATACAGGAAAAACAATCTATGCCCAGCTTTTCTTCCAGTTCTGAAAAGTCATAATTAAATAACTTGTGAAATGTTAAAAAATCGTTTTTAGCAAAATGATTTACGCTTCCCTCCTTACTTCCAACTTTTTCACAAGTAAGTGTAAAGGGATTTTCGTCCATGATCAAAAGATATGTAAGATAATTATGCCAAAGATTTTTGTCAAAGGCGCAAGAAGTCCCGAGTTCAAGCAATCTCTTGACCTGTTTATATATTCTGGCAATCAGCTTTTCTTTATCATAAGCACCGCTATGCAATTCTCTGCAAACTCCGGAAAGTTGCATAAGAATAGATTCCTCAGGCAAATCTCCGTAAATCAGTAATTTTGAAACAATTCTTTCCATGCAGCCTCCTTTTTTATAATTTAAGGCATATATGTTATATAACATATATGCCTTGTATAATATCAATTATCCAATAACAATCTTTCCAGTTCTTCAAAATTATCGTTTGAATTATGTTGAAAAGTATTAAATTTGTTTTCTTTAGGAACAAACGGTTCAGCCTTACTATTATAGTATTCGTTTTTGATGCATTCCTTCATAAATGCTATAGGAACATCAATTGTAGTAACATATGATTGCATATATTCGTAGGATTTTCTAATCTTTTCAAGATCATATCCAGCAAACTCAGCAATCTCACGAATCTCTTTTACCTTAAAATCTCCATGCAAAAGCTCAATGAGCTCATCGAGAATCTCATCTTTGTTGATAACAGGAAGCTCTTTCTTATTTGTGATAAGATTTTCTTTCTGGCTTACGTAAAATCTTATACCGGCTGCTCTTCTTCCACTCTTAATAGGTTCATAATCCACATCAAGACTAGTCTTTCTATTAAGCTCATCCTTTGCTTTACTAAGAACATTTCTGTTAAAGATTTTATACTCTTTATATTTTGTTTGCCCTGTCTTTTCAGCAAGTTCATCGATCTTATCGTAATCAGGGCGTTCTTTTTCCAGCTCCGCTTTTATTTCCTTATTTCCTCCGGAAGTAATAATGCCAAGTTCAAGCTTAAGTTCTGTCAGATTATATTCAAAAGCCAGTACTCCACCTTCTTTTATCAAGGCTTTTTTGTAATCATACGCTGATTTTAGCATCTCATATAGGCGCAACGAGTATACACTTTTTAAGCTTAATGTATCAGCAAGGCTTAAAACAGTGTAGTTTTTCTGCAGATTAACTATTTTATCAGTTAAAGAGTTGTTATATCTAAGAGTAAGAGTACCATCTTTGAAAGAAGCATCCGTTACAACCTGATGAGCCTCGATTTTACCATTCTTCTGGTCTTTCATAAGTAAGTTCCAGTCAAAAATAGTTGCTCCCTTAATCTGCCTATCACATAACGCTTCAATGTGTTCATATAACGAACCTGAACTGGAATGAAACATCTTCCTGAGTTCAGATCCATAAATAGTAGCAACAACATTGTTGGTATTATCAATCTTAATATTCTGCATTCCTATTGCAAATAGCTTCTGGCTAAGTGCTGTCCCTTTTCCCATGGCATTTATGAGCTCATTAGATTTCTTGTAACTTTTACTTACAACTAACTGCTCTCTTTTCTTATCTTGCATATTTCCCCCACAATAATGGTCGTTCCCTTTTATTACACCAAAAAGGATTCCTTTTTTATACACCTGAAAATGAAATGTGAAAAATAACATTCCCTTTTTATTTACTTCAATAATTATTATATTCCCTTTTTTGTCACTTTCAAGTATTTTTTGCCCATATATTGTGCCTTTACGGTACTTTATACCCTATAATTTGTTGACCATAATAGTTTGTAATTTTTGTTCCCTTTTTGTGCACCTCATGATATATTTGCGCCCCTTTACATCACCATAAACTGTATTGGTTTGACTTATATGGTTAATATTAATCCCTTTTTAGTCACCTTTCACACCCGTTTACATAACTTCCTGTGGATAAACAATTCCCTTTTTGTTCACCTTTAGAGATTTTTGTTCCCTTTTCAGTCACCTTTAGTATTTTTATGTACTACACAATACTTCTTTTTAGGTTATAAATAGATTCTAATTATATGATCCGGAAGACTTCGATTATAATTATTCCCTTTTTAGTCACCTTTAATTCCTGATTCCCCTTTTATACACTTTAAATACCATAAAACATCGCTTTTAATCCCTTTTTTGTACACTTTTTTATTATTTCTATATATTCCCTTTTTGTTCACCTTTTCAGCCCTTTTATATAGCTTAATATTCCCTTTTTTATATCCTTTTAATCCCTTTTTAGTCACTGCTAATCGCAATAATACGCATGATTACAGCGTTTACCACGCACATTAATTAATAAAAAATAGTTGTATTTATTATTTAATAAACAACTTTTGGCTGTATATCAAACCTGGCATATATCTTCTGAATACGTCAAAAATGTATTATTTTTATCATCCTGCATTTTGTTAAATTATATATAGAATTAATAAATTTCATGATCATTCCTTTTTTAGTCACCTTTAGTTTTGTAATCTTTTTCTAATACTCTTCCAGAAATTAGAAAGAACTTGCAGGGAAATAATTCTGCAAGTTCTTTCTTTTTAAACATAAATTCAATTTGGAGGTTTATGATCTTAAATAATGTATCTAAATAGTTGTTTATATGGATATTACTATGATTAATTTTAAAATTAATTATTGTCAGTATAAAATATCGTGTGGTACCGAATATAAATAATTCTAAAATTAATATTATAAATAATTATGGTATATTACAACAAAAATCTATTTTGATTATATAAGGGATAATTGGAAAATTGTTTCTAGATCAGTTAAAAATTGCTAGATAAATATAACATATGATACACTATTGCTTAGATTTTCTTCAGTTATGATCAAGGATTTGTAAAAAAATATTGACCGCTTCGTTCAATACAATTTACGGATTATTGATAACCATTTTAAGATAACATACATTATTAAAACTAGATTTTATAATGCTGAAAATCCCATATTTTTTTTGAAATATTTTGCATCATTATATTACTAATAGTTCCTGCAAAATCTTTTAAAATGCAAGAAATATTGCAAGTCACATTATTTTTTTGGCAACTATAACGCTTATTATCAATAAGGCCAGTGTTTATGCGGATTCTGGAATAATTGCACTTATTATGCCTACATTGCATCAAAATGTTTTCTAGTTTTTATAAATTATTTATATTTTGATAATATTTTTTTAATGGCTCTATACAACTAATTGTTAGTCGCCACTGGCTGAAAACGCAATACAAAACGAAATGAATAAATACACTACAAAAGTTGATGAAAAATAATGGTTTTGCGTTTTTTAATGGTTGCACCTATATTATGAACTTCCAGATGGCTATTTTATTGTTTAGTATACCTGGCACGCATCTTGATCACTAATTTTATAAAAAGTATATTTCATTTATATGCATCATGAATACTTTATAATATATTTTTTTTATAACACATCTATTACATATCAAATCACTATATATTATAAACTATATTTTTCATATTTTCAATGTATATAATATTTTTTATATCTTTTTCATTTATCATATTATTAATATATGCAACATATTGCATATTATGATTATAATCTATATCATAAATAAATATATTATGATACACATATATATCAAATACTATGTATGTAATAGATTCTGTATATTAGCGATATAAAACATATGAGGTATTCACGATGCATAAGATATATAAGTATATAATACATAAATGCTATTATATATCGATAATATATTCATAGCATTTACAATATAGAGCATATATAACATATTGGCGCTATATTGATTTGATATATAATACGTATAATTAGCATTAGATTATATGATATACATAACATATAAATAACACATAAATAACATAAACATATAGTATACATATGATTACATGTTATATATAAATAGACTTTAAAAAAAGAAATGTATATGATATATAGCAAATACAACATATTTATATACCTAATATATGGTGTTTATGAAATAGAGTTCATAATATTTTCTTATGTAGAATTGGATTACAGATCTTAAATTTGAATTCTACAATTGAAAATATATAAAATATATAACAAGGAGACGATTGCACACTTAAACTGCAAACACAAAGTAGAAGTCTTCTCCAGGCATTAAGAAAATAATTGATTATAATTAAAGTATATATATGACATATATAATAGTAACATTATGTATTTTACAAAATATTTTTAGAAAAAATAAGATTATAATATATGATAAACATGTTATATATTAAATATAAAAAGTATTTAATGATGAATGACATATAACACATATAGAACATATTTTTTAAATGTGTAATATAAATACAGGCTGCTAAAAAAATAATTATACATATTTCACTTATAGATACAAAATATATAAAATAAAATATATGTGATATATAATTTTCTAGATAGTGGTATGTATTAGATATTTGAGACATATAACGTATATAAAAGTAAAAAGAGAAATAAAATAGATAAATTATATAATATAAATACTAATAGGGTATTATATAACAGATATAACGCATATGACTGAAGAAATATAGTGGGTAATGTAGTACTACGCGTGAAAAGAGAGTAATATAAGATATATAATAGATATAATATACAATATATATGTATAAACAAATGAGCAGTATTAGTTGTAAAACTATAAGACATGCTCATGAAATAAATATCAAAAGTAAAACAATAGAAAGAATAATGTTATATAACATATTTGTAGTATATCTTCTTTAGAACGAATATATTCTATATTTTCAATATCAATTATTGAATAACTATACTCCATGAAGTATAATAAATACTGTTGACTTGAATCATATAGATATAAATTTGGGAGGAGTTATGCGAATAGTAGCATTTAGTAATCAAAAAGGGGGCGTAGCTAAGACCACGTCTAGTTATGCAATGGCTGTAGGCCTTGCCAGAAGAGGATATAGGGTCTTGGTTGTTGATGCAGATCCACAGGAAAATCTCTCGATGACAGCAGGAATAGACCTTAATGAAATAGATCCGGATCCTGAGGATATTGAGGAGCTTTCTGAAGAGCAGCAGGAATACTTTTACAAGAATGTACCTGCAAAGCTATTCGAAGTAATGGATAGGAAAAAGAATATAAATAAGGCAATTATACCAATTGCTGAGAATTTGGATCTGATTGTAGGTGGAATTGATCTGGCATCGGCAGATATGACATTTACAGGAATAGGCCGTGAAAGGCTGATTAAAGAGGCTTTTTCAGATATTGAAAAGGAATATGACTACTGTGTGTTTGATTGTAGTCCTGCTCTTGGCGTAGTACTTATGAATATTTTAACAGTAGCAGATGAAGTTATAATTCCTCTTGAACCGGGAGCATATTCGCTGCAGGGATTATCAAGGCTTTACAAGTTTATCGGTCAGATCCATGACTACACAAATGATAAGCTCAAAGTAGATGGAATACTGGTTACAAAGGTCAGAAATACCTCTAATTCAAAGATTTGGATAAAAGATATCGAAGAAAAAGCAAAATTCCTTGAAACAAAGGTATTTAAGTCAAAAATCAGGCTTAATGTTTCAGTAGAGGAAGCGCAGACAATGAAGATGGATCTGTTTGAATATGCCGGGGGATCCCAGGCAGCAAGAGATTACGATGATTTTATCGATGAATTCCTTGAGGAGGATGAGTGATGGCAAGCAAGGCAGATAAATTAAAAAGTGGCGTAAATAAGGCATCTAAGGGGCTTTTTGCTGGGATGACAAGGCTTGATGAAAAAGAGACTAAAACAGTCAACGCAGAGTCCAAAAAGCCTGAGGTAAAAACTGAAGTTAAGGAAGAACCGAAGATATTACCTGAGCCAGAACCAGTAGTAATAGTAGAAGAAATAGCACCTGCTTTCAATGAAAACGTTGCTGCGTCTGAGGAGACACTAAAGAATGAACAACAAGAGCCAGCTAAAAAACAGGAACCAATAGTTCAAGAGCAGGTAAATAATCATCCGGAACCGACGGTTCAGCCAGTACAAAATGTTCCTCACATTAATCAGCCTGAACCGGAGGTGAATGTTAGTGCCCCAGTACAGGAAACACCGGTAGCACAGACTCAACCAATTGTCTCAGAGCCAATAATGCAGCAGCAGTATCAACCTCAGGCTCAGCATCAGATTCAGCCGCAAATTCAGCCACAAATTCAGCCACAGGCATATATTCAACCACAGATTCAGCCACAGGCTTACCAGCAGCCGATATATACAACATATCAGCAGTCAATGGGAAATATACCTCAATTATCGTATCAGGAGCCTGTAATTGCGCCTGTAAATGAACCTGTAGTAAATTCTCCAAAGACAACCACAAAGGCTGAAAAACAGGAAAAAACAAGCAGATATGAGAAAGACAAATTTCTTCTTTTGGATATTAGAGGATTAAGAGATTATGTCGAGCATATGGCTAAGGCCTCAAACATGTCTGCTACAAAGTACATTCGAAATCTTATTGAAAAGGATTGGGCTGTAAATAACGACATTTATCAGGCTCATAAGGCACTTGAAGAAAGACTTAGAGAAAGACACTAAAACAATAACAGATGAAATTTAAACTTTAAACTTAGACTTAATAAAAATAAAAAGACCTCTTGGATCAAGCTCCAAGAGGTCTTCATATTTTATAAATTATTTCTTTTTGCCATTAACAGCGTCCTTAAGAGCCTTACCAGCTTTGAACTTAGGAACAACTGCTGCAGGAATCTTAATAGCTGCGCCAGTCTGAGGATTCTTACCTGTTCTAGCTGCTCTCTTAGCTGTTTCGAATGTTCCAAAGCCTACAAGCTGAACTTTGCCTTTTTTCTTAAGCTCTTTTGAAACAGCCTCAGTGAAAGCCTTAACAGCCTTCTCGGAATCTTTCTTAGAAAGACCGGTTTCCTTTGCAATAGCATCAACGAGTTCTGTTTTATTCATTGTTAATACCTCCCTCAAATTGAGTATTTTATACTACCATGTAAAATTCTACACCCATTTTATGCACCATACAAGTATGCAAAAGCGAAAAAATGCCAAAAATTGTATCGGATTTTAGTGCACAATACTGAAAAAGCGCACAAAAACACACTTTTTGAGAAAAAGTACTTGTAAACCAAGGTGGTTTGGGTGTATAGAGAATCACATTTTTGCAACAGTAGAAGAATACAGTTTCTTAAAGAAGAAGGTTGACAGAACAACAGATGCAAGTTCTGCTATAGGGAATGCCCACCAAACATTGTCCAGAACACCGGTTAAGGAGAGAAGCCATGCAATAGGAATAAGCACTACAAGCTGACGACCGATGGACACAAAGAGTGAATAAAAACTCTTTGAAAATGCCTGGAAGATAGAGCCCATGGCAATACATATTCCGGCTATTGGGAAGGATAAGCTGATAATCCTAAGAGCTGGAATTCCTATTGCAACCATGCTTTCTGAAGCATTAAACATAGATAACAAAACGGATGGTATTGTTAAAAAGCACAGTGTACCTACGATCATGATAGATACAGCAAGCATTAAAGCAAATCTCAGGGCCTGCTTTATCCTGTCCTTATTTCTGGCACCATAGTTATATGCAAGTACAGGAATAAGGCCGTTATTAAGACCAAATACAGGCATAAAGAAGAAACTCTGTAATTTGAAATAAACACCAAATACGGCAGTTGCTGTGGAAGAGAAGCTTCCAAGTATTCTGTTCATCAGATAAGTCATGATAGAACCAATTGACATCATCAGGATGGAAGGCACTCCAACATAGTAAATTTCGCCTATAATTCTTGATGAAGGCTTAAGGATTTTTTTCAGGCTGATGTGGATCTCATTATTGAATTTCAGATTGCAGAAAAGGCCTATTATTGATGCGACAAGCTGTCCAAGTATTGTTGCATAGGCTGCTCCTGCAACACCAAGTGCAGGAAAAGGACCGATTCCGAAAATAAGGAGCGGATCAAATATAATATTGATCAATGCACCAGTAGCCTGAGTAATCATGCTGTATATGGTCTTTCCGGTAGACTGTAAAAGTCTTTCAAAAGTAACCTGGAAAAAGACACCAAATGAAAGACAGCAGATTATTGTAAGATATTCCTTACCATAGTTTGCAATAGCCTCAATGTTGGTCTGAGAATGAATGAATGGACCTGCAAAGAAGATGCCGATGATCAGGAATACTAAATAATTAAAGAATGTGAGAAGAAGTCCCATATTCGCAGCAGCATCGGAGTTTTCGAATTTCTTCTCTCCGAGAGATCTGGATAAAAGAGCATTGATACCGACGCCTGTTCCGGATGCAAGGGCAATCATGAGATTCTGCATAGGAAATGCCAGTGTTACGGCTGTAAGTGCATCCTCTGACAGTTTTGCTACGAAGATACTGTCTACCACGTTGTAAAGAGCCTGCACAAGCATAGAAATCATCATTGGCAGAGACATGGATATAATTAGCTGTTTTACAGGCATAACGCCCATTTTGTTTTCTTTTTGCATAAATAAAATCCTCACCTAAAAAATTGCGTACAATATCAAAATATACCATTAATGATTCGCATTATCCAGCAATAATTTTGAAATACTAATGGTAAGACAATTAGGCAGATATAGTACATAAATTAGAAAAAATCAGGCTTCAGGCTCTACGCAGATAAGCATGTATTTGAAGTATGTATGCTGCTTTTCTTTTTCATAGAGATTGATCAGGCTGATAACGTAAAGATCCGAAGTAGCCTTTAAATTGTTCTTTTTAATGAATGAAACGATTTTTTTGTAGGTTTTCTCGATATCTTTTGACGAATCATCCTGGTAGCAGCATACAGCGAGATTCCCGGGAAGATAGAACGTATCGATATTGTCGGCAGGAAGAAATGACAGGGTAGTTATGGAATTATAGACATAATGCTTTTTTATAAGATCATCATAGCTGATTGTGACGCCTGAAGGAAAAGAAGAAAGACTTGCTTCAGGAGTAGCTTTTGACAGATGTATTGAAATATCACCTGCTATGTCAGCGGTGTGATAAGCATTTTCTTTATCTCTTATTATGGTTTTGCTTACGCTTATTTCGGGGATTTCATCGATAAAAGGGGAGCCGTTTCTGTGCTGCTCGTATTTTCCAAGAATCCACATACCAAGATGAAGAGCGCTGATCTTTTTATTTATGAGATACAGCTCTTTTTGCATGTCCAAAATTTTTGAATTTACAAGCTTTTCTATCTTTTCCCTTGATGAATTATGTATTATTTCGCTAATTTCCTTAATACTACAGCCCGCCTGCCTCATGGTATGGATAAAGAAAAAAGAACTAATCTGTGAAGGTGAATAATAGTGATAGCCATTATAGGGGTCTACACGAGGAGTAATAATGTTTTGCTCGTAATAAAAACGCAAAGTATCTCTTGTTGTTCCACAAAGTTTTGCGAACTGGCTAACGCTCAGAATGTATTCCTGGTCCTGTTTTTCTAGCTTTTCTGACATTTTGTTTTCCCTCAAAAAATATAAAATGAATGTTGACATGGGGGTTACACCCAAGTTTATTGTATCAAAGAATTGAAAAATGTCTAATGTAACAGCAAGAACAAAGATAAAGGAGAGAAAAAATGAAAGACGTTAAAGGCACAATAACAAGAATAATTGCAGAGTATCTTGATAAGGATGAGGCTGAAATCTCAGCAACAAGCACATTTACAGAGATTGGTCTGGATTCCCTGGATATTATGGAGCTGGTTATGCAGATGCAGGAAGAACTTGATTGCAAGATTGAGCTTTCACAGGAAATCACAACAATAGATAAGCTTGTAGCTCAGATTGAAAAGACTGCATAAGGTATCGGATTCCGACCTTACTATGTCAGATATAAGCCGGTGCTTATAGAGGAGATAATAGATGAACGAGAATGAAATATGTGACCTTCTTGGAATCAGATATCCGGTGATTCAGGGTGGTATGGCATGGATAGCTGATGCTGATCTGGCGGCGGCAGTTTCAAACGCTGGCGGATTGGGGCTCATAGCTGCCATGAATTCAAATGGGGAACAGCTCAGAGAACAGATCAGGAAGGCAAAAGAGCTTACAGACAAGGTATTTGGTGTAAATCTGATGCTGATGAGTCCATTCATTGACGAAGCTGTAACGGTAGTCTGCGAGGAAAACATAAAGGTAGTAACCACGGGGGCCGGAAATCCTTCCAAGTACATGGAACAGCTAAAAAGTGCAGGCGTAAAGGTTATCTGCGTGGTAGCAAGTGTTGCTCTGGCAGTGATGGTAGAAAGAATGGGAGCCTGCGCGGTAGTGGCCGAAGGATGTGAGTCCGGAGGCCACGTGGGGGAGACCACAACCATGGCTCTGGTGCCTCAGGTTGTGGATGCAGTCAACATTCCTGTTATAGCTGCGGGTGGAATTGCAGATGGAAGAGGAATGGCTGCAGCTTTCATGCTGGGAGCAAAGGCTGTACAGATGGGAACGAGATTCCTCACAGCAAAAGAATGCAATGTTCACGAGAATTATAAGCAAAAGGTCCTTGCTGCCAAAGACAGAGATACAATTGTGACCGGAAAGAGCCTCGGGCATCCTGTAAGAGCGTTAAAAAACAGGATGACAAGGGATTTTCAGGAGAAGGAAAAGAATCCGGGTACTACCCCTGAGGAATTGGAGGCAATGGGTGCAGGAGCATTAAGAAGAGCGGCAATAGAGGGTGATGTAAAGTATGGTTCCTGCATGTGCGGTCAGATTGCAGGCCTTGTCAGGGAAGAGGGTACCTGTAAGGAAATCATAGAAGGCATTTGCATCGATGCGCAAAGGAGGATTCAGGAAATAAATGGGAAAAATTGCATTTTTATTTGATGGCCAGGGTAGTCAGTATGCAGGAATGGGAAAAGAACTGTTTGAAACAGTTGGCTGCGTGCATGATTTTTATGGTGTAGCGGAGTCTATAAGGCCGGGAACACTTTCTCAGATGTTTAATGGATCCGAGGAGGAACTTAAAAAAACTGAAAATACACAGCCATGTCTTTTCCTCGCAGATATAGCTGCGGCTCTGGCACTCATGGATAAGGGAATAACCCCGGATGTGGTTGCCGGGTTTTCCCTGGGAGAAACGGTTGCAATGGCTATTTCCGGGGCACTTCCAAGAGAACAGGCATTTAAACTGGTATGTAAGCGTGGACAGCTTATGCAGAAAGCTGCTGACGATCAGGAAGGAAGTATGATCGCTGTGTTAAAAATGGATAAAGATGAGCTTTCACGTCTTTGTCAGAGTTTCGGAGTATATCCGGTAAATTATAACTGCCCCGGGCAGATAGTTGTTTCGGGAGAAAAAGAGAAGATTGAAGAACTAAAAAAAGAGCTTAAAGAAAGAAGCGCACGTTTTATAGAACTGGCCGTAGGAGGGCCGTTCCATACGCCTTTTATGAAGGAAGCATCTAAAGGACTGAAGAAAGAATTAAAGTCCAAAAAGATATATAACATAAATAAAACATATATACCGCTGTATGCAAATAAAACTGCAAAGCCTTATGCTTCAGAGGCTGAGGATATTATCGATACCTTTTCCGAGCAGATATCCAATAGTGTTCACTGGGAAGAAACACTTCTGAACATGGCAGAGGATGGAGTGGATACATTTATTGAATGTGGTCCGGGAAAAGCACTTTCGGGATTTGTTAAGAGGACTGTTCCGGGCGCCAAAATTTTAAACGTATGTGACATAGAAACATTAAACAAGACGGTGGAAGAAGTATGCTGACAGGTAAAAATATTGTTATTACGGGAGGCACCAGAGGAATAGGAAAGGCTATTGCTTTGGAATATGCAAAAAATCATGCAAATTTGGCGATTTTAGCCACGAAAATATCTGAGACAGCAAATGATACCATCGAGGAGCTAAAAAGCCTTAAAATCGACGTTAAATTATATGCGTGCGACGTACGGGATCCTGAGCAGGTTGAAAAGACAGCAGGTGAGATCCTGAACGACTTTGGAAAAATCGACATTCTGGTAAATAACGCCGGAATTACAAGGGACAATCTTCTTCCGGCGCTTTCTGTAAAGGATATTGATGATGTAATTGATGTGAATCTTAAAGGATGCATTTTTGTCACAAGGTCTTTTACCAGAAATTTCATAAAAAACAAGGGCGGAAATGTTATAAATATCAGCTCTGTTGTGGGGCTTATGGGAAACAAAGGACAGACAAATTATGCTGCTTCAAAGGCGGGAATAGTGGGATTTACAAAGTCTTTTGCCAAAGAATACGGAAGAAAAAATATCAGATGTAATGCTATAGCGCCTGGATATATCGCAACGGAGATGACAGCGGAACTTAATGAAGATCAGACCAGGGCAATCAAAGATCAGATTACTCTTGGAAGGCTGGGAAAGCCTGAGGACGTGGCAAAACTTGCTCTTTTCCTTGCCAGCGATATGTCAGGGTATATCACGGGTGAAGTGATACGTGTAGATGGAGGAATGTATGTGTAGAGTTGTTGTGACGGGGATGGGAGTAATAAGCCCTGTGGGAAATGATCTGGATACCTTCTGGGATAATCTTAAGAATGGTGTCTGCGGAGTAGGAAAGATAACAAGATTTGATGCGCAGGGGCTTAAGGTCAGCCTTGATGCGGAAGTAAAAGAATTCGAGCCTAAGAATTATTATGATACGGTTCAGGAAATCAGAAAATCAGATCTCTACATGCAGTACGCCATGGGAGCTGCAAAGCAGGCAATGGAGCAGAGTGGTCTTTTGGAATCTGACATTGATAAGGAGCGTCTCGGAGTATATATAGGCTCAGGAATCGGTGGAATAAATACCACTATCAGAGAGACCAGGAAGCTTATAGAGAAAGGACCTGAAATGGTTTCGCCATTTTTTGTTCCGATGATGATAAGCAATATGGCTGCCGGAGCAGTATCTATCAAATTCGGAGCAAAAGGACCTACACTTCCGGTGGTAACGGCCTGTGCTACATCCACCCATACTTTGGGAGAGGCCTACAGAGCCATAAAGCATGGCTATGCAGATGCAATAATTGCAGGAGGAAGCGAGGCATCCATAAATGAGCTGGCCATGGCAGGGTTTGTCAATTGTCAGGCCCTTAATCTTTCGGAGAATCCGGAGGAGGGGAGCATTCCTTTTGACAAGAGAAGAGGCGGCTTTGTAATGGGAGAAGGTGCCGGAATTCTCATACTTGAAGAATACGAGCATGCAAAAAAGCGTGGTGCAAAGATCTTGGCAGAGGTTGTGGGTTACGGAAATACGGCGGATGCTTATCACATTACGGCGCCTGATCCTGAAGGAAGCGGTGCTATAAGGGCAATAAGTAACGCAAAAAAAGAGGCCGGAATAAAAGACAGTGATGAGATCTACATAAATGCGCATGGAACCGGAACACACTTAAATGACGCTATGGAAACCAAGGCAATAAAAGAAGTGTTTGGAAAAAAAGCATACGATATTCATATCAGTTCTACCAAGTCCATGACAGGACATATGATGGGAGCGACAGGTGCGGTGGAGGCTATAGCTTCAGTTATGGCTCTTAGCGAGGGAATAGTCCCTCCAACTATCAATTATAGGGAAAAAGATGAAGAATGTGACCTGGACTACACTGTGAATAAAGCAAAAAAGGCAGATCTTGATTTTGCACTCAGCACATCTCTTGGATTTGGCGGTCACAATGCCTGCATAGCGTTTAAGAAGGTATAAAAAGTGGAGAAAAAAATGAATTCTTTAGAGGAATACGGAGCTCTTTTCCAAAACCTTGGTCTTTCCGAGCTGGTGGTAGAGGATGGGGATTTCAAGCTGAAACTGCGTAAAGATACTGCAAATCAGAGTGCGGATAGTGAAAGTCAGGAAATCCTTCAGGATAAAGAAAAAATGAATGGCTCAGTTTCAATGACTGAGGACAAAAAGAGAGAAGAAACCTTAGATGGAGAACCCATAAAAGCCCCGCTGCTGGGTATCTTTTACGCCGCAAGCGGAGAAAACAAGGCAGTCAAAGAAGGAGATACAGTAAAAGCAGGGGATGTTCTCTGTACTATCGAAGCAATGAAGATGATGAACGAAGTAAAATCCACAAAGAGTGGCATCGTCAGCAAGGTTTGTGCTAAAGAAGGGGATCTTGTTGAGTATAACCAGACGCTTTTTGTGGTAAAAGCCAGTTGATAGCAAGAGGATAAGGCGATGAATAAGGAAGAGATAAAAGCAATACTTCCCCACAGAGACCCAATGCTCCTTGTGGATGAAGTGTATCTGAATGAGGATGGTTCTGCTACAGGTTATTACAGTGTCCGTGGTGATGAATTCTTTTTACAGGGGCATTTTCCGGGAAATCCTATAGTTCCGGGAGTAATACAGTGCGAGATGATGGCGCAGTCAGCCTGCATCATGTTTGCAGATAAAATATCTAAGGAAAACTGTTTGCCGGTTTATACCGGCCTTGATAAAGCCAGATTCAGGGGGATGATACATCCCGGAGACAAGATAAGGATAGATACAAAGCTATTAAAATCCATGCATCCAATGTATGTGCTTCATGGCGAACTCAGTGTTAAGGGAAAGAAGTGCATGAGCGGTGATTTTTCTTTTGCAATCACTACAACAAGCGGAGGGGAATAGAATGTTCTCTAAGATTCTTATTGCGAACAGAGGTGAAGTGGCGGTAAGAGTAATAAGAGCCTGCAAGGAAATGGGAATAAAAACGGTTGCTATTTATTCTGATGCGGATTCTACTGCGCTCCACACTGAGATGGCCGATGAAAGTTATTGCATAGGTGGGCCTCTTGTAAAAGACAGTTATCTGAATATGAGAGCAATAGTGACTTTGGCAAAGAGGGTAGGAGTAGAGGCAATCCATCCGGGTTACGGGATGCTTTCAGAAAACCCTGATTTTGCGCAGATGTGCGAAGAAAATGATATTGTCCTCATAAGTCCCGGGGCGGAGGTAATGCGCAGAATGGGGCAAAAAGAGATGGCGAGGGAAACTGCGCTTAAGGCAGGAGTGCCAATCACACCCGGAAGTCCTGTGCTTAAGGACGCCGAAGATGCCTTTTTGTGGGCTGAAAGAATAGGCTATCCCGTTATCTTAAAGGCCAGAGCAGGTGGCGGCGGAAAAGGGATCCGTATAGTACGGGATAAGGATCAGCTTATCAGTTCTCTGGAGCAGGTAAAAAAGGAATCGGCAAGCTCTTTTGGAGACGATGCCATTTTCATGGAAAAATATCTGGAGAATGTAAAGCATGTGGAGGTGCAGATAATTGCTGATAAAGCGGGCAAAGTCCTTGCACTTGGAGACAGAGACTGTTCTGTACAGAGGAAAAATCAGAAGCTGATCGAAGAGTGTCCTGCACCTGCTTTGTCAGAAGAAGTCAGGGAAAAAATGTATGAAGCTGCCATAAATCTTGCGAAGGAATGCGGATATGTGACTGTCGGGACTGTTGAATTTCTTTTGTTGAAGGATGAGTTCTTTTTTATGGAGATGAACACCAGACTGCAGGTTGAGCATTCAGTTACGGAGATGGTCTGCGGAATAGATATTGTCGAATGGCAGATAAGAACTGCAGCAGGAGTTGAGCTTCCTTTTATCCAGGAGGATATAGCCCACAACAGACATGCCATAGAGTGCAGAATCTGTGCGGAAAATGCAAAAAGTTTTGCTCCTTCGACAGGAACAGTGGAGCTTCTTCATATTCCCGGTGGTGTAGACGTCAGATTTGACTCAGCGTTGTACCAAAGTTATGAGGTGACACCTTTCTACGACTCAATGTTGGGAAAACTTATTGTGTGCTCTGATACGAGGGATGGTGCCATAAGGAAGATGAAGAGCGCGCTGTCTGAATTTGTGCTGGTTGGAGTAGACAATAACAGGGACATGCACATGAAGTTCATGGACAATGTCAGATTTGTGGTTGGAAATTATGATACAGGCATTTGCCAGAAAGTTTTATAAGTGATGGAGCTTAGACGCTTATTTATTAAGGCTAATAATGAGCTTGAAAACAACGGAATAAGGACAAGGAGCAGGAAAATAACCTGCAAGAAATGTCAGAGTCTGGTGGCAGTAGCAAAGATCAGGAAAAATGACTTTGTTTGTCCTGAGTGCGGATATTATTTTCCGGTGCGGGCAAGGCGAAGGATACTGATGCTCACTGACAAAAGAAGCTTTGTGGAGCTGGATGCCGATCTGGAATCCCGCAATATCTTGAGATTTCCGGGATATGGCGAAAAAATATCTGCCGCTATCGAAAAAAGCAGGGAAAAAGAAGGCGTTATCTGTGGGACTGCAACTATCGGCGGTATGAAGATTTGTATTTTTGCAATGGATTCAAATTTTATGATGGGTTCCATGGGTGCTATTGTAGGTGAAAAAATCACAAGGCTGTTCGAGTATGCAACGGCGCATAATCTGCCGGTTGTTGGGGTAACTGTCTCCGGGGGAGCCAGAATGCAGGAGGGAATGATATCTCTGATGCAGATGTCGAAGGTGTCCGCAGCAGTTAAAAGACATAGCAATAAAGGGGGGCTGTATATAGTTCTTTTGACAAATCCGACCACCGGAGGAGTGGATGCAAGCTTTGCTATGCTGGGTGATATTACGCTGGCAGAGCCGGGGGCAAGAGTAGGCTTTGCCGGTCCAAGAGTAATTGAGAAGAGTCTTAATCAGGAACTTCCAGAGGGATTTCAGCGGGCAGAGCGTGTTCTGGAATGCGGATTTATAGATGCGATAGTTCCAAGGAATCAGCAAAAAGATTATATAAAAAGGCTTTTGGAGCTGCATGAGGTGCCGTATGAATGATTATGAGATAGTTACTGCAGCCAGAGGTGATGGAAGACTGTATGCACAGGATTATATAGATCTGGTGATAAAAGACTTTATTGAACTTCACGGAGACAGGCTGTATGGCGATGACAAGGCAATTGTTGCAGGGCTTGGATGGGTATTGGACATCCCTGTTACGGTTATAGGTGTACAAAAAGGGAATGCTCTGGAGGAGAGAATTGAACACAATTTTGGAAGCGCGAAGCCCGAAGGATACAGAAAGGCTCTAAGGCTCATGAAGCAGGCCGAGAAATTCAAAAGACCGATATTGTGCTTGGTGGATACAGCAGGTGCTTATTGCGGGATTGATGCAGAGGAACACGGCCAGGGCAGGGCAATTGCAGATAATCTTGCGGAGATGTCGGATTTAAAGACACCAATACTCAGCATCATAATCGGGGAAGGTGGCAGCGGAGGCGCTCTGGCTCTTAGTCATGCGGACAGGATCTGGATGATGTCAGATGCCTATTTTAGCGTTGTTTCGCCGGAAAGCTGTGCAAATATCCTATGGAAGGATACAAAGAGAGCTGATGAGGCGGCGAATGCACTTTCTCTTACAGCAAATAAGCTCTACAGTCTTGGACTGATAGATAAGATCTGCGACAAAGGCAGGGAAAAAGAGCTGGCGGCTGAGATAAGGGAAGAACTCAAAAATCTTATGTCAATGCCTGCATCTGAACTTGTGGATGCCAGATATAGGAAGTTCAGGAAGGTTGGCTATTGATTTTATTGGAAAAGGATAAAGAAAAATGTCCGAAATTTATGAGGAATATTACAGGGAAATCCCTGATGAAAACGGAAAGATAAAAGCTATAAAGTTCAGCTATGATGAGAGTTTTAATTTTGCCTATGATGTGATGGACAGGCTGGCTATAGAATGCCCAATGGAAAGAGCCCTTGTTCATAAGACGGCTGATGGAAAGGTTACGACCTTTACTTTCTCTGATATTAAGGCGCTTTCAGACAAAGCAGCTGTTATGTTAAGAGGCTTTGGGGTTGGCCGCGGAGACGCCGTGATGCTGCTTCTTAAACGCAGATATGAATTCTGGATAAGCGTTCTTGCTCTGCACAAACTGGGGGCTGTAGCAGTTCCCACTTCCCACATGGTTTCTGCGGAGGATATTAGAGATAGGGCATCTCTTGCAAAGGCAAAGCTTATAATCTGTGTCAATGCAGATGATATTTGCAGCAGGGTAGAAAATGCCATAAAAGACTTGAATGTCATACAGCTTGTGGTAGGAGAACCCTATAGGGACAAGCCGTCTTTTGATAAACAAATTCTAAATAGTGCCCCGTCCCTGAGAAGAGTGGACACAAATGTATCCGACAGTATGCTCTATTATTTTACCTCGGGTACAAATGGTGCTCCCAAGGCTGTAATACATGACTTTTCTTACCCATTGGCACATATCTATACAGCCAAGAACTGGCATGGGGTTAAAAAGGGTGGCCTACACCTTACAGTGGCAGATTCCGGATGGGCTAAGTCTGCCTGGGGAAAGCTATACGGTCAGTGGTTCATGGGAAGTGCGATCATGGTCTATGATTATGAACAGTTCTATGCCGGCGATATGTTAAAACTGATTGAAGAAGAGAAGATAAGCACTTTCTGCGCGCCTCCGACAATATATAAATATTTTGTCAGAGAAGATCTTTCTAACTATGATTTAAGTAACCTTTGTTATGTTACAACTGCCGGAGAGCCGATGCCTTCGGATGTTTCACAGAAGTTTACTGAAGCTACAGGGCTATCGGTCAGAGAAGGGTTTGGACAGACGGAAACAGCACTTCAGATATGTACCGGCATCTCGGATAATCAGGAAGCCGGATCCATAGGCTATGCTTCACCTCTGTACAATATAAGGATTATAGACGAGGATGGCAGGGAAGTTCCTGACGGAGAGGTTGGAGAAATTGTTATCGCCCCGGAAAAGGGAAAGGTGCCTATAGGAATCTTTAAGGGGTACCTTGGAGATGAGGAGCTATATAAGAAAATCTGGGCAGGTGGAGTATATCATACGAGGGATAAGGCAAAAAAGAATACGGATGGGGCCTTTTTCTTTGCAGGTCGCAGTGATGATGTAATAAAATCAAGCGGCTACCGCATCGGCCCCTCCGAGGTGGAAGACATTTTAATGTGTCACCCGGCGGTGCTTGAGTGTGCGGTAACCGCTTATCCATCAAAGACAAGGGGAGCCCTTGTAAAGGCCAGTGTTATCCTTTCGGGAGAATATACACCGGATAATAAGCTGGCTACAGAACTTCAGGAATACGTGAAGAAGAGAGCCGCAATTTATAAGTACCCCAGAATTGTAAAGTTCGTCAATGACCTTCCACGGACCACAACCGGCAAGATAAGCCGGGCAAAGATTCGTGAGGCTGATTACAGAGACGTGAATTTCTGAGTAGTATCGCTAAGCTGCTCAGTAATCTCATTGTTTTTACCGATGGCCTGGGATATCTTCTTGATACCACCGACAATCTCTGAGGAGTTCTCTGCTGAAGAGGAGATGGCAATAGAACTCTCTTTAATAGAGTCTGTGATCATCTGAACGGAATCAACCATCTCGGTCATGATGGAGTTGAGATTTTCGGCCTTATTATCGAATTCATGGAGCATCTCATCCATGATATCGGCAGTATGCTCGTACTTTTCTCCGGTGGTAACAAATTCATCATAATCCCCAAGAACAGTTCCGTTGATGAAATCCAGGGCATCCTGGGCATTCTTTGCAAGCCTGTTAACGGCTTCTGTAACCTGTGTACTGATAACCTGGATGTTTGCGGCGGTTTCACGGCTGTTATCGGCAAGAGAACTGATCTCTGTAGCAACTACGGAAAATCCCTTTCCTGCTTCACCGGCTCTTGCAGCCTCAATTGAAGCGTTAAGGGCAAGAAGGTTCGTGCGTTTTGCAATATCAAGGATTACGTTTGTAAGTTCATTGATCTGGCTTACCTGTTCGGAATCCTGAACTGATTTGGAAAGAGTAGCTGAGAGCTGGGCAACCTGATCGCCTGCCTCAGCTTTTTTCTCTGTTACGCGCTTCTTCAGGTCTAATGCTTCCTGTTTGATAGCAATTGCAGTATCGGTACCTGACATTGCCTGATTTGTGATATCCTGGGATGCAGCTCTTACATCTTCGACGCGGTCATTTATGGATGCAACCGTGCCTGAAAGAGTCTCCATATTCGCAGATAGTTCTTCTAATGCAGCAGAAGTGTTGGTTACACTATCATCGGCTATTCGAAGCTGGGAAGCTACCTCCTCCGAAGCACTTGTCAGCACTGTAGAACCATTTTTTACATCTCTCATGATGCCCTGCAGGGTTTCGATAAAGTGGTTGATTCCCGTAGTAATAAATAAAAGCTCGGATTTGGTCCTGGTGGTAATCCTTGCTGTAAGATCGCCCTTTCCCTGTTCGATATTTGTTATCATAGTGTTTACTTCATCACTGATAGAGCGGATCTTTCGTACGATATTCTTGTAACTTATAAGGAAGTTAACAACAATGAGAAGCAGAATGACTATAGTGCCGATCATAGCAGTTACATTGCCGCTCTGTAATAGCGCATTCATCTGGTTTGTGGTGACCGTTGCAGAATCTGAAATTGCCTCATCCAAAACTTTTGATGAATGGAAAATTGCTATTTTCTGGATCTCTGCTTTATCAAAAAGGATAGTGTAGGCAGAGGATTGATCGCCGGCATCGCATTTTGCTATGGCAGAATCGATAAGAGCAAGTAGCCTCTTGTATTGAGCAGAGATCTCATCCAGCTGTTCTGTTACCTTTGTATTATCTGAAGTGGCATAATCACTGTATAGGTCTGAAATATCTGTTTCCACAGCCTTTTTTGCCACTTCAATCTGAGGCAAAAGAGCCTCCTTTGTCTCAACGGCACTGGCAGAAACATAGCCTGTGACCTGATCATAGAGATTCATAACATCTGATTTTAAATTCGCTTCGTGGTTAGTCAGGGTCATCATGGAATTAAACATGGAGATACTGCTTCCTGTTGATGTTTTCATAGACATCATTATCATGGCCATAACCGCAACGAATGCAACAAGCATCAGAAGGTTCAAGGAGGACAGCTGAAACAGAATGGAATCTTTTTTACTTACTTTTACTAAACTATTATCTTTCATCTAATCTGCCTCCTTTCTTATAATTTTGAATACCAGTCTTTGGTGATCTTCTGTACTTCCTTTAAGAAGCCTGCAGCATCAAGCTCTCCCGATGCGAATTTCTGGAAGGCAAAGGCAATTCCTTTTTGTCCCAGATTTTCCGGCATGTCCATCCAATGCCAGCTGGAGGTCTTTCCGGCTGAGATATAATCGGAAATAACCTGTGCGAATGGATCGGAGGCTACATATTTGCAGTCCTTAAAAGGACTGATGAAACCGGCGTTCTGGACCAGTATCTGCTGGCCGGAATCTTCAGAACACCATTGGAGAAAAGCCTTTGCTTCCTCGACATGTCCCTCTTTTGATACTGCCCACCAGGAGGGCGCACTGGTAAGGATCGTATCCATTCCGTCCTCAAAGGCGTAAGGTACCATACCTACTGCAAAATTTCCGGCCTTACTGTAGGCTTCGGAATCATCGCCGGTAAGTGTAGCGCCTATCCAGGAACCCTGTGTTATAAAGGCGTATTTTCCTGATGCAAAATTAAGAACCTGATCATTGTAGGTTCCGTCTATTACAAGTTCCGGGTCGGAATACTGTATGAAAAGACCTATCATCTCTGCGTAGTTGCCAAATCTGGATTCATCCAGGGTTCCGCCGTTATTTAGAAGGTCAATGTAGGTTGTATCAGATCTGGAGAGTCCGGAATCAAGATACGCTCCGAATATATGGTTTCCGCTGGACCAGCCAAGGTTTTCAGGCTCAGAACAGTATCCGACAACAGCCTTAAGACCAAGTTCGCTCTTTTTTGCTTCTATCGCTTCAAAAGCTGCTTTCATGGAGGCGGGACCAGTTATGGAAGAGGGATCTACTCCGCATTTCTCAAGAATGTTTGCGTTATAAGCAAAACCGATGGCCTCTGTGGTATAAGGGAATCCAAGTGTTCCATAGGTACTATCAATATATGCGGCATCTGTCCTTGAAGCCCAGCCCTGATCACTTAAATCAACCAAAAGACCTTCCCAGTTTGAGAAACCTGAAGCTTCGCAGGCGATGATGTCAGGCATCTGATCTGACAGATAATATCCTTTTAAGGTGGCCTGAGCATCTACACCCGCTGGAACATCCATTATTTCTACAGCTATTCCGGTTTCTTTTTGATATTGCTTAGCAAGGGCACTCATCTGCTCGCTTACTTCGCTTTTGATGTTCAGGACCCGGATGGTTCCGGAGAATGTAGATGCTTCTTCAGTTGTTCCTTCGTCTACCTTTCCACAGCCACTGAGAATTGATAAGGCAAGAAGCGTTGCTATGAGGTAGAAAACAGTAATCTTTTTCATCTCATCGACCCTTTCCATAAGTATTTATTGCCCATAACAGGGCAATATTATTGTTGATAAACCGCATATATATTATCGTCCAATAAATTGAATATGTTAAATTAAAAAAGTCTAAATAATATCAAGATGATAAATATGGCGCAATACAGGAAAGTCTATTATCATAGATATATAGGAAAAAGAGTGAATTAAGCGAGGGAACGTTATGATCACCAATAACTCTAGAATAACATACGATATCAATATATCTGTACCCGTGCAGAAAGCTGTTAAGGCATTTGAAAGAGATATTCAAAATGTCTGTCTGGAATCGAATAAAAAGGGAAGAGACATATATTTGAATGTGGATGAGAGTATCCCGGCAGAGTGTTTTACCGTTAAAATTCCCGATAATGACAGCATTATGATTTCTGCTTCAGAGGACTTGGGGCTTATATATGGCATATATCATGTGAGCAAGTACTTCCTTGGAGTAAATGAGTTCTGGTTTTGGAACGAGCAGGTTTTAGAAAAACTGGAAGGATTTGAAGTTCCGGAGGACTATTTTTATGAATCTAAGCCTTTTAAGGTTAAATACCGCGGCTGGTTCATAAATGACGAGGTGCTGTTCGACGGCTGGAAAAAGAAAGACAGCGATAATATGCCCTGGGAGATGGCATTTGAGGCGCTGCTGCGATGCGGCGGCAATATGACTATACCCGGGACGGATTTTAATGCGCACAAATATATGAAATTGGCTGCAGACTATGGACTATGGATAACCCATCATCATGCAGAGCCCATGGGCGCCAGAATGTTTGCAAGAGCCTATCCGGAGCTGGAGGCATCTTTTGATAAGCATTCGGATCTTTTCAGAGGGCTATGGAGAGAGGCAATTGAAGACCAAAAGGATGTGAAGGTCATCTGGAATATTGGCTTCAGAGGTCAGGGGGACAGGCCGTTTTGGGTTGATGATCCTGCTTATAATACGCAGGAGGCCAGGGGAAAGCTTGTGAGCGACCTGATGCTGGAACAGTACAATATGATAAAAGAGCAGGACAAAGAGGCTGTTTGCTGCATGAACCTTTACGGAGAAATAATGGAGCTTTATAGAGACGGCTTTTTGTCAATTCCCGAAGATGTAATAAAGATATGGGCCGATAATGGCTTTGGAAAGATGGTTTCAAGAAGGCAGAATAATCATAATCCGAGAGTGCCTGCTCTTCCGGAAAAAGAGGACAAAAGCTCCCACGGAATATATTATCACGCATCTTTTTACGATCTTCAGGCTGCAGCGATGATGACCATGCTGCCCAATTCACCGGAATTTGTCATAAGACAGCTTGCAGAGGTTTTTGACAGGGGTGCTGATGATTTTTGGATCATCAATTGTTCAAATGTGAAACCTCATACTTATTATCTTGATCTTATAGCAAGGATATGGAGGGGAGAAATCTGTCCTGAAATGGACGAGGCTAAGGCAAAAGAAACAGCAGATGGATTTACGGAGGACTATTGCGAAAAATACTATAGGTCAGAGGATGTTAAAATAGCAAGTGATATTGCGGAATTGTACAGACTATGGCCCTTGTGCTCCGTTAAGTACGGACCTAATGAAGATGACCACGCAGGAGAACAGTTTTCAAATCATGGTGCCAGAATCCTTGCAAGTCAGTTCATTTCCTCTTTTGACAAAGAAGCACCTGAAAAAACAAAGAAGACTAATGAGTTGAACTGGCTCATTAAGGCAGACAGTCTCTCGGACCAGGTAAAATGGCATACCGTCAAGTACCTGGAAGGGGTAAAGAATTACGAAGATTATCTGCAGAAATGTAAAAATGTGAAAGCGGTCCTTGAAAATGAAAGCTACACAAATGGAAAGGCCCTTTCGCAGCAACTTGAGGATAATCTTATATGCCAGGTTAAGTACCTGTATTACAGTTATCTTGGCGCATTCCATATATGCAGAGCGCTTGAGATATGCCTCTGTGGCGGAGATAGCAGGAATAGTTTTATAGGGGCTTTGGAAGAGACCGGAGAGAGTAAGAATATTGACTATATTTCTGCATTTTACGAAGCAGGACTTGCAAAAGAAGCTTTTTCTAACGGTTATAAGATCATGCGGAGCCATGAACAGGGAATCTGGCAGAACTTTTATAAAAATGACTGCGAAGCTGATATTAAGCAATCTGCTTATGTTGCAGGAAGCCTTATGTCGTACTTAAGAATCCTCGGAGACGGGCCACATTTTTACAAGTGGCAGAGACATTTCCAGCAGGATGCCGGTGGAGATAAAGTACATCTGATCCTTAGGATAAAGGAACATTTATCTGACGATGAGATATTTGAACTGATGAAGGCGTAATTAAAGAGAAGACCAATTCCTGTTCGGAATGGTCTTCTTTTTTACATCAAAGCTTCGTCATAGATTGCTCTTTGACCGCCTACATATTTGGGCCTGTGTCTGGCACAGATGATAGGAGCTTCTCCTATTTTTCTCAAGGAAATGCGCATGGGAACTACTACGCTGTGCATGTGCATGCCTATCATGGTACCGCCGATGTCGATCCCGGCATCAGCCTTGCTATTTATGGATTCTACGAGGATTGGATCATCAAACCTCTGGTAAGCCACGGTAGCCAGAGCACCTCCGGCGTGGTTGGGCTGTGGAATGGCGTTTACCTGCTCAAAATCATATTTTTGCAGGATATTTCTTTCAACAACTAAAGCTCTGTTTAAGTGTTCACAGCACTGGATTGCCGGGAAAATACCCTGCTCCTTTAATACAGGTATAATTCCGTTAAAAACGGCTTCAGCGGAATCAAGATTTGTGGCAGTACCTATCTGGTCTCCGAGAATTTCGCTGGAAGAGCATCCAATAACGAATATGGATCCCTTAGATAGTCTGGCTTCTTTTAATATCTCCAATACAGCAGTACGACTCTGGGCTTCGATTTCCTTTAAATTCATGTTGTTTTCCTTCTTTTGTCATTAGCTTTTCTCTGTATTGTAGCACAGAATCACCGCTTTTTCTTGCGTCTTGCCAAAATCTTGAGGGCTATATTCCTTATTATAAGGAAGCCGCTGACTGATACAGCTACAAGATAGCCAATTGCGCCAAGAAGAGGAATTCCCCAAATCTTTGGCTCCATCTGTGTGGTGCACATTATGCTGGAAGCCACAAGAAGTGCTGCTACTCCCAGACCAATAACAACGTTTCTGATAGATGAATAAATGAGTTCATCCAGTTTTTTTGATGAAACCAGCGTAATATTTACCTTGCTCTGACCTGCAAGATATTCCTTCATTACCTGACTGGTCAAAGCTGGAATCTCTATTCCTCTGTCCGCTGCTCTGTAAAATGCTCTGCCATATTTCAAAATTTCGGATCTAATATCCATGTTTTCAATAAAATCATCCGTTATTCTTGAGGTGGCAATATCCAGCATGTTGACCTCAGGACTTATGGTTGCCAAAACTCCCTGCATGTGTGCAAGACCTCTGCAGAGCATGGTCATACCATGAGGCAGAGCAATACCATTATCTTTCATTATATCCATCAGGCACTGGAGCGCTGCTGCGATATCAAGACTTCCAAAGGAAGTGGAGCCATATTGGTCAAGGAATCCCTTAATATCATTGTATAGCTTGTTCCTATCAGGAGTCCCGTGTATTTCTCCCAGGTCAATAACAGCATTTACTGTAGCCTGGATATCATGCATGGCGATACTGCGAATGCCTCTGACCATCAGCCTTCTGTCCTTGTCAGAAAGCCTTCCCATCATGCCCATATCTATCCAGATGATCTTGCCGTCAAGGACCTTTACATTGCCCGGATGAGGATCTGCATGGAAAAAACCGTCATCCATGACCTGTTTGATGAAATTGTTGACAAATTTTCTTCCGATTTCATCCAGATCGTAGCCATTTGCGGTCAGATATTCGACGTCATCTATGGCGCAACCACCAATATATTCCATGACAAGGACTTTGTCCGTTGTATGTTCTATGAACATCTTGGGACACCCTACATACTTAACATCCCGGTTATTTCGGGCAAATTCTGCCATATTGCGGGCTTCTTTAAAGAAGTCCATCTCTTCCTTGGCAACAGCCCACATTTCATCAATGACCATATCAAGGTCTATGATGTTCTTAAGGTCACCTACAGGAGGCATGAGCTTTACGAGTCTTCTCAGAAGACTTATGTCCTTGGACATAACCTCATATACGCCTTTTCTTTGGACTTTTACGATGACGTCTTTTTGCCCGCTTTCAGTGGGGGCTTTAAGTGTTGCCCTGTGAACCTGAGCAATTGAGGCTGATCCAAGGGTCTTTTTATCTATCCACTCGAATATATCTGTGTAGGGACATCCATAGGAATCTTCGATGACCTCTATTACCTCTGAAAATGGCATAGGAGGTACGTCATAGTTGAGCTTTGCGAGCTCAGCACAATAAGGCCCCGGCAGAATGTCAGAGTGCATAGACATTATCTGCCCGAGCTTTATATAGGTCGGACCCAGTTCCTCAAGGATTATGCGGAGCTTTTCAGGAGAAACACCTCTTGTTATTTTATTTTTTGCAAGAACGGCGCGTATTTCCCTGAATCTTTCGCTGTCCTCCGCTTTTTTTCTGTCAGCATTATTGCTGTCATTTGGGGTGGAGTCTTCGGTGTTTTCAGCTTCCTTGTCGGTCTGAGCTTTGGCCATTTTTCTAACAGTACCTACAAGATCCGTCAAATCAGGCATATATCATCATTCCTTGTTTTCAGCTTCAGCAATAAGTTCTTTAAGCTTTGACAGTTCATCCTTGGACAAGCCTTCGACAACCTTTGAAAGGTCCTTGCTATCGTTACTCTTTACGATAGGATTCTCTTTTATTGTGCGCTTTAATTCACTGTTAAGAGCCTTTCCCTGATCAACAGTTATCTCGCCCTTTTCAACCATGTCATCCAGTATCTCTTCCGCCTTCTCAACAGTAAGAGCCACTGCACCAACTCCTGCGAGCAGTATCTTTTTAAGTCCATCTGTCAAACTGTTATCCATGATTGTTCCTCCTTGATAATTAGTGTGATTTATTATGGAAAAAATATAATCCATAGCTTTGGGAAAAAAATAATGCTTCCAAGAATGGCGGCTATAATGGCACTTATGAGGACCGCCCCGGCCGCTGCGTCCTTGGCCTTTTTTGCAAGGGGCTTTCTCTCTGAAGTTGCCAGATCAACAACAGCCTCTAATGCGGTATTTACCAGTTCAAGGCTGAGTACTAACGCAAATAGTATCAGACATATCATCCATTCAATCATAGAAATACGCAGGATGAAGCCAAATATTACAACCAGAATGGTCACGCAGCAGTGTATCTGCATATTTCGTTCGTGAAGAATGGTGTTGATAACGCCTTCAAAAGCATAGCCAAAACTCTTATGTAACTTTTCTTTTTGTGGTTTATCTTCTTTCATCTGGAGTAAATATCCTTTGTGGTTATCATAATATGGAATAATTATATCATATATTGTGATAAAAGTTCTTTGCGGATGTGGGGGAGGATGTATGTCGTCTAAAATATTAAAAGTCTATAAAATTTTACGAAAACATAACCATATTGTAATAATATTTCGATAAAATAGAAGTAAGCATCTCATTATGAGAGGTTACGAATTCTTGTTGATGAATTTGGGGGGTACTAAATGAAAAAAAGACTGCTTTCTATTTTAATCGTTAATGTTCTGTTCTTCTCGAATGTCGGATTTACGTCCCTTGCGGTGGAAAAGAATATGGAGCTTGCAGATACTGCGGCGGAAGAAGTGACCGTTGAAGCATCTGAAGAGGGCGAGAGTCAGGAATCTGGTGAAAATACTGAAGCCAGTGTCCCGGACTCATATTTTGATGACGTCGAATATGTGAAGATAGCAGCCTTTACGCAGCTTCCTGAGGAAATAACAGACCAAAAGATAAAAGTTGGCGGAAATGTAAATGAACTTAATCTCCCTGATACCCTGGAGATTTCTGTTGTTGCGGATGAAGACAGAGAAGACCGCATCAATATGCAGCTTGGCAGAGAAAGAGAACTGATAAGACAGCTTGAGCGCGATGCTGAGAAGGAAGAAAAGGAAAAGAAGACAGAAGAAAAGGAAAAAGAGGTAGAGGAAGCAGAAAAGAAGGAAGCATCAGAGGAAGGTATGCTTCTGGAGGATGGAGAGAGGATCATCTTCTTTGACTCTGAGGGGGCTCCAATTGAGGGTAATTCCGAAAAATCAGAAGAGCAGTCAGCGGAAGAGTATGTTGAAGAAGAAATCATAAGCGAAGAAAGCACAGTTTCCGAGAGTCAGAATGTTTCAAGTCCGATTAAGGATGAGAGTAAGACTGAGGATAAAGCTAATGAAGCAGCATCCACTGAGCAGGCAACTACTGATTCAGGTAATTCAGAAAGTAGCAAAACAGAGAATGTTGAAGCAGCACCTCAGGAACAGAGCAGCGAAGACGCAGGAAGCAGTAATAATGAAAGTACCAGTGAAGCAGCTCCTGAGCAGGCTCCTGAGCAGGCTCCTGAGCAGGCTCCTGCTGAGTCCGAAAGTGATGGCGCTGGAACAGAGGAAAGCAGTTCTGAAGAGAATCTTATAAGCAAAATAACATCTGTTTTCAAAGCATTGGTTGTTCACGCTGCTGAAGATGTTGAAGCAGTAGAGGAAAGTAGTGGAGATTCTGTAGAAAAAACCGATAGCGAGTCTTCAGAAGAAAACAAAAAGGAAGAAGCAGCTCCTACAGAAGAACAGATGGTTTTCGAAGAAGATACAGAAAATGCATCAGAGAATGAATCCGAAGCACCTGCAGAGGAGAAAGCTGAGGAGAAGGCAGTAGAGGAAAAGGCTGACACTGAGAAATCAGCAGAAACTGTTACTGGAGAGGACAGCACTACTGCTGCAGATACATCCTGGACCGGTAATTATGAATATGAAACAGTTAAGAGAGATATATCTACTTATAGTCCTGAAGAAATAAGCGTTGAGATGGTATCAGGAATCAAGTGGATCCTTGACCCTCTTAAGAATGAATACAGCGAGTTTACTACTGATGTAGTAGGAAGACAGTTTACATTTATCCCGGTTCTTGTTATCCCGGATTATTACTATGTTGAAGCAGACCTTCCAACGATCAGAGTAACTGTAGTAGAAGAGATTTTTGATTTTGACAAAGTTGTTACAGTAGACAACGTCAAGATTCGTGTTCGCGCCGACAAGGGTGTGTTCCCTGAGGGTGCTACTTTGTTTGCTCAGAAGCTCCAGGAAGAGGACGAGAAGAAGGTCCAGGATGCTGTAGCCGGGCAGATGGAGGAAAGTGCAAATATTGTTAAGTCCTATACCTTTGATATCCAGATCAGAGATAAGGACGGAAATGAGATAGAGCCAGATACAGAGAAGGGCAGAGTATTCGTATCATTTGAGACTGAAGAGGTTTCAAATGCTGAACTTAATGCGGAAATCTACCATATTGTAGAGACTGAGAATGCAGGGGAGGCAAAAGAGACTGTAAATGCGGCTTCAAGTAGCGATTCTTCCGAGAATACTGAAGAAAAGAAGAGCGATGAAGCAGCTGAGGGTGAAAAGGCTGAGACTGAAGACAAGGAGAATAATGAAGAAAAGGCATCTTTAGAGGGTGAAATCACAGTTCAAAAACTGGAAGTGGCGGTAGTAGAAGGTGAGGAGAATAAGGCTGTTGAGGCGGTTACAGAGGGATTCTCGACATATTCTTTATTATTTGTTATTTCCGATTCTATAAAGTATGATCTTAAATCATCAATTTTGAATCTTGAGAATTTGTTTGATGATAAGTTTGGGAAAATTGCAGATATAACGGCTGTATCTATTCCAAAGGCGGATTTAGACTTCTTTACTGCTGAAAGGTTAGCACTATCTGGAACAGGACCTGTTGTTAACACAGATGGCTTGTATGAAACTTCCACTACAGGAGATTATTTCCTCATTGTTAAGAGGCTTTTCTCAGATTTGGGCGAGAAAACTATAACTGTTACATACAATAATCTGGATTATCCACTAGTTATAACAGATAAGAGTGACTCTGAGGTTGAGGAACTCAATGGGGGATATCCATATGGAGAAAAATTATCCGATCATGAGTTTAAATTGAGAATGCCAGTGTCTGACTCAACGGATGACGTTCTGTTCCAGTGGCAAAAGAATAGCGGGAATAATGAGAACGGCTGGGAAGATATAGACTTAGCAAATCAGGATTATTTCCATCAAAAGGGAACAGGAACTTCGTTTGGGTATGAAGGGAAATGGATTAGATGCGTTGTTAATGGTATTCCAAGCAATGCAGTGCAGATAATTACGCCAGATGGAGATGCAAGATCTTGGAAAGCATACTGTGGAGCTAATGGAACACAGTGCTACATTAGTAATGGCACAATTGCATATACAATTGTTGATAATGGTGGTAATAAAATAGTATTTGATGTTGTGGGAGAGCAAGTTGTTGGTTCCACAAAGAAGATGCAGCAGACCACTAAGAATGGTGCAGGTTGGAAAATATTTTGTAACCTAGAAAATGACGATCTTAAAAATATTACTTCAAATGCAAATGAGTATCATTTAGAGTACTTACATTTTGCATTTGATGAAGATGAAAAAGTGCTTCATGTGAATGCAAAGCCAGATGGAAGTTACCCTAATCAGGCCATTGGTGCAACATGCCAAATCGGTGGAGTAGGAAGCAATTGCATTGAACAAAAAGCAACAGCTGCAGACGGATTACAGAGCATGTCTGTTATTGGAACATCTACGATTGAGAAGGCACAAATAGCTGTCAATGATGGTTCTGATGATATATATTCAGTAAAAGTAATACCTAAAACTCCTGAGAGCAGTTACTATATGGGAAGTTCTTCGACATTTAAACCATATAGTGAACCAGACAGCTATGCAGATTATTCAATCGAAGAAGCTAGTCCGGCTGCAATAAGTCTTTCATGGGTTGGAAATCTTAATAATATAAAATTTGATATTTCTTTAGGAGGAGTATCCTCAAATACAGCATTAGCCAAAATTACAAAGACAGTTGAAGAGTATCCATATTACGGAGGTGGCGACAAAGGGATAAAATCAGTCAAAGTAGTTGGTTCAGAATTGTCTGATTATGCAAAATCATTGGGTACTGCAACTCAGAATGTCGATGTTATGCTTGTTACTACAGGGGTTACTGATAGTACAACTTCATCTTCAACTGAAGTAAAGGCAATAAAGAATTTGCTTCCTTCATATGATAAGCTAACAACTAGCGGAACTTCTTCAACACAATATCCTGCAGAGTATTTTGATGTAAGCATAATAAAGACTGTAGGAAAGAATGCTCCCGAGGTGGTTTATGAGTTACCAAAGAGAATTCAGCTAGAAGTTTCCTTTGATTTCACGGATAAAGAAGATATTAGAGTATATAGGTACCATAAGGACAGTCTTGGAAATGTCACATATTCTGACTTAAATAATACTCCAGATGGTGCATATACTATTGATGAAAAGAATAAAAAGATTGAGATTTATTCTGCCAAATTTTCTGTCTTTGGAATTGCATATAAGCCGGTTCAGTATCCTATTGTAACTTTTAAAGAGGGAAGTACAACTTTATCGACAGCAAAAGTAAAAATGGGTGGCAAGGTCGAGAAACCTAAGGATCCTACTAAGGACGGATATGCATTCGCTGGTTGGAGTACAACGTCTTCTACGTCTTCAACCTCATCGACGTCATATTATAATTTTGATACAGCAGTTACTAAAAATCTAACTCTTTACGCAATATTTAAAAAGTATCAAACAGTAACATTTGATGATGGTTCCAAGAAGTGGACTGTAAAAGTTGTAAATGGAGAAAAGGTTCCTAGGCCTTCACCTGACCCTACTAAGGAGGGATATACATTTAAGGGATGGTTTAAGGGAACTGCTGCAACGGCATCATCCTCATCTGCCTATAATTTTGATACAGCGGTTACAACTGACTTTACTTTAACTGCTGGATGGACATCGAATAATGCCACTGGTCTTGACTCTTCTAAAGCAGCTGCAAACAGCGCCTCTGGCTCTGATAGCGCTGTAAACGGAGCACGTGCACCAAAGACCTCCGATGACCTTCCTGTAGTATGGCTTTGGGTTCTGCTTCTTGTGGCAGGAGTTGCTACCTTTGGATGTTCATTAAAAGAGCTGATGGACATGAAAAATGGGACAGACAGAGCAAAGAGACCTATGACTAAGGCAAGGAAGATTTTGCTCCTTATCGGAATTGTCATTTCCACCACCTGGGCGTTTATTCTAAAGAAAATTCGGCAGAATAGATTAAAAGCACTTGTTATGGTTGGAGGTGCCGTGGCTGTCGTATCCGTTATAGTTCTGGCTACTACTTTTTTTCAATATCATAAGTCGGAGACTATATATTCAAAGGCTGATAAGACTTATGTAGAGTCAGCAAAGGATAGCGAAGAGAAAGTTGTTGCTGATGGCGAGGACGTTGATTACGTAGAGGGGTCTTTTGCCGAGAATACTAACTGGTGGGACTGCGCACAGGTTAACCTTAAGGAACTCAAGAAGGAATATCCTGATGTAGTTGGCTGGATTTATTTTGAAAATGAGGATATAAGCTATCCTGTTATGTATTCCGGGGATAATTCCAAGTATCTTCGCACTACTTATACCGGAGAGAAGGCAAAAGCAGGCTCTATCTTTATTGATGGTGAGTCAACACCTGATTTTACCGACCCTCATAGCATAGTTTATGGCCACAATATGCATGATCTTAGTATGTTTGGAAAGCTTCGTTACTACAGAACAAATCCGGATTATTACCAGGATCATCAGTATTTCCAGATTTTTACAGAAGATAAGGTTTACAGATATCAGATTTTTGCCTATGAGGTAGTTGCCGATAGTCATGACGTGTTCTGGGTATTTGGAAAAGAGCCTACGGGATATTTCGATATGTTAAAAGAGATTGAGCGGGACTCCTATTGCAAATCCGGAATTACAGCAAATGAAGCAGATCATGTGGTTACTTTGGCAACCTGTACCAACAAGGATGACGAGAGGCTTATTGTAAGCGCAGTTCGCACAGATGAATACGAGTATGCCCAGTAATCGTAAACGAAAAAAAATAGTCTGTCTTTGGCTAGTGCTGATAATGGCACTAGCCCTTGTGGCGTGTGGAAGCATTAAACGGCAGCATGCCTGGAATCCCAAACGAAATGGTGAGCTTATAAAAGTTGGGATTGTGAATGTGAATCCAAATGAGTCCAGTTACAGAGCAGCGAATGTAGCTGATCTGCAGAAAAGATTCACTGAGGAAAGAGGATATGATGCTTCTTTTGCCTACAGCATGGATAATGAAGAGCAGAAACAGATGGCAGAAGACATGATTGATGGAGGCGTTTATTATCTTCTTTTAGCTGCTGCAGATACAGAAGGCTGGACAGAGGTCTTGGAAAAGGCAAAAGAAAAGGGTGTAAGAGTCATTCTTTTTGACAGAACAATAGACGCAGATGAGAGTCTTTATGAGGCGTCTGTGGTCTCTGACATGCTTGTAGAAGGCCAGATGGCAGTTGACTGGCTGGCAGAACAAGGGCTGATAAAATATAGGATCCTTCATCTTCAGGGTGCCCTTGGAAGTGCTGCACAAAAGGGTAGAACAGAGGCGCTTAAAGAGAAGGTGGATAGCAGTTTTAACTGGAAAATTGCCATTCAGAGATCCGCAGACTGGGATGAAGGAAAGGCAAAAGAAATAGTTGCAGAGGCTATAAAAAGCGGAACAACCTTCAATGTAATCTACTCTGAAAATGACAATATGACCAGAGGCGCAGTTGCAGCCTTAGATGAAGCAGGTATTACCCATGGTCCCGGGAAAGATGTGATCATAATCAGTTTTGACTGTAACACCTGGGCTATGGATGAGGTTCTTAGACAGAATTGGAATTATATTGGGCAATGCAATCCATATCAGGCCACATATATTGACGAGATAATAAAGACTATCGAGAGTGGAGGAAGGCTTGCAGATAAGACCATTATCCTTAAGGAAAAGGGTTTTGATGCGGAACATATAACAAAAGATGATATAGATAATTATGGAATTTGAAAAATAATAATTTCTTTTTTATATCTTTTTAATTTGATATTTTGATAGGAATAATAGCATAATATGGTATAGGCAGCGAAATAGTCCAAAGAAGGAGAGACATTATGAGGAAAAAGATTCTGATAGCTGATGACACGACTTTAATGAGAGAAATGATCAAAGCTGCGTTGGATCCCGAGAAGTTCCAGATCATCGGAGAGGCTACAGACGGAGCAATGGCGGTTCAGTACTATAAGGACCGACAGCCCGATCTGATGATTCTTGATATTAATATGCCTAAAATGAACGGAATAGATGCTCTGACTGAGGTCATTGCCTATGACCCTAAGGCAAATGTCATAATGTGCTCTGACCAAAAATATGAGAATATGATTGTTCTTGCCATAAAGAAAGGGGCCAAGGACTTTGTCATAAAACCCTTTACAGCCACAGACGTTATCAAGGCAGTAGACAAAATATTTGGAGATCCTGACGAGGAATAGAACGATATTTAAAAGTACCTTTGTTAAAAAACAAGGGTACTTTTTTTATGTATTGTGTTATGATAAGACACGTATCAGTTATAAATATCTTTTGCATCTGGAGGTTCCAATGGGCGGATTTTTTGGTGTTGCATCTCGTGAAAGTGCAGTATTTGATCTCTTTTATGGTACTGACTATCACTCTCATCTTGGCACGCGTCGTGCAGGATTGGCTGTGTATGATAAAAAGAAAGGCTTTGACCGTTCAATACACAATATTGAGAGGTCTTATTTCAGGCCTAAGTTTGAAGATGACATGATGAAAATGGAGGGAAATCTTGGAATCGGATGTATTTCAGATTTTGAGCCTCAGCCACTTATTGTAAGGTCTCATCATGGAACCTATGCTATTACTACAGTTGGTAAGATCAACAATATAGATGAGATCACCAACAAACTCTTTGCTGACAATCGTTCGCATTTCCTTGAGATGAGCGGTGGAGACATCAATCCCACAGAGCTTGTCGCATCTATTATCAATCAGAAAGTAACTATCGTTGAAGGCATACGTTACGCCCAGGAAATTATCAAGGGCTCTATGTCACTTCTTTTAATGACCCCCGAAGGAATATATGCTGCAAGAGACAGATTTGGCCGTACTCCTGTGCAGATTGGACATAAAGATGAGGGATATTGCGTTTGCTTCGAGAGCTTCTCGTATTTAAACCTTGGTTATGATCCATACAGGGAATTAGGGCCCGGAGAAGTTGCTTTTATTACTCCGGAAAGTGTAGAAATAGTGGCACCTCCCTTCGATGAGATGCGCGTTTGTACGTTCCTGTGGATTTATTATGGATTCCCTGCATCTACCTATGAGGGACTGAATGTTGAGAATGTCAGATACGGCTGCGGCTGTAAGCTTGCGGAGCGTGATATGCAGAGGGGGCTTCACCCGGATATCGTTGCGGGAGTGCCGGATTCAGGCGTTGCCCATGCAATTGGCTATTCAAACAGATCAGGAATTCCTTATTCAAGACCTTTTGTAAAATATACACCAACCTGGCCAAGATCATTTATGCCTACAATTCAGTCAAGACGTGATCTTATCGCCAAGATGAAGCTTATTCCGATAAATCAGCTGATAAATAATAAGAGCCTTCTTCTCATAGATGACTCCATCGTAAGAGGAACGCAGCTGCGTGAGACAACAGAATTCCTATATAGAAGCGGGGCAAAAGAGGTACATATCAGACCTGCATGTCCTCCTCTTATCTATGGCTGTAAGTACCTTAACTTCTCTCGTTCCAATTCCGAGATGGAGCTCATTACAAGACGGGTTATTGAAAAGCTTGAGGGCTATCCATCACCAAACGAGGATACTGTAAGGAAGTATACAGACCCTGATTCTCCGCAGTACGAGGCAATGCTTGAGGAAATCAGAAAAGAGCTGAATTTCACATCTCTGCATTATCACCGTCTCGATGACATGGTGGAGGCTATTCCGCTTGAGCCGTGCAAGCTCTGCACATATTGCTGGAGCGGCAAGGAGTAAAGGCTGATAAAGGACTATTATACATGGTACAGCAGGCGCTTGGCGTAGGTATTCCGGTAAGTGCTGGGTGATAGACCTATAGCGCTCTTGAAGGCTCTTGAAAAGTTATGTACGTCAGAGAAACCGAGCTTTTCGGCAATTTCTGAGATGCTGGCATCGCTATCCGTGAGGTAGAAACTGGCGGTTTCCATTTTCTGGGCCATAATAAACTGTTTTAATGATATACCTCGAATTTCAGTGAATAAGTGAGATAGATACTTGGCACTATAGCCAAAGGAATCTGCTATCTCACTTATTTTTATGTTGCGGGAAATGTTGCGATGAACATAATCCACAATGTCTGAATAAATCTGATTTTTACCAATCGGGTCAGCTTCAAGGGTGTGCTCGGCTGAAAGCTGCCCGAATAGTTCTGTTACTATTGCAGTGGTCAGTGCATTAAGTGTTATGTCGGGATAGTCATTCCGGGTAAGGTCCTGCAATTGCTTCATTTGTACTGCTATCTTTTCTGATCTGGGAACCAGAGCAGATTGAGGCATTAAAAAACAGCCTGCTCTTTGATAAGCGGGAGCATCTTCGGTACGGATTCTTGCAGGGAACGCACCTAAATCAACTGTAAAATGCAACCAGTAAAAAGAGCAATAGGCTTTTTTGAAGCCCTCTCTTATTGAATTACTGGGAGGAAGGATAAGATATTCCCCCTTTTCTACAGTAAATTCTTCATTCATGTATTTTATGTAAAGTGTTCCTTCAGTTACTACTATCAACTCGTAGTCAATCTGAAGCGGTATTTTTTCGTGCTTCCAATCCGATGACAATGCCTTGAATTTACCGCTTCTAAGGTAGTGAAAGAGCTGGTCATTTGGGAAAACCATCAGCATTTTTTCTGTTTTTCTTTTTTTCATGTATTAAAACCCTCATCATGAATATGACAAAATGATACCAAAAGTAGAAAAATTACACATATCAGGCATTATTATACACAGCGCAATCGTTATAGTTCTAATAATACCACTAGAATAGCACATTTAAAAGATATTACAAAATGACACCGATTCTATCTTTGACCTATTTTTTCAAAAAATCCAAAATGCTAAGCTTTTTAGAGTGTTAAATGCATATTGGTTCAAAAAACCATATAATAATGGTGGTGGATAAAGAAAGGATTTTTATAATGGTTACAAATTGGAAAGCGGTGCCTCATGATGAGGTAAAGGTTACAGACAAATACTATGACGAGGCATTACATATCCAGGTAAGGAACATGCTGCTTCTGGATCCGGACAGGCTCCTTGCGGGTTTCCGTGAGACTGCAGGCTATATTGCAGGTATGAATGAAGCTGAACGCAGGGATTTTATGAAGGGAAAGACCAGGTACAGCGGGGACTGGGAAGATGGAATGATAGGAGGTCATACTCTTGGGCATTACATCATGGCTTTGGCTCAGGCTGTGGCTAATCCGGGAATGTCTGAAGATGAAAAGGCAAAGGTAAAAGAGAGACTTGATTATATAATTGATGCCTTGAAAGAGTGCCAGAACAAGACTCATGGAACGAAATATGAAGGATATCTTTTCGGTGCGACACTTCCTACAAAGGAGTTTACTGATAATCCTGCGCAGCAGTTCGATAATGTGGAGAAAGGGCTTTCCAATCTTTTTACTGAGGCATGGGTGCCGTGGTATACAATGCACAAGATTGTAACCGGCCTTAATGCGGCATTTGCCCTGGCTGGCAGTGACAAGGCGCTGGAAGTCGATAATAGCCTTGCAGAATGGATCATTAAGCGTACAGAGAGCTGGTCTGAGGAGACAAACAAGACCGTACTCAGTATCGAATATGGTGGAATGAACGACTGTCTGTATGAATTATACGATATCAACAGTTATCTTAAAAAGAGCGGAGATAAGAGGGCTTATGCAGATCCTGAAAGGATAAAATCCGCTGCCCACAGATTTGATGAGGTTGCGCTCTTTGAGAAGGTTTTGTCCGGCGAAAAAAATGCGATGAATAACACTCATGCAAACACCACAATCCCTAAGTTCATCGGTGCTCTTGCAAGATATGAAGTGGATAGAACAGAGGAAAAATATCTTGCTTATGCAGAAAGCTTCTGGGAAATGGTGGTTGGAAAGCATACCTATGTCACCGGAGGAAACAGTGAAAACGAGCATTTTGGCGAAGATAATGTGCTGGATGCAGAGAGAACAAATGTAAATAATGAAACCTGCAATACTCACAATATGCTGAAATTCTCGAGAAGATTGTTTGCAGTGACAGGAAATAAGAAATATCTGGATTATGCAGAGAATACCCTTATAAATGCCATTATGGCATCACAGAACCATGACACGGGCTTTACAACCTATTTCCAGCCTATGGCAACCGGGTACCAGAAGGTGTTCAACACTCTGGATGGCAATTTCTGGTGCTGTACAGGAACGGGCTATGAGAATTTCACAAAGCTTCAAAGAGGTATTTATTTTACGACTCCGGGGAAATTATTAGTATCTATGTATCTGGCATCAGAGTATGAAAACAAGGACTACAAACTGGTGCAGGAGTGTGATTTTACAGAATCTGATAAGGTAAAGATAAAAGTAATTTCTAAGGATGGTAAAGGGGTTCGGGACAGTCTTTTACTTAGGGTTCCAACCTGGATAAAGGGGAAAATGATCGTTAAGGCAGGAGACATGAGGTTTGAAGCCGGATGCGGTGATAAGTTCCTTGAGATTACTGCCGCAGATCTTTCAATCATCTCCGGGAATTCCGGGGAAGCTGTACTTGAAATAACACTTCCCATGGGAATCAGCTGCTGGAATCTTCCTGATGGACCTGATACCTATGCCTTTTGCTATGGCCCTTATGTGCTTTCTGCAAGACTTGGCAATGTCAAGATGAAAGAAAAGTATCACGGTGTAAGGGTCAGTGTAGCTGCAGAAAAGGCAGTGGATAGTGATACACTTAATATCACAGGGGAAAAATCAGTAGGAGCCTTTATTGAAAACATTGATAAATATCTGGTAAAGAGGGCTGATTCCTGTGAATTTGATCTTTTCGGCGTCTCAAAGCCGCTTGTTTTTACTACTCATTTCAACCAGTACACAGAGAGCTACGGAATCTATTGGAAATACACCGTTTAATGGGGGTTAAATATGCAATTTTTTGCTATAGAAAATGATGGTCTTATTTTCAGGGAAAATGGAGAAACATTAAAAATAGAAGCCTGGGGGAAAAACAGCTTCAGGGTACGTGCGGTGTTTTTAGGCGAAATCGTGGACTATAGTCCGGCGCTTCTTGAACCTGACAGAAGTGCTCATGATGTCAAGGTAACAATACATGAGAGTGATAAAGATAGAGATATATGGGATGTAACTGATCCCGGACGCCGGGCATCCATCAGCAATGGAAGAATAACGGCTGATTGCTATGTGCAGCCTTGGGGCAACACTCTTCAGATTACTTTTTTGGATAATAAGACAGGAAAGGTTCTTCTTAAAGAGATTCCTCACGGCAATGCTTTGGCTCTTAAGGCAAGGGTATATAAGAGAATTGGTGGCGATGTATATAAGATAAGATCACGTTTTGTTTCAGACCCGGATGAGAAACTCTTTGGAATGGGGCAATATCAGACAGAGACCATGAATTTAAAGGGCTGTAATCTGGAACTAGCCCACAGGAACTCTCAGGCCAGCATTCCCTTTGTTTTATCTGATAAAGGATATGGTTTTTTGTGGCATAATCCTGCTATCGGAGAAGTACATTTTGGGCTGGATACCACAGAATGGGTGGCTGAAGAGAGCAGACAATTGGACTATTGGATTACCTTAGGGGATACCCCTGCAGAGATTGTATACAACTACACGGAGGTCACAGGAAGAGCACCCATGATGCCGGAATTTGGCCTTGGCTACTGGCAGTGTAAACTCCGCTACTATAATCAGCAACAGGTACTTGATGTTGCCAGAGAGTACCATAACAGAGGTATTCACATCGATGTTATCGTAATTGATTACTATCACTGGCCAAGATGCGGTGATTGGAGGTTCGATGAGGAGTATTTCCCGGATCCAAAGGCAATGATAGATGAGCTCAAGGAAATGGGAATAGAGTGTATGGTATCTGTCTGGCCCCAGGTTGATGTCAGGAGTGAGAATTTCCTCGAAATGAAGCAGCAGGGACTTCTTGTAAAAAGCAGATCCGGCGTGGATGTGCAGATGGTATTCCATGGTGACAATCTGTTTCTTGATGCAACAAATCCAAGAACCAGGAAATATGTCTGGGAAAAGATCAAGAAGAATTATGGAGATCTGGGGATCAACACCTTTTGGCTTGACGAGGCAGAGCCTGAATTTACCGGATACGATTATGAGAACTATCATTACCATGACGGCAGCGTAATGGAGATTGGAAATATTTATCCCAGAGAGTATGCAAAGCTCTTTTACGAGGGCCAAAGAGAAAATGGCCAGGACAAGGTAGTAAATCTTATTCGCTGTGCCTGGGTTGGAAGTCAGAAGTACGGAACTTTGGTCTGGTCCGGCGATATCATGTCGAACTGGGAAGATTTCAGGAAGCAGATAGTTGCCGGCATTCAGATGGGAATTGCCGGAATTCCATGGTGGACTACGGATATTGGCGGATTTCACGGCGGTGATGTGAGAACGGATGAGTTTAAGGAACTTCTTATAAGATGGTTCCAGTTTGGTGCTTTCTGTCCGGTTATGAGAATGCACGGAAGCAGAGTTCCGCACACGGATATAATCAACAAAGCCGGAGAGGTTCGTGAGGTCACAGGAGCAGATAATGAGATTTGGAGCTTTGGTGAGGAAAACTATGAGATCATGAAACGCTTTATCTCTATTCGGGAGAGTCTTAGAGATTACACCAGATCTCTGATGAAGGAAGCCTCTGAGACAGGAGCACCTGTTATGCGAGGGCTCTTTTACCAGTTTCCGGAGGACGAAAGGACTTGGGAAGTGAGAGATGAGTTCATGTTTGGAGGAAATCTTCTGATTGCTCCGGTTTGTCATAAGGGACAGGTTCAGCGAAATGTATATCTGCCAAAGGGCTGCAGTTGGACAAATGCCTTTACCGGAGAGACTTTTGAGGGCGGACAGGAAATCGTGGCTGATGCGCCAATTGAGATTTTGCCTGTATATTACAGAAATGATGCGCAGCTAAAGTTCAGTTTTTGATATAAGAAAATAGTGTTTGGACTCGCCTTTTGGCGGATGTAGTAAAATAAAATCACAACAGATATTTATTAGATTAAAAAATGCAGATCTATCTAAAAAGGATAGACCTGCGTTTTTTACTAGCCTATAAGATTATCATGCGTTTTTGGCAAGCGGGCTTTTCTTGATGACAAAGATAGTTGCTATCATCAATACGATGCCAAGAGGCAGGCATATAAACCAGTTCCTGATAAAGCCTGCAAATATGTATGCTACGAATGATACTGCAGCTGCTGTCATGGCGTATGGAAGCTGAGTGGATACGTGCTTGATGTGATCGCACTCTGCGCCGGCGCTGGCCATGATGGTCGTATCTGAAATAGGAGAACAGTGGTCTCCGCAGACAGCGCCTGCCATGCAGGCTGAGATTGATATGATCATAAGTTCATTGGAAAGATCTGCGCCAAATACACTTACAACGATAGGGATAAGGATTCCAAAAGTTCCCCAGCTTGTACCTGTAGCAAAAGCAAGGAAAATAGCTACCAGGAAGATCACTGCAGGAAGGATGCTCATGAGAGCGTTACTTCCTACAAACTGTTCTACAAGGCCGGCAACATAGTCTTTTGCACCAAGGGAATCTGTCATAGCCTTCAGGGTCCAGGCAAAGGTAAGGACCAGAATAGCAGGAACCATGCTCTTAAAACCTTCAGGGATGGCATTCATACATTCATTAAAGCTCAGAACTCTAGTAAGCAGATAGAATATTATTGTAATTATCAGGGCAACAACGGAACCAAATACAAGACCTACAGATGCGTCTGAATTTGAAAATGCATCTATAAAGTTCTCGCCTTCAAAGAATCCGCCGGTATAGATCATTCCGATAATACAGCAGATTATAAGAGTAACTATAGGAAGAACCAGGTGGATCACTTTTCCCTTGGTTGATACGGGAGGAGTAGGCTGATCCTCGGCTCCGGTAATACTGGAGTGGCTATCCTTAAACTTTTCATTGCCGTTTACTTTGCTGTTAAGCTCTGCAAGCTTCATTGGACCGTAATCAAAATGCGAATAGGACAATGTAAGCATCATTACGATTGTAAGCAGTGCATAGAAATTGTAAGGGATTGCTCTTACAAAGAGTGTGAGACCATTTGCGCCATCAACAAAGCCCGTAACTGCAGCTGCCCAGGATGAAATAGGAGCTATGATGCAGACAGGAGCTGCTGTGGCATCGATAAGATATGCGAGCTTTTCTCTTGAGATTTTGTGCTTGTCTGTAAGAGGTCTCATAACTGAGCCAACGGTGAGACAGTTAAAATAATCATCGATAAAAATAAGTACGCCCAGAACAATGGTAGCTATCTGTGCTCCGGTCTTGGTTTTAACATGGGCTACAGCCCAACGGCCGAATGCGGCTGAGCCTCCCGCTCTGTTCATGAGCATTACCATACAACCTAAGATAACAAGGAATATAAGAATTCCCACATTCCAGCCATCCGACAGCTGACCGATCATTCCATCAACAAATACGTGCTGGATAGTTCCCTCGAAACTGAATGAGGAATAGAGAAGTCCACCAACTACGATACCGATGAATAGTGATGAGTAGACTTCCTTGGTGATAAGCGCAAGAGCAATGGCGATGATTGCCGGAAGCAGCGCCCAAAAAGAATTTGCAAACATTTTTTTCCTCCCGTAGACTCTTTTTCACACTAAAACGTCAAAGTATAAAAATACTATATCACAGATAATTGCAAAATAAATAGAAATTAGCAAGAAAATAGTAGAAAAATATGCCTCACGACTGTATAGTATTTATGCTAAAAGTATTTGTTGGAGGCTTATATGAAAAGAAAGAGAATATTATGCGGAGCGCTTGTACTGGCTCTGCTATGCGGATGCGGCAAGCAGACTGCTCCCGAGCTGGGGACTCAGGGCAGTGAGAATGCCACAGAAGTGGTAGCCGAAGAAGCATCCGTTGAAGCTGTAGCGGAAAGCTCAGTTTCAGAAGAAACTTCTGCTGAAGAGAAAGCTGAAGAGGTCGCAGAAGAGGCAGTGGAAGATGACGTTGCGCTCAAGGATCTTTGCAGCGAGTATTTTACTCTCGGGGTAGGTATTAACGGAAGCACACTCCAGAATCAGACCCTGAATATCCCACAATATATGGAATTATCCAAAAAGCATTTTAACAGCTGTACCATGACCAATCTCATGAAGAGTTGCTATATCCTGGATCAGTTTGGATCACAGGATAATCTGAAGAATGGCAATGAAGAGCCGGCGCTTAACTTTATGTCAATTGATCCTACCCTGAAATGGTGTCAGGAAAACGATATGAAGATGCGCGGACATACTCTTGTGTGGCATACACAGGCTCCCGGATGGTTTTTCAGGGAGGGCTACACAGATGATGGCGAATATGTCGACAAAGAGACAATGCTTTCCAGAATGGAGAGTTACATAAGACAGCTCCTTACACATGTTCAGGAAGAGTATCCCGGGGTTATATACTGCTGGGATGTTGTAAATGAGGCTGTAGATCCGGAAAGTGCTGATCCTGACAGCGAATTCCAGTGCAGAACCAAGTGCGGTCAGGATCCCAATCCCTGGTACGATACAATTGGTCCTGATTATGTAGAGATGGCTTTCACCTATGCGAGAAAATACGTGGCAGACGATGTTAAGCTTTTCTACAACGACTACAATACATATCAGGCACCTAAGACTGATGGAATCTATACTCTTTGCAATTCCCTCAAAGAAAAGGGTCTGATTGACGGAATTGGAATGCAGGGATACTGGGGAATAGATTATCCGCCGATTCAGGACATCAGAAATGCCATTAAGAAGTTCTCTGAGTTGGGGCTTGAGATTCAGGTTACCGAGCTTTCCGTTGGTGTTGATAAAGAAACTCCTTCCATGTTCCTTAAGCAGGCTGAGAAATACGAGCAGTATTTCAAGCTTCTTTATGAAATGGATACCCAGAGCGGCGGCCCTGCAAACATAACGAACGTTACTTTATTTGGCCTGGTTGATCACTATCGTGAAGGAGATACAACAAATTCCCGTATCTTTGACGAGAATTATGAGCCAAAAGAAGCTTTCTATAAGATCAAGGGTGTCATGGAGGAGCATGCAAATAGTGCAAGTGCATTCTCGACGGTTACTGTAAAAAATGAAATGTATGCTTCCGCTTCAAGCTCCGCAGCAAGAAGCGGACAGGCATCAGCTAAAACAAAAGTTGATGAAAAGTTTTGGGAAACGACATCAGAGGTCAAAGAGTTCAGCAGAGATGGAAAAAAAATCTACGGAGAGCTGTATCGACCTGCTGGAGATGGCAAGTTTCCGGGGATAGTAATTGCACATGGATTTAATGCCAGTTGTGGCTATGCAAGAGAATTTGCCAAAGTTTTGGCCACAAAGGGCGTAGTAGCTTACATCTTTGATTTTATTGGCGGTGGATTAGAGGTAAAGAGTGACGGAAGTATGCTGGATATGTCCGTCCTTACGGAAGCTGCTGATTTTAATATTGTCTTTGATGGTATAAGATCTTTGGATTATGTTGATGAATCAAGAATGTTTGTCATGGGAGAGAGCCAAGGAGGCTTTGTTGCTACATATATTGCCGGAACAAGACCTAACGATGTTAAAGGGCTGATCGCTCTTTATCCGGCTTATGTGCTTCATGATGGATCAATGAAACTGTTTTTAAGCTTTCTTCAGATTCCGTCATCTGTAAGCTTTTTGGGGGTAACAGTTGGTAGAAGATATTTTACTGACCTGTTGTCCTTCGATATATATAAGGTAATGGCTAATTTTAAGGGAAAAACTGTTATAGTTCATGGAACAAAGGATGATATAGTACCGATTTCATGCTCGGAGAAAGCGTCAAAAATCATGGCAGATGCTAAGCTTATTCCCGTAGAGGATGCTTATCATGGATTTGGAACCAGTGATGTAGCTTCTGCAGCAGCCATTGACCTGATAAAACAGTTATCTAACAGTTAAGAAAACATTAGATAAGATCAGATAGTTTTTTTCCATAAAAGAAATCTCGTTCAAGTGTGTAGAACTCTTTCCACATGGAGAGGGTTCTACATTTTTCTGCTCTAGGGCAATCTGTAGCGTTATCTTCAAGGCATGCGACAGGAGCCATAGTGCCTTCCATGAGTTCTATGATCTCTCCTATTGAGTATTCTTCCGGCTTGCGAACAAGCTTATATCCCCCGTGCTTTCCGCTGGCGCCCTGAATAAGACCGCCAAGGACCATCTCTTTTGCTATGATCTCAAGATATTTTTTGGATACATCCTGCCTTTCGGCAATGTCCTTAAGAGGTATAAATTCATCACTGTTTTGTTGTGCAAGATCTATCATTACTCTTATTGCGTAACGTCCTCTGGTTGAAAACATAGGTGCTCCTTTTTCCGGGGAATATATAAGATATTATATAGTATTATAAAACATATTTACATAGTAGGCAAATAGAAAATGCGTTTTTGGAAATTTTATGTATCTGATATAATAATATCATGAATACAGATAGGAAAAGCGCTTATATTGCAATTGATCTGAAGTCATTTTACGCTTCTGTGGAGTGCAGGGATCTAAATAGGGATCCGCTGACTACAAATCTGGTAGTGGCAGATAGAAGCAGAACCAGTAAAACCATTTGCCTGGCAGTATCACCAAGCCTCAAGAAATTGGGGATTCCCGGTAGAGCCAGGCTTTTTGAAGTTGAGCAGAAAATTGAGGAAATAAACAGACTACGGCAAAAAAATGCTCCGGGACAGGTATTTTCCGGGGAGTCGGATGATGATATTGAATTGTCAAAAGATCCTTCACTGAAGCTTTCCTTTATTGCAGCCATACCGCGTATGGCGAGATACATTGAAGTCAGCACAATGATCTACAAGATTTATCTTAAGTACGTGGCGCCTGAGGACATCCATGTTTATAGTATCGATGAAGTATTCATAGATGCGACAAAATATCTTTCTATATATGGAAAGACGCCGAGGCAGCTTGCGGCACAGATGATGCAGGATGTATGGAATCTCACGGGAATAACGGCCACGGCGGGGGTAGGAACTAACCTCTATCTATGCAAGGTTGCCATGGATATTATGGCAAAACATGCAACTCCTGATGAAAATGGCCTTAGGATTGCCGAACTGGATGAACTGAGTTATCGGGAAAAGCTCTGGGATCATGTGCCATTAACGGATTTCTGGAGAGTTGGTAGAGGATATACAAAAAAGCTTGCGTCAGTGGGTATTTATACCATGGGGGATATTGCCAGGTGCAGTCTTGGGGATGAGAGAGATTTCCACAATGAAGAGCTTTTATATAAGGCTTTTGGGATAAATGCGGAGCTGCTCATTGATCATGCCTGGGGGTATGAACCCTGCACGATGGAGCATATAAAGGCCTACAAGCCTGACAATAACAGTATAAGTCAGGGGCAGGTGCTGCACTGCGCTTATACTGCGGATAAAGCCAGGATTGTTGTTGCTGAAATGGCTGACGCTCTTGCTATGCAGCTTATGGATGCAGGTCAGGTCACGGACCAGATTGTTCTTACAGTTGGCTATGACAGAGAAAGTCTTTCCAATCCCGACATAAAAAGAAAGTATAGGGGCAAAGTAAATAGAGATTACTACGGCAGAGAGGTGCCGGAACATGCCCATGGAAGCGAGAACATTGGCGAGTTCACCTGTCTTTCAAAGTTAATTACAGAGGCAACTTTAAAGATCTACGATGAACACGTGAATACGGATCTTCTTGTCAGAAGGCTCGGAGTTGCAGCATTGCATGTTATAAGTGAAGCTCAGGCAAAAGAACTGGAGAGAGAAAGCGCTAATTTTCAGCAGATGAGCCTTTTTGTGGATTACAAAAAGGAGGAAGAAGAGAAAAAACTTCGTAAGGAGAAGCTGGAAAAAGAGAAAGCGCTTCAGGAAGCTGCTTTGCAGATTCAAAAGAAATTCGGGAAAAATGCAATTTTAAAAGGAATTTCTTTTGAAGAAGGAGCAACCGGAAGAGACAGAAACAATCAGATAGGTGGTCATAAAGCATAAACTGAAGCCTGGAATTTCGAACCAGCTATGAATTATGTGAAAATCTGAATCAGAAGAAAGGTTAGATTCAAGACATGGGAATAGAGAGATACTCAGATATCATTCATAAGGACCGGCCCAAATCGAAAAATCATGTACCAATGCCATTAGAGAACAGGGCGGCTCAATTTGCGCCATTTGCAGCCCTAACGGGCTATGATGATGCCATTGCAGAGGCAGCAAGACTTAATGAATTGAAATTCATAGAAAATGATGAAAAAAATGATGAGGATATTGATATATAACATATACAAACAATATCACATATAAAATAAATATATCAATATATCAAAAAACGTGTGTGAATGGCTGACTTTCAGCTGGTTATAGGAGGAAAAGTATATGAGAACTGATCTTGGCGGAATCTGGCGATTGTTCACAGATAAACAGGCAGGGATTGAAGTCCTTTTGCCGGGAACTCTTGATGAGAACAAGGTAGGAGAGCCGGACGTTGTAGCAAAGGCATGGCATCCTGACGTTGAGGAAAGAAATAAGACACTCAGTGAAACTATGCAGGAAAACAGGGTCATAACTTCAAGACTTACAAGAAATTATATCTACGAAGGCCCGGCACATTTTGTTTGGGAGTTTAAAGAAGAAATCGAAGAGGGAAAGAGATATTTTCTGGTAGTGGAGAGATCCAGGGTTCTTAGCCTTAAGATCGACGAAGAGGAGGTGGCCTGCATCTCAGGGACTCTTAGCACGCCCTATAGATTTGAGGTTACCGGAAAGCTGCACAAAGGAAGCAAAATAGAGCTTACCTCAGACAATTCCTATCCGGGATTACCCTATAAGGACATTGTTTTCTCATCAGCTGCGACAGATGAGTCACAGACTAACTGGAATGGGCTTATCGGGGATATCTATGTCGAGGAGAAAGAGCAGAGCTTCATTTCAAACGTTCTTGTCTATCCCATGGGAAAAGAGCTTGAGATATGTGTTGAAATGAGCCTGGATAAGAATGTTCAGAATGCTGCGCTTAAGATAAAAGGGGAGTGCTTCGAAAAGGAAGTCATGTTTAAAGGTATTGGCAGAGGTCTTGAAGAGGAGGATAATTCTTTTTCTGTCCGTCTTCCTAAAATTCCGCTAAGTGTTGAAGCTTTCGAGAATAAATGGGATGAATATGAGGGTAATCTGCACAGAATAGAAGTTCTTATGATGGATGGCGGGGATGCAGAAAACACTGTTCTTTCAAGGGCTGAAGCTGAATTCGGAATCAGGTCTTTTTCCTATGATAATGAGGGAAGACTTACTTTGAACGGGCGCCGGATTTTTCTAAGGAGCGAAGCAAATTGCGGATTTTTCCCGGAAACAGGGCATCCTCCAATGGACGAGGGAAGCTGGGAAAAGATAGTTGGCACTTATAAAGCCTATGGCGTAAACTGCCTGAGATTTCATTCCTGGTGCCCGCCGGAGGCGGCTTTTAAAGCTGCGGACAAATTGGGAGTCCTTATACAGCCTGAACTTTCCAATTGGAACCCAAGAAATGCTTTCGGAACAGAGGAAAGCAGGCAATATTATGAAAAAGAGATGAGGGAGATTTTGGAAACCTATGGGAATCATCCATCATTTGTAATGCTTTCCTGGGGCAATGAGCTTCATACGGATGAAAAGGGCATTGACGAGATGCACAGGCTCTTAGAACTCGCCCGGAGGCTTGATAAAACAAGGCTTTACGCCTGGGGCTCCAATAATTTCTATGGGGCCAGGGGAGCAGATGAAAACAGCGATTTTTATACTGCATCTGCTTTCAGGGATAAGAGACTTCGTCTGTCGGGAAATACAGGCCCCATCAATTCTAATCCGGCTAATGCGAAGGCAGATTTTGATGACGCTTTAACTGAAATACGAACAGAATATGGCAAGCCGGTATTTGGTTTTGAGGTCGGACAGTATGAGATTTTGCCTGATTTTGATGAGATAGAAGATTTCAAAGGTGTGACGAGGCCTGACAATTTGTCACAGATAAAAAAGAAAGTGGCTGAGCCTGGTATACCAGAAAGCGAGTGGAAGAACCGTGTCAGTGCAACCGGTGAAATAGCGCTTTGGGCCTATAGAGAAGAGGTTGAGGCGGTACTTAGGACAAAAGCTATGTCAGGTATTTCGCTCTTGGGACTTCAGGACTTTCCGGGGCAGGGTACAGCCCTGGTGGGTATGCTTAACACCCATCTTCAGAAGAAACCTTATGATTTTGCGGAGCCTTCCAGATTTCATGCTTTCTTTAAAGATGCGCTGGTGCTGGCTCTTTTACCAAAATACACCTATACAAATAATGAAGTTATAGAAGCAGAGGTAAAGGTTGCAAACTATGGCAAAAACGACATCTGCGGAGAACTCGTATATCGGCTGGTTGATATGAGGGGCGAAGAATTTGCGAAGGGGAGCATTGTTCCGGAGCAGAGTGAAGAAGGTCATGAGAGAAGTTATAAGGCAGGGGAGCTGACTTTGGCCGGCAAGATCAGCATTGATACCAATAATGTCAGCAGGAACACTAGATTTGACCTTATTCTTTCAATCGAAGGATATGACTGTACAAATACTTATCCAATATGGGTTTATATGGATAAAGAGCCGGTACGGCCGGATAGTATTTATGAAACGGAATGTTTTGATGCAAAGGCAAAAGAGATTCTGGAACGCGGAGGAAAAGTGTATCTGACCCCTCCTTCTACAAAAGAAGCAATGCCAAGTTCGATCAAAGCCCAATATACCACGGATTTCTGGTCCGTAGGGACGTTCCCGGCCCAGGAAGGCGCCATGGGACAATTGATTGATGTTAAGCACCCGATATTTAATGATTATCCCACAGAATATTATACAAATCGTCAGTGGTGGCATATGGCAACCCAGAGGGCGCTTGTTTTGCCGGAATATAAGCATGCGATCATCACAGAGATGGACTGCTACGCCTATCTTCGTCCCATGGCTCAGCTCATAGAGGCTAAATGCGGCAACGGGAAAATAATGATTTCATCCATGGGACTTCAGGATTTACAGCAATATCCGGAAACTAAAGCTTTTTTATCTTGTCTATATAAATATATGGATTCTGATGATTTTGAACCGATGGAGGTGCTTGGCTATGAGGATATTGAGGCTATGATTGGATAAGTTTTTGGATTTTATATGGAAACTATTGAGTGAAAATTGAGCAAATACATGTGAAATATGCACAATAAATTGACATAATCGCATGTATCATTTAGACTATTTATACATATTATAGGTATTGGGAGATTACAAATAGTGAAGGATTTAAAGCATCTTATTTTCTTCGAAAACCTGCTCCTTGAGGCAAACAATGAGCTGGTTCAGAAGGCCCAGGCAGATGGCAAGGTCTGCGTGGCTTACACATGCGAGAACACTCCGGAACCGCTTCTTAATCTGGAGGGGTGCTTCTCGGCAAGGTTACGGGCGCCAAGAACAGGTTCCCTTGATATTTCTACTTATTATATGACGAGTTTCCTCTGCGAATATAGCAGGGCTCTTTTGGAGCGTGCAATTGAGGGCGGCTATAATTTCGCAGATTGCATTATTACCCCTGATGGATGTTCCATGATGAACCGTTGTATAGAGAACATGGAACTTCTTAAGACCATGGGTAAGGGAAAAGAGAATTTCTTTTTCGAGTATATGGAAATTCCTATGAAGGCTGATGCCAACGGTCTTAATCTTTATGTCCTTCAGTGTAAAAACCATATTTTGAAACCACTGCATGAAAAGTATGGAATTGATATTTCTGATGAAGCAATAAGAAAGGCAGTTAAAGAGTTTAACAGGACCTGTGAACTTATTCGAGCTATCGGGGACTTCAGAAAGGAAGAAAACCCGAGAATTACAGGCTATGAATTCAATGTCATAACACTTGCGACATACGTGTCACCTAAGTATCTTTTGCTGGATAAGCTAGAGGAAACCCTTGAAGAGCTTAAGTCTCGTGAACCGGATGAGAAGAATCGTTTCAGAGCTCGTGTTCTCGTGGCCGGATCTGAAGTGGATGACACAGATTTTGTCAAGCTTATTGAGGATTCAGGTGCCTATGTATGTGCTGATCGTTTCTGCTATGGCTCACTTCCGGGCAGAAATCCCATTGAGCTAAATGACGATGAGGATGCTCTTACACAGATCTGCAGGGCCTATATGAACAAGGGGGAATGCCCAAGGTTCATGAATACCGATAAGATGGATCATAGAAGAGCCTATGTGGATGAGCTGGCAAAAGAATATAAGGCTGACGGTATTATATATGAACAGATGAAATTCTGCGATCCCTGGGCCTATGAGAAAATGATGGGAGCGCAGATTCTTAGAAACAAATATGGTTACCCGGTTCTTGCAGTTGACCGTCCATACGCTATTGGTACTTCCGGGCAGATGCAGACAAGAGTTCAGGCTTTTGTCGAGAGCATCGAGATAAAGAAGATTCAAAAGGGGGTAGCAAATGGCTAAGCAGGTTGGAGCCGACAGATTCGGCGATTTTTATAAGGAAGGATCCAAGGTCAGAACCCGCCGTGAGTGGAGAGGAGTAGTGGATACGATGTACGACTACTCCAGATGGCTTAAGATCATGATGACGCTGGGTAAATTTGTCATGAAGCCAAGGAATGTTAAGGCTATGTTCCGCTATCGCTGGATGGCCAATTATCTGGCTGTTCCCATGATGGTAGATAGACACACTCAGGGTCTTCGCGGGGAGTATCTTCGCATCTGCCATGAGGAGCAGGATCTTGTCATTGATGACGTGGCAAAGCTTCTGGATTCTCTTTTCAGAGGAGATAGAAGGATTGGCAATGATAAAAAGTTTTCCGACAAAGTAGTATTAGTAGACGAAAATGAGATGACTGCGGTAATGATGGGATTTCCGACACTGAAAGTATTGTCCCGTGAGACTCCGTCAACTTACGTATCGGTTCTGCTCAATCAGTACGCTGCCTGCCACTATATTGATGTGGCTCAGGAATTTGGCCTGGCAGGCGATGTATGTCCTATGCCGGAGGCAGAGGCCGGAGTATCAATTGACGATGATGCTCCTATTTTGGGTGCCTGTGCAATTCAGTGTAATACTACCTGTGACGGATCTCTTTTGGGAAATGGTGTTATTTCGCAGCGTCTTGAGCATGAGGACGGAATTCCGGTATTTCAGCTGGCAGCACCTCTTCGTCACAGAGAGGATGACGTACAGGAATATGCAGCTCAGGAGATTAGAAACGCCATTGCCTTTGTGGAGAAGCATACAGGAGTTAAATGGGATTGGAAGGCATATTTTGAATGCGCGAAGCGCGTGAATTATGCTACGAAGTGCCGATTGGAATGGCTGGAAATGAACCGTACTCCATATCCGCAGGTATTTGGTTCAAATCTGGCTCTTTACACTGAGACCAATTACATGGCTATCTGCGGCAGAGTTGCTGCATTTGAAAAGGCCGACAGAAAGATAACAAAGCTTGCAAGACAGGCCTATGCCAAGAAAAAAATGGCAGCCAAGGAGTACCGACACAGAGCTATTGTCTGGGGCGTACAGTCTCATTATTATATGGATTTTTTGGTATGGCTTCTTAACTGTTGGGGAATTGTTCCTCTTACGGATATGCTTTCAATGGTTTCCACAAAAGAGCTGGTGACCGAGGATACGCCGGAGAACAGAGAGCAGGCTATTTATGATATGGCATGGCTTACTGAAAACATGATCATGAGAAACAGAACCCACGGAGGCTATAAGGTTCTTTTGGATGAGCTGTGGGAATTTGTTGAGATGTTCAACGCAGATATGGTCATCCTCTGGGAGCACATGAGTTGTAAGGCTCTTGATGGAATGCACGGACTTTTTGAGGAAAAGGCCAGAGAGCACAATATTCCGCTTGTTTGGGTTTCACATGATCTTTTTGACCCAAGAATTATTTCAAGGCAGGGAGTTCGTGATCAGATCAATTCCTTTATGCGTACAGTAATGCAGGAGGAGCCTTTAGATCCGTCGCTTGAAGTTCTTCCGGATGATAAATCCTGGTAATCAGTCTAAAGTTTTGGAGGAGAAAATGAACGTTTTTTTACATGTTTTAAAAGTGATAGCAATTATACTGGCAGTATTCTTTGGAGTTACATTTACAGTATATTTCTTTAATCTTGATATGAAGCTGACGGCTGCTATTGAGCCATGGCTTTTGAAGCATTATGACAAAATAGAGAGAGACCAGCATCTGTAAGCAAAATAAAACAGTAGGCAATTCGTATATGAACTGCCTACTGTTTTTAATTTCTTTCTTCTGAATTTTCTATAACCTGCTCAGTCAGAGCGGAAAATCAGAGTACTTCTACAAGCTCAATCTTGAAATTCAGCTCTTTTCCTGCCATCTCATGGTTGGCGTCAAAAGTGATATTCTCAGCATCCTTGGCGATAACCTTAACAGGAATTGGTCTTCCGTAATAATCCTGAAGGTAAACCTGCTGATCTACAGTGAGGTCTTCAGAGCCGGGGAGCTCAGATATCTTCATTGAAACGATGGCTGCCGGATCATGCTCTCCATAAGCTTCTGAAGGAGCAAGATGAATATCAATTACGTCTCCAACCGCCATTGTTGCTACTGCCTTGTCAAAGCCATGGATCATCATGCCTGCACCGCAAACAAATTCAAGAGGCTCTCCTCTGTCATAGGAGGAGTCAAATTGAGTTCCATCGTTGAAAGTGCCCTTATAGTGTGCACGAACAGTTTTTCCAACATTGGGACCTTCAAAATCAGGTTCATAGTGGCAACCATGGCAGCCGCCACAGCCACCGCCGCAGCCGGATTTTTCATCACTTCCACAGCCTGCGCAGCCTTCCTCGTCGTTTTCTCCGTAATTGCCGCAGGAATCTGCTTCATCCTCATGATGACCACAGTGGGAGCCATCTTCGTGGTCTCCGCAGGTATGGCCTTCGCCGTGATGATCGCAGTTGACGCCTGAATCTATAAGCTCGCCCTTAAGATAGGCTTCAACCACATCATCAGTGTTTCCGGATGCTCCGGCACACATTTCAATACCGTTTTCTTCAAGTGCAGCCTTTGCGCCACCGCCTATTCCTCCGCAGATAAGCACATCAATAGACTTTCCGGCAAGAAGCCCGGCAAGAGCACCGTGTCCGCTTCCGTTTGAATCAATTATTTCTGAGGAAATAACTTCTCCATCCTCTACTTCATAGACTTTAAACTTTTCTGTATGCCCAAAGTGCTGAAACACTTCACCATTATCATAAGTTACAGCTATTCTCATTTATATCTCCTTTCTGAAAACAATTGAAATTAGTCTAGCATCAAAGCATGTTTTAAACAAGAGATAATTAAATCGGACTTGACTTTTTTTAATACTCAAAATAGAATAGGGTAATAAAAAAGACAGATACATTGATGGTGTGGGGCTTGCCCCGACAAGATCTGCTAAAGCCTTAAAGAGAATTGGAGTCGCTGGCTGAGAGCTCCAAAGGAAAAGCTGATTGGAAATTTCGCACCTGAGTATTCCAAGGGAAGGCACTTATTATGTGTTTGATTTATTGGTGCTTGTAGTTTGGAACGTTGATCCTCGTTACGGATTAAATGAGAGCCTGCAGAGATATAATTATTTATTCTAACAGGAACATGGGTGGTACCGCGGAAAAGAGATTTCGTCCCTTGTGTAGTTTATAAACTATACAAGGGATTTTTTTATGCGTGTGAAGCGTTTTCGAGTCTGCTTCACGCAAATGCACATGATTAGGAGGAAAAAGATTTGGAAAACAGCGCATTACGTCAGCAAATTGAAGCGATTCGTGAAGAAATCAAGGCAAATTCTGAGAAGCTGGACAGTTCTAAGCTTGTTTATGAACTTAGAAAGAGCTTTTTGGACAACAAGAACGGCAAGATCAGCGCACTTATGAAGGAGATGAAGAACATCCCTGCAGAGGAGAGAGCTGATTTTGGTAAGAATGTAAATGAACTTAAGCAGTGGGCTCTTGATCAGTTCGAGGAACTTGATAAGAAGATGAAGGCAAAAGAGCTTCAGCTTAGATACGAGAAAGAGAAGCAGGATGTTACAATGCCTGCCAAGATTCGTTATACAGGGAATCTTCATCCGGTAACACAGATGAAGGAAACTCTTATAGATATTTTTGCCGGAATGGGCTTTGAGATTTATGAAGGTGCAGAGATTGAGAACGATTATTACAATTTTACTGCTCTTAATACTCCTAAGGATCACCCTGCAAGAGATATGCAGGATACATTCTATCTTAGTCCTGAGTTCCTTTTGAGAACACAGACATCAGCAGGACAGATTCATGTTATGGAGAACAAGAAGCCCCCGATCAAGATTTTATCACCGGGCAGAGTTTTCCGTTCAGATGATGATGCTACACATTCACCAATGTTCTGGCAGATGGAAGGTCTTGTAGTTGATAAGAATATCACTCTCTGTGATCTTAAGGGCGCTCTTGAGCTCTTTGCCCAGAAGATCTTCGGTGAGGGAACTACAACAAGACTTCGTCCGTCATACTTCCCGTTCACAGAGCCTTCAGTAGAGGTTGACTGCAGCTGTTTTGCCTGCGGTGGAAAGGGATGTAACCTTTGCAAAGGTACGGGCTGGATCGAGGTTCTTGGTGCCGGTGTTGTAAACAAAAAGGTTTTAGAGAACTGCGGAATTGATTCTGAAGAGTACAGCGGATTTGCTTTTGGTATCGGTATTGAGCGTGCAACAATGCTTAAATACGGCATCAACAACATTAAGCTTATGTATGAGTCAGATCTTGATGTTCTTAAGCAGATTGATCACTACGAATAAATCGGGAGGAAGATAAAAATGTTAGTACCTTTAAGTTGGCTTAAAGATTTTGTTGATATAGACATGGAACCCAAGGAACTGGAGAAAAAGCTCTTTGATTGCGGATTCGAAGTA